>NZ_JBLVKW010000118.1:0-15814 GCF_048270745.1 Streptomyces sp. NPDC056231 | reverse complement strand
ACGCAGCATCTCGGCGAGCGCGATCGCCTGGCCCGCAGTGGGCCGCATGAGGAACTTGTACGCACGGATCATCCGGCCCACCCCCCTTCGGCTGTTCTGATCAACATAGTGCAGGCCACTGACAACGCAGCGAACTCCGGCGCTTCGCGCCTCCGGGCCGAGGATGCATTTCCCTCCCCGGCTGAAGCCGGGTAGACCCACGCAAGATCACGGATGGCACCAAGGTTCATGTGGTGGGGACCCACGCCCAGTCAACCGACTCGGGATGCAAGGCCGGCGAGGCGGCGCAGATACACAGTCGGCAGTTCAAGCAGATGGACGCCTTCCTCGATGCCAAGAACATCCCCGAGTCCGAACAGGTCATCGTGGCAGGCGACATGAACGTCGACTCTCGCTCCCCCGAGTACGCGTCGATGCTCGCCGACGCCGGACTGACCGGAGCCGACGCCCGCACCGGACACCCGTACTCCTTCGACACCCAGGACAACTCGATCGCCGCCGACCGCTACCCCGACGACCCCCGCGAGGACCTCGACTACGTCCTGCACCGCACCGGCCACGCGAAGCCGGCGGGCTGGACGAACGAGGTGGTCAAGGAGCAGAGCACGCCGTGGACCGTCTCCAGCTGGGGCACGGACTACACGTACACGAATCTCTCCGACCACTACCCGCTGATCGCTTCCGCCCGATAGCGGATCCGGGCCCCGCACGTCCGTCACCCCAGTCGCCCCGCGCGAACACCGTCGGCAGATAATCGGATATGACGAGGCGGAGTGCCGCAAGCCCGGCACTCCGCCTCGTCGATGTACCCAGCGACGATCCGCCCGAAGGAACCTCCATGGCCCACGCGCACCAGCCATTCCGCCTTCTGTCCGGTGGGATCGCCTCACCGGTCCTGCTGCATGTTCCGCACTCGGCTCGCCACATCCCCGAGCAGGTGCGTACCGGAATCGAGCTGGACGACAAGGCCCTGGAGCTGGAGCTCGACCACATCACCGACTCCCACACAGCGGAGTTGGCCGCCCGAGCCGCTCTGGCTGCTCCCGTCACGCCCTGGCGATTCGTCAACGGCCTGTCGCGGCTCGTCATCGATCCCGAACGGTTCCCCGACGAGCGCGAGGAGATGCTGGCGGTCGGCATGGGCGCGGTCTACACGCAGACCACGCATCGCGAGCAGCTCCGCTCACCGGATGTGGATCCGGAGCCCCTGATCGACCGCTACTTCCGCCCCTACGCCGAAGCCATGACCGCCGCCGTCGACGAGCGGCTGACCGCCACCGGCCGCGCCGTCGTCATCGACGTCCACTCCTACCCGACGGCCCCGCTCCCCTACGAACTCCACGGCTCCGGACCGCGCCCACCGATCTGCCTGGGCACCGACGCCTTCCACACCCCGCCGGAACTCCTCGCCCAGGCCGAGGAGGCGTTCGCCGGTTTCGGGGGCACCGGCATCAACAGCCCCTTCGCCGGTACGTACGTACCACTGAAGCACTACGGCAGGGACTCGCGTGTCAGCGCCCTGATGATCGAGATCCGCCGCGATGTGTACATGTCCGAGCCGGGCGGACCTGCCGGCCCCGGCCTGACCGCGCTGGCTTCGGCGCTGACCACCCTGGTCGCCGCGCTGTCCGGGACGAGCGAGCAGGGGGCGCGAGCGTGACCCTCGCTTCGCCACCGCACGATTCCACGTCCGGACCGGTCCGGACGCACTGTTCACACGGGTGCGACACATCATGGGGGCGCCTGCGTCACTACGAACCGGCCGGCACGCGCTGGGAGGGTTCCGCTCACCGGCCCGTACAGGCGCTACCCCGGTGAGGGCATCCCCGCACGAACACCCAGTTCGACGTTTGAGGCGAGGCCGCCGGGCGCCCTGCCGCCGTCATCGAGGACCTCGCAGCCCGACGAGGCCGCGTAACCCTGTGATGGGATGGTGCCGTGAGCCGCACCGTGGAAGAGACCAACCGCCGCATGCTCCGGGCACGGGATGCGATGGACCGCGCGTACGCGCAGCCGCTGGACGTCCCGGCCCTGGCCCGGATCGCCCATGTGTCCCCGGCACACTTCGCCCGTACCTTCCGGGCCACCTTCGGCGAGACGCCGCACCGCTATCTGCAGCGCCGCCGTGTTGAGCGGGCGATGTCCCTGCTGCGGGAGACCGACCGCAGCATCACGGACATCTGCTACGAGGTCGGGTTCGGCAGCACCGGCACTTTCAGCCGCACGTTCCGCGACATCGTCGGTCGGTCACCGAGGACGTACCGCAAGGAAACGGTGGCCGTGAACGTGCCCACGTGCTTCACGAAGACGTGGACGCGACCGAGCGCCTGAGCGCCGGTGCAGCCCCTCCGCACGGGCTGTCGGCTGAGCAGTTTTGGATAAGTTTTCGCCGGGCCGGCCCACTAACGTGATGCACATGTTCAACGCCATCACGCACTCTCAGATCTACGTCCTCGACCAGGACGAGGCCCTCGACTTCTACGTCGGCAAGCTGGGGCTGGAAGTCAACGCCGATGTCGACATGGGCTTCATGCGCTGGCTCACGGTCAGCATCCCCGGCCATCCGGAACGCCAGATCCTGCTGGAGAAGCCGGGACCTCCGGCGATGTCCGAGGAGACGGCTCAGCAGGTCCGCGAACTGGTGACGAAGGGCGCCATGGGCGGCTCGCTCATCTTCACCACGGACGACTGCCGAAAGACGTACGAGACCCTGCTCGGCCGGGGCGTGGAGTTCACCGACGAGCCCACGGACCGCCCTTACGGAATCGACTGCGGCCTCCGCGACCCCTTCGGCAACAGCATCCGCTTCACTCAGCTCCTGGGGTGAGAACCGGAGGGCGGGCGCCGGCGGGGATCACGGCGGTGCCGATCGGTAACTGCCACGGCGCCGGCCGTCCCCGCCCCGGGTGGTTCGCCACCGCCTGCCCTCCCTGGGTACAGGCCCTGTGCGCCCTGATCCGACCCAAACCGGTGGCCAGCCTGCGTCCGTTGCGGCACCTGCTATCCCGCCAGTCGGCAGTGGCCCGAGGGCAGCGTCTGCTTCCACTGCGTTCGCGCCGCCCGCAACCGTCTGGGGACGTGCCTCACTTGTGGTCACACCGGCATCCTGCCTGGGCTCGACGCCGCTGGTCATCCCGTCTACCTCGGCTGCTGCGACGTTCCCATCGACGTCCTCTGCAAACGGTGCGGCCAGGAAGACCTGGCCAGCGATTCCAACATCTGCTGGCGATGTCTGCTCACGGACAGGATTAATAGGCTCCTCTCGGGGCCCGACGGGGCCATACCCGGGCCGCTCGAACCCCTCGCACAGGCCATCACTGGCTCCAGCTCGCCTGCGAGCTCGCCGTATTGTGCCCGCCGTCAACGACCGCGTTCTCCGTGGGCGCAGTCATCGTCATCGTCGCCGCCGACGGCGCCGAGACAGGCCGTACCGCCGAACCGCGCTTCCCCTGGTGCCAATTCACGATGCGCTTCAGCTCCACATTGCACGGCGTCCGCCTCGCCCGCCGGCCAGGTCGGCAGCGGAACGCGCCGGAGGCTTCAGGGCAACAAATCCTCCGGACTCCGTGGGACACCCCGCAGGTTGCGGCCGGCCGCCTCCATCGCGATCAGGAGTCGATAGCCGTCGCCGGTCGCGATCAAGCCGCCGACGACGGCCTCCCGCATGAGGTCGACCGTGTTCTTGACGCAGATGCCTTTGCGGCGGGCGTAGTGGCCCGCTTCGCCGTCGTCCGTGATCCATACGGAGTCTGCTAACTCTCTGCGGTGCTCAATGATGACCAGCGTCTCCGCCTCGCCCAGGTGTTGCAGCGGCCGGGACGGTGAGCCGCCGAACACCACGCGGCGCATGCGGTCCACGAGTGCGGTTTCGGCCGGATCGTCGATCTCGATGGGATCGCCGAGCCATCCGTCCTCGGTCACCTGGCGCAGCCGCGGCCAGTACCGGGTCGACTGCTGGGCCTCCGCCGCAACCGCCTGCGTCCAGCGGCCGCGGCCGTCCAGGACCTTTTCCAGCAGGCTCAGACGGTCGACCGCCGCGAAGTTGCACAACACAGTGTTGTCGGGGAACCAACAGTGGCGTGTCATGGCTGGAAGACCAGGTCCCCTTCGTCCACGTCGGCTGTGGACGGTGTGCCGTCCTCCGGCTCGGGTTCGAGCGTCGCGCGGATCTCGTCGACGTCGAGGCCGGTATAGGCGGCCAGCGGGCGCAGGGTCGTCTCTCCGGCGAGGTAGGCCTCGTACAGCGACCGAACGGGCCGGAAAGGCAGCCGTGTGGCCTCTGCCCAGGCAGTGCGGGCTTCGAAAGCGTCGCTCTGCCCGGTCAGCAAGTGGCAGGCTTCCGTGGTGAGTTCACGCAATCTGCCTCTCGTCTCCGCGTCGATGAAGCCCAGCTGGGAAAGCCGGGCGGCGAGTGCGCTCGGCGACACCTTGAAGCGCACGACGAGCGATCTGAGCTCTTCGTCCGTGAGGTCACGCCCTTTCGCAGCAGCGTTCAGCTCGTCCCGGGGCATCAGCAGGCCGGCGGCGAACACATTGGCGCGGATCTCTGTCAGGTCCTTCTGCCGCCCGGGCGCGAGGTGAGTCTCCGTGAGGAGGTCCTGGGCATCCCGGGCCAGGATGTGCCCGAGTTCATGGGCGAGCGTGAAGCGCTGGCGCGTCGGCACCTTCGTCCGGCCGATCATGATGAGCCGGAATCCGTCCGCCTGCCAGGCCGCACCGTCGACACCGTTGGGCAAGCCGATCTTCGCCACGTCCACGCCGAAGGCACGCTCCATGACATGCACCAGCTCGGGCGTCTCCAGATCGCTGACCGTCGGTGCCCCGGCGGCGGCCAGGGCGTCCTCGGCCAGAGCCACACCCTGGTCGACATGGCGCTCCACCTCGCTCCGGACGGATGGCAGTTCCGGCAGCTCCGGTGACCGGCCGAGAAATTCCAGTACCTCGTGGGCCGTCGTGAACCTTTCGACGAGATCCCTGAGCGTGTCGTGTCCCCGGCCATCGGCTTCCGGGGCACTTGCGCGGGCCGCGAAGGCAGGACGGAGCGCCTCGCGGCCGGTCAGCAGCCAGTCGACGGTAGTGCTGCCGAACTCGGCGATCCGAGCGAGGTCAAGAGACGTGAATCGTCGGACGCCACTGAGGGACTTCGACAGTTTGTCGGGGGTCAGTCCAATGGTCTCGGCGAACGCTGCCTGGCGGACCGAAGCCGCGTCCATGACTTTTCGTACACGTTCGCTCACAGGCTCGCTCATACGGCCAGCGTACGAGGGGGTTGCGAAAATCGCAACGCCCCTCGCTTGCGCCACGCCTCCGGCGCCGTCGATATCGCAGCGTCCGGACCGGATGTGCACACACCATCGCCTCCGCAAAGGCCTTGCGGGGACGCGCGGAGGCGCACGCACATTCCTTGATTACCGCCCCGTAACCTCCGATGTACCTCAGATTTGTTCCTGAGTGATGTAGGGCACTGCCAAAATCACAGGATTCCCGCATGATGGCTAGCAAGCCATGCCACGGTGACGACCCCCTGGCCCCCCCACGGCCGCGACCGTCCACCTTCCCCCCACAAAGGCGAATCTCCTCCATGAGTGACCGCTCCACTGCGGGCGAAACGCTCGCCGCCGCCCCACCGGCGACAAACTCCCCCCACCGGGACGCCGGCGATGCCGGTTACAGCAAGGACCTCAAGTCCCGTCACATCAACATGATCGCCATCGGCGGCGCGATCGGCACCGGCCTGTTCCTGGGCGCGGGCGGGCGACTGGCCGCTGCCGGCCCCTCGCTCGCCATCGCCTATGCGATCTGCGGTCTCTTCGCCTTCTTCGTCGTCCGCGCGCTCGGTGAGCTGGTCCTCTATCGGCCCTCCTCCGGCGCCTTCGTCTCGTACGCCCGCGAGTTCATGGGTGAGAAGGGCGCCTTCGCGGCCGGCTGGCTGTACTTCCTGAACTGGTCGACGACCGCCGTCGCCGACATCACCGCGGCGGCCACCTACGCCCACTTCTGGGCAATGTTCAGCGACATCCCGCAGTGGATCCTCGCGCTGATCGCCCTCGCCGTCGTGCTCACCGCAAACCTGATCTCGGTGAAGTATTTCGGCGAGATGGAGTTCTGGTTCGCGATCATCAAGGTCTCCGCCCTGGTCGCGTTCATGCTCATCGGGATCTTCCTGCTGGTCACCCAGCACCCGGTGGACGGTCACACGCCCGGCTTCTCCACCATCTCCGACAGCGGCGGCATCTTCCCCACCGGCATGCTCCCGATGCTGATGGTGATCCAGGGTGTCGTGTTCGCGTACGCCTCCGTCGAGCTGTGCGGCGTGGCCGCCGGCGAGACGGAGAACCCCGAGAAGATCATGCCCAGGGCGATCAACTCGATCATGTGGCGCGTCGGCCTCTTCTACGTGGGCTCGGTCGTGCTGCTCGCCCTCCTGCTGCCGTACACCTCGTACTCGGGGGACGAGAGCCCGTTCGTCACCGTCATGGAGAAGCTCGGTATCCCGGGCGCGGCCGGTGTGATGAACCTGGTCGTGCTGACCGCGGCGCTCTCCAGCCTGAACTCCGGGCTGTACTCCACCGGCCGTATCCTGCGCTCCATGGCGCTGGCAGGCTCCGCGCCGAGGTTCACCGGCCGGATGAACAAGGGGCAGGTGCCCTACGGCGGCATCCTGCTGACCGCCGGATTCGGTGTTCTGGGCGTCGTGCTCAATTACGTCATGCCGGGCCAGGCGTTCGAGATCGTTCTCAACTTCGCGTCGATCGGCATCCTCGGTACCTGGGCCATGATCATGCTCTGTTCGCTGCTGTTCTGGCACCGATCGCAGGACGGCAGGGTCACCCGCCCCGCGTACCGGCTGCCCTGGGCCCCGTACACGCAGATCGTCACGCTGGTCTTCCTCGCGGGTGTCGTCTTCCTGATGTGGTGGGGCGGCGGAGTGGGCCGTACGACCGTGCTGTGTCTGCCGCTGATCGCGGCGGCGCTGGTCGGCGGCTGGTTCGTGGTCCGTGGACGGGTGAATGGCCTCGCGCGGGCACGCCAGGACGCCTGACGTTTCCAGGCACCGGCGACGGCCCGCGCGGAATCATCACCGCCCGGGTCGTTCGCGTGTCGGCGCGGGCCGCCTCGGCGGCCGACATCGGCTTCACAGTCCGTGCTCGTCGAGGAGCCGCATCAGGTTCCGCTTGCGCTTCTGACCGGCGCGCAGGGCGGCGAGGTACGCGGCGAAATCGTCCGGAGCGCCCAGGCGGCGGTGGCAGTCGCGCATGCTCAGGAGCAGGCTGGTCAGGCGCTCGTAGACCGCGTTGCCGATCTGCTTCTCAAGGGGTTCGGCCAGGCGCTGGTAGACGCGCAAAGCGTCAGCGGGGCGGATGGCGCGGACCTGGTCGGCGACGCCGAGCCACTGACGGTCATCAGCGCCGGTCGTGGTGGCGGCCTGCCAGGCGGCGTCCACGTCCTTGTCGTCTAGCAGGGCGTCGATCAGGACCGGACCGCCGTGCCGGTCCCGCTCACGCTGTGCCGCGTCGGCACGCAGCAGCACCAGCGCCTGCTCGCGCTCGGCCTGCCAGCAGTCGGCTGCGTGTGCCGCCGTGCGCAATTGCTGGTACGCGGCGAGGGAGCGATGGGCGGTGAAGTGGGCGCGGCGCACGGCGACCGCGTCGAGGAACCGGTCCGAGCGTGTGTAGCGGTCGCAGAGGTAGTCGACCAGGCCGATGACGGGGGTGGTGGTGTCGGACACTTCGGCGATGCCGCGCTCCGCCCAGCGCAGCGCGTCGCCGGGGCGGCCGGCAGCGTCCAGTTCGCGGGCGATGACCAGGTGAGTGCTGCCGTCCCGTGCGAGGTCGGCCGCGTGCACGGCGATCACTGCGTCCACATCGCCGGACGCCTTGGCCAACCGCTCCATCAGGTACTTCTCCGCCCAGCCTGTGCGGTTGCCTCGCCAGGCTTCGAGCGCCAACTCCCTTACTGTGGTCATTCCCTCTTCGCCGAGGATGTCCTCGTAGTCGAGCGGGTCAATGTCCGTCAGGTCGTCGAAGTCGCCGAGTACATGGCCGACCAGCCACCGCGCGGTCTCCTCCGGATCGGGACAGGCTGCGCGACACGCGTCGAGATGGACTGCGGCAAGAGCGGCCCCGACCTCACTGAGGCCTCCGTCGGAGTCGTCGATCGAGTCCTGCACCTCGCTCAGCATCCGCATGGCGTCCTGGGACAGAGAGATCGCGTCCGCGGGCCGCCCGGAGGCAATCAGAGCGGCGACCGCGGAGACCGCCTGCGAGGCCTGTTCGCCGTAGGCGTGGGCATCGGCGTACTCGACGTATCCGTACCGAGCGAAGGGGCCGATGTCGAGGAGTTCACGAATCCGGGTGCGGACTCCGGCGAGGTCGCCGCGGGCACTCGCCGCACGCAACTCCAAGCGGAGGCGCACCTGACGGTCCTCAGCGATCTGCTCCCGTACGAGTGCGAGCAACTCGTCCCTTGAGAGCGCGGCCAGCCACGCGTCCAAGTCCTGAACGCGGCTGCGGGCACGAGCGTACTCCCCCTGCAGACTCTCCGACCGGGTGAGCGCGGTCAGGCCGAGCGCGACCAGGTGCTTGCAGAAGTTGCCCTCCATTCCGTAGGGGCAGTCGCACTCCCCGGTGAGCCCATCAGGCTCGTCGAGTGACAACTCCACCTCGTAGGCGTCCGTCCCGTGGACCGTGGCGGTGATCCAGCCGTCGCCGACCTCCAGAGCGGTCACCGCGTCCAAATAGTCCTCGCCCCGCTCGAAAGACCGTGGCCCGGCCAGTACCCGCAGATCCGCCTCGGTGAAGCCACCCATGATTTCCCCGCCTCGGCCTTCCCATTTCGCTCCCGGAACCTACACCCGTCATCCTGCCTGCTCGGATACGCCTCGTCCGAGACTCGCCCCTGTTATCCGGTCAGCGGCCTTACCACCTGCACGAGTTGGGTTCTTCGAAAGTCCCGCCTGCCGGGCGGGCGGACGACGCTGCTTTCGACGACGTCGCCCGGCGGGGCATCGGAGCGGCGGACGCCGGGTCGTCTCCCGTTCCATAAACGTTCAACTGGCTGTCCCTGCCTGCCTTGTGTGCCGTCCCTAGGGTCCTTGAAGGTTTCGAAAGAAGGGGCTCATGGACACACTCCTCGCGATCCGGGCTCGCGGGATCACCAAGCTTTTCGGCGATGTCGTCGCACTGGACGGCATCGATCTGGATGTGGCGCAGGGTCAGATCCACGGCTTGGTCGGACCGAACGGCGCCGGCAAGACAACCTTGCTCGGCCTCCTGCTGGGCCTGGCCGTCGCCGATGGCGGCCGCCTCGAGATCCTGGGTACGCCGGTCGGGCGGGCGCTCGCCGCTCCCGACGGTGTCGCCGGCTTCGTGGACGGGCCCGGTCTCTACCCCTCGCTCACCGCCAGGCAGAACCTCGCCGCGTTGGCCGCTCTCCGTGGCCGCGACGCGCGGACAACGGGGATCGACGACGTGCTCGACCAGGTCGGGCTCACCGATGTCGCCGACGAGCGGGCCCGCGGCTTCTCCCTCGGCATGCGTCAGCGGCTCGGGCTCGCCGCCGCCCTGCTCACCAAGCCCCGGCTGCTCGTTCTCGACGAACCTTCCAACGGCCTCGACCCGGCCGGCAAGAGACACGTACACGGTGTCCTCACCCGGCTCGCTTCGGACGGAACCAGCGTCGTGCTCTCGAGCCACCGCATGGACGACCTCGAGGCACTGTGCTCCGAGGTCACCATCGTCGCCACCGGACGGGTCGTCTTCTCAGGCCCGCTGAGCAAGCTGGCCGCCGAGAACCGTGAACTCGACTACCGTCTGCTGACCTCCGACCCACAGGCCGCCCGTCGACTGGCTGTCGACACGGCCGGGATCCGCGTCGTCGACGACGCCGGGGCACGGCACAGCGCCGAAGTGCTCGTCGTGCGCGCGCTGGTGCCCGCCCTCGACGAACTGGTGGTGAGGCTCGTGCACGCGGGCATCGCGCTGCGCGAGCTCGCACCTGTGGTGTCGCCGCTCGAGGCCGCATTCCTCGCCCTGACCGAGCAGCAGGAGGCCGGCCGATGACCGAGACCATCGCCGATGACATCGTTGCCGGTGCCCACCGCGTCTCAGTTCCGCGCGGCTACCGCTTCGAGCTGGTCAAGTTGGTTTCGCAATGGCGGATCCGCTTGCTGGTCCTCGCCTGCTGGATCGCGCCGGCGCTCTTCGTCGCCGCGGTGAGCCAGCAGAGCTCGCTCCCCTCCGACACCCTCTTCGGTCGCTGGATGCACACCACGGGGTGGGCCGGATCGCTGGTCGTGCTCGGTTTCGCGGGCACCTGGGCGCTCCCGCTGCTGACTTCGGTGGTCGCCGGCGACGTGTTCGCCTCCGAGGACCGGCTCGGCACCTGGCGCCACCTCCTCGTGGCGGTCCGGTCCCCTCGACGGATCTTCGCAGCGAAGGCGCTGGCCAGCCTCACCGTCATCCTGCTGCTCGTGGCCGGGCTGGCCTGTTCCAGCGCGGCCGGCGGGGTCGTGGCGGTCGGTAACCAGCCGCTGGTCGGCCTCGACGGCCACCTGCTGACGCCGGCTGACGCCGGCGGCAGGGTCCTGCTCGCCTGGGTCTGCGTGCTCGCCCCGACCCTGGCCCTCGCCGCGATCGGACTCCTCGGGTCGGTCGCGCTGGGGCGGTCCCCGATGGGGCTGCTGCTGCCCCCGCTCGTCGCGCTCGCGATGCAGGTCGCCCAGATGCTGCCGCTGCCCGTCGCCGTGCGCCTCGCCCTGCCCGGCTACGCATTCACCGCCTGGAACGGCCTGTTCACCAGCCCGGCGCAGGTCGGCCCGCTCCTGATCGGCATCGTGGTCAGCCTGGTGTGGGCCGTGCTCGCGACAGCGCTGGCGTACCTGCTTTTCCTGCGGCGCGATTTCACCAATCTGGCCTACGACGGTTCCGGGCGCCGCGCGATCACCAACGGACTCCTGCCGCTGGCCGGACTGGCCGCCCTCACCGTCGCGGTGGTCGCCGTGGCGACCCCGTCGACGGGGTCCGGAATCGAGCAGGACAAGGTGCAGCGGTCGGTCGCCACGGCATTCGCCCACCTCTACCGCATACAGACCCAGCAGCTCAACCGCCCCGCCGTCACCGAGGCGCACCTGCGGGTCACGGCGGCGTGCAACAAAAGCGGCGGCCAGGTCGCCCCCCAGGGGGCGGGCAATGACTGGCGTTGCGTCGTCACCTGGCATCTCCCCGGCGTTGAGGCCGCAGGGACAGCCATCTACCAGCTTGACGTCGCCTCAGACGGGCGGTTCGTGGCCGATGGCGACGGACCGAAGGAAGTGAACGGCTACTTCCTGGTGCGGACCCCGACCGGGGACACACCGAACCCGCTTTGGCAGTTCGACGGCAACGTCGAACTGCTCAACACCACCCCGAAGGGATAATTCCATGCAGGTAACACGGCAGCGTCGGATCAACGAGACGAAGCAGATCAGCCTTTTCGGTAGAAGCGTCGGCCGCCGGACCCCTCTGGTAACGGCAGGCATCGCTGTCGTCCTCGCGGTCACAGGCACCGCTGTTGCCCAGACGCATCAGTTCGGCACCGATGAGGTCGGCCAGGTCACCGCCAACGGCCAGGTCGTCTCCGCCGACCAGTACATCGCCCCGTACGGCAGCCGCACCGTCATCAACGACGGCAAGATCATGTCGTCCGCGGTCAGCCCGGACGGCACCCATCTCGCGGCCTCGGTCACCGACGGTGGGATTGCGCTGGTCGTCATGGACCTCAAGACCGGGCAGGTGAAGCAGCGCGTCGGTACCCCGGCGTCGGCGGACCTGCGCATCAAGAGCAACGCCGTCGGCCAGGAGGGCCCGACGTATTCGCCCGATGGTTCGCAGCTGTGGTTGGGCCAGAGCGACGGCTACACCAAGTTCACCGTGAACCCGGACGGCACCCTCTCCAACCCGGCGACGATCTCGGTCCCGGCCGACGGCTCCAAGCGCGCGCTGGTGGGTGCGGCGGTGTTCTCGGCCGACGGCTCCACTGTGTACTCCGCGGTCAATGGCCAGAACCGGGTGGTCGCCATCAACACGGCGACCGGGACCATCAAGCAGAGCTGGACCGTGGGCAACGCCCCCCGTGGCATCGCCATGGTCGGCAACAAGCTCTACGTCAGCAACGAGGGCGGGCGTCCGGCCAAGGCCGGCGACACCACGATGAACTCCTACGGCACCCAGGTGCCGGCCAACCCGGACACCGGTGCCACCACCACCGGCACGGTCAGCGTCATCAACCTGGCGGACCCGTCCGCCGCCGTCGGGAGCGTCGACGTCGGTCTGCACCCGACCGCGGTGTACGCAAAGAACGGGGCGGTGTTCGTCACCAACACCGCCGACAACAACGTGTCGGTCATCAGCACCGCCAACGACAAGGTCGTGCAGACCATCGCCACCCAGCCGTGGCCGAAGGCGTCGGTCGGCTACGAGCCCAACGCGGTGACGCTCACCGACGACGGTCACCTGCTGGTGACGCTCGGCCGTGCCAACGCGGTCGCCGTCTACCGGTACACCTCCCCGCAGGAGCCGGCCGGCTACGTCGGCCTGCTCCCGACGGACTACTTCCCCGCGGAGATCACCACCGTGGGCAAGAACGTGGTCGTCTCCAACACCCGCGGTATCGACGCCCGCCGCCCCACCAACAAGGCCGGGCACGGCACCCACGACACGACGTCGAGCCTGACGCAGTTCACGCTGCCGGACGACAGCGTCATCAAGTCCGAGACCGGCAAGGTCTTCACCCAGAACGGCTGGCACGGCGGCTCGGTCACCCAGGGCACGGGCGACGCGAAGCCGGTGCCGGTCCCGGTGAAGCTCGGCGACCCCTCGACGATCAAGCACGTCTTCCTGCTCGTCAAGGAGAACCGGACCTACGACCAGGTTTTCGGTGACATACCGCAGGGCAACGGCGACCCGTCGCTTGCGCAGTTCGGTGAGAACGTGACGCCGAACCAGCACGCGCTGGCTCGGCAGTTCGGGCTGTACGACAACACCTACGACGTCGGCACGAACTCCGCCGAGGGTCACAACTGGCTGATGCAGGCCGACAACCCGGAGTACACCGAGTCCTCGGCCGGTGAGTACACGCGCAGCTACGACACCGAGGACGACGCTCTCGGCCACCAGAAGTCCGGCTTCATCTGGACCGGTGCGCAGGCGGCTGGGAAGTCCGTCAAGGACTTCGGCGAGTTCCAGTCGTTCGAGAGCAAGCCGGCCGGCGCGACCTGGCAGAACCTGTACTGCGACGCCAAGAACATGGACGCGACCGGGCAGAAGACCGCCTACCCCATACAGACGGGCTCGGCGATCCCGTCGCTCAACAAGGTGTCGGTGCCCGGCTTCCCGATGTTCGACATGGACGTCCCGGACATCTACAAGTACGAGATCTGGAAGCAGGACTTCGAGAAGAGCGGTCCGGCGAACCTGAACATGTTCTGGTTCTCCAACGACCACACCGGTGGTCCGTCGAACGCGGCCGCCGCGGTCGCGGACAACGACCTCGCGGTCGGCAAGATGGTTGACAAGATCTCGCACAGCAAGTACTGGAAGGACTCGGCGATCTTCATCGTCGAGGACGATTCCCAGGCCGGCCTCGACCACGTCGACGGCCACCGTGCCCCGGTCCAGATCATCAGCCCCTGGGCGCAGCACGGCAAGGTCGACAGCCGCTACTACTCGCAGATCACGATGATCCGCACCATCGAGCAGATCCTCGGGATCCAGCCGATGAACCAGAAGGACAGCGCGGCCAGCCCGATGCGCGGGGCGTTCACCCAGCACGCGGACTACACGCCGTTCAAGGCGTTGCCCAACCGGGCCTCGCTGACCGACGGCCTCAAGACCCCGCCCGCCTGCGGCGTGGACACCCCGGCGCCGCAGAACCCCGGTGCGGCAGCAGTGCCGTCGGCGAAGGTGCCGGCGGACAAGCAGGCGATCGCGGCGAAGTGGGAGAACTGGAAGTCGCACCAGCGGCTGACCGGGCCCAACGCCATCCCCGACTTCGCGAACCCCGCGCAGATGAACCACTTCACGTGGTACCAGACGCACGAATGGAAGAAGCCGTACCCCGGCGAGGACAAGATCTTCACGCCGGAGGACGTGCCGGGTGCCTACATCCCGTCGTCGGAGTCCGACGGCTGACGTAGGTTGATCGCGCCAAGGGGCCCGTGGCCGGCGGTGACGCCGGCCGCGGGCCCCTTCTGCCCCCTGTGCTGGCCCATTCGGTCCTGGCGGCAAGGCTCCCAGCCGGGCTACAGCCGAAGCCGCCTCACTCCGGAGCTGTCGGGGGCTATGGCGTGCCACGTTCGGTTCGTTGCGGGCGAACGCGGCGTGCGTGAACGGTGCGTGCGGGCTGTCCGGGCCGCGCCGACGCGACACCACAACGGGTCGCGCTGGCCCGCTCGCTGATGCGCGACGACGCCGATCTGCTGATCCTGGACGAGCCCAGCTCCGGCCTGGACCCGGAGGCCGAGCACGAAGTGCACCGCACGCTCAGCCACCACCGCCGGGGACGGACCGCACTGCTGGTCTCGCATCGGCTCGGCGCTCTGCGCGAAGCAGGCTCCATCGCCGTGCTGGTGGACGGGAGGATCGCCGAACTCGGCTCCCACAGCGAGCTGATGGCCCTGAGCGACGGGCACTACGCCCGGTTGTTCGGCCTGCAGGCCGCGGGTTATGCCGTGAGCGGCGACCGGGCCAGGACCACGGAGGCAGCCACATGAGCCGCCCGAAACGGAAGGCGGTCACATGACGGGTGTCGGGCGAACGACGGCGGCGATGGCAGCGGGTGCCGGCATGCTGCTCCTTTCCGTATGTGCACTGCGTTCACGCATCGCGCTCATCAGGGTCACCGGGTCGAGCATGACCCCGGCCTTCACGGACGGCGACCGGCTGCTGGTCCGCCGCACCACGCGCGTGCGGCGCGGCGACGCGGTGGTCTTCCGCAACCCCCTCCCCTTCGGCGACGGCGACGATCCCCTGGCCTGGCTGGTCAAGCGGGTCTCCGCCCTGCCCGGCGATCCCGTGCCGCCGGACGTGCGCGACATCGTCGGGGCCCCGGACGGCGGACTGGTGCCGTCAGGTTCACTGGTCGTCCGGGGTGATGCCGCCCGCACACAGGATTCCCGCCACTTCGGCTACGTCCCCGAGTCGTCCCTGCTCGGCGTGGTGCTCACCCGCCCAACTGTCTTCCGTCAGAGGCCTGTTCGACCGCTCCCGAACCCGGCCGACTGACTCCGTCCGGTCCCGGGCGGGACTCCGGGCAGTCGGCATCGGAGCTGCTCGGAGAACCTCCAAGGACTGCATCCACCTGCCGGATGCCTGACCCAACCGAAAAACCGCGGTTCACGGCAAGGGCAAACCACCGCCCCCGCGGATGCCCTCGCCGAACGCCTGCCACGCTCGGCCTCGCACCGGCACATCTCCCTGGCCGTGCTCGCACTGGCCGCGCTCACCGCCGACGCGATGCCGGGGCAAGCGGTTGACAGCACGACGACGTACACACGTATGAGACCGGCCTACCACACCACGACCGAGCAGGAAGACGACGACTGCTAGGCTGTGAATGACGTAAACCGTGTATCGAGGAGTCACAGACGTGGTGGGTGAAGACGACATCTCCGGGTGAGATCCGGATTTGACGGCCACCGGCCGGCGCTCAGGAGCGCTGCCGAGGTGGTCCGTCTCGTCGTACCCCTTTTCCCACGTCTGCCCAGGGCAGAAGTCTGATCTCTGCCCTCATGCCTTTCGAGGTCACCTCCATGTCCGACGCGTCCATCATCTGCTCG
>NZ_JBLVKW010000117.1:0-15849 GCF_048270745.1 Streptomyces sp. NPDC056231 | reverse complement strand
CGCCCAGGTCCTCGTAGCCGCCAGCCGGGCCGCTGCTGTCCTGCCCAACGAGCCGTCAGCCCCGCTGGGCACGGAATAAGCCAGCAGGATCGGTGTCAGGGTCCTTACCGGCACCCCAGCTTCCGTGCCCGGTCGCAGCTTTCTTAGAGGTCGGGCCCCTCGAAGTCGAACTTGCACTGTCGGCTATCGAGATCGACAGCCCGTCGGTCAGCCATCTATGAGCCACCGTCATGTTCAGCACGCGCCCGCCGGTGACGGTGCCGACCAGGGCCCAATAGCGTTCCAGGCGGGGGTCGAAGCCGGATGACCTCGACACCAGCCCATGCAGGTATTGGCGGAAGGTGGGGGTGTCCGACTCCCGCCGGGCTCGTGCGTGGGCGGATACGAAAGCGTTCACCGCATCCCCGGTGCTGGGCGGTAGTCCCTGGGCCAAAGCCGCGGCCGTCAGAACGGCAGCATCGTCGATCTCCCCGTAGAAGGCCGGAGCGTCCCTCATCTCTTCGTCGTGGTCCTGGGTCCAGCGGGTGAAACTGGGCGTGGAGATGAGCAGATGAAGCTCGGCGTAGGCCAGGACCGTAACGGGATCGGGGTCCTGCGGCGGGTCGGGTGACAGCATGGCGATCATGATGTCGAGCCGGCGCTTGGGCATGGCCGCGGACAGCTCGCGATACCAGTGATCGGTGAGTGTGCGACGCGCCTGCGGGAGCCGCTGCACGCGAGAGAGGATCTCCAGGCGTCGGAGCCGTTCCTCGCTCGGGCAGTCGTCCAGAGACTTGAGTGTGGCCTGGCGCCATCGCAGTTCCGTCAGTCGTTCCTGCACCACTTCGAGCTCGGTTGCCACCAGTTCGCCGAAGGAGCACTCACCGGTGACCACCTGCGTGATGGTCGCGATCGGAGTGTCCAGCGCCCGTAAGCGCCTGATGAGACGGATCCGCTCCCACGCCTCAGGACCGTAGCGTCGATGACCACCGGCGCTACGGCCGGCCACAGGCAGCAGACCGCTGTCGGAGTAGTAGCGGAGGGTCTTCACCGGGACCCCCGTTCCGGCCGCGAGTTCACCGATGCTCCACGTGTCTTGCGTCACAGGCTCTTGAACCTCCAGCGCGCGGGAGGTCCTAGCGTACTGAGTACTGACCGCGTCAGTCCGTACCGTTCCCCACCGCCTGGGCTCAGTACCGGCCTGACCGGCCTCGTCCGAGATCCCATCCGACCAAGAACGGTGGGTACGTATGGCCCCGACCATGACCGCACCGCGTCCATGCCGAAGAGACACGCTCCGTGCGGTGCTCTTCCCCTTGCTCTGCGCGGTGGCACTACTCGCAGCCACCGCCGTACCGGCGACCGGCGCACACCCCGGTTCCCCGCACTCCGCAAGACAGAGCGGTAACGTCGTACGGACCGACCACGGCCTGATACGCGGCGTGTCACACGGCTCGTACATGACCTTCGGCGGCATTCCCTATGCTGCGCCGCCGACCGGACCGCTGCGCTGGCGCGCACCGGTGCCCGCCGCCACGTGGCATGGTGTCCGGGATGCGACGACGGCGGCTCAACGCTGTGTGCAGATGCCGACACCAGGCGCGGACGCGGTCCTCGGGTCGGAGGACTGCCTCTACCTCAACGTCACGATGCCGACGCCAAAGCCGGCCGGGCAGAAGCGCCCTGTGCTGGTGTGGTTGCACGGCGGTGCGTTCCTGGGCGGTTCTGGCAGTGACTACAGCACCGAACAACTGGCGGTCCGGGGTGACACGGTCGTCGTCACAGTCAACTACCGTTTGGGTATTTTCGGTTACTTCGGCCACCCCGAGTTGGGCTCCGCCCCACCGTTCGGCCTGGCGGACCAGCAGGCCGCCCTGCGCTGGGTGCGGGCGAACGCGGAGCGATTCGGCGGTGATCCGGGCAGTGTCACGCTGTTCGGCGAATCCGCAGGCGCCCTCAGCATCTGTGCACACCTCACCTCGCCGACGGCCTTCGGACTCTTCCAGCGGGCCGTGCTCCAGAGCGGTTCCTGCCTCATGTCCTTCCCACGCGGCGCTCTCGGGCCCGGAGTTCCGGCGTACGAGCCGTTCGCCTCGCAGCGCGATGTTCAGACGGCCGGTGCAGAAGCCGCCAGGCAACTGGGCTGCACAGCGGGGGGCGGAGACGAGGTGCTGGCATGCCTGCGCGGGCAGAGCACGGACCGCCTCGCCACCGCGCAGCTGATGCAGTCCTTCAACCGGCCCTCCTTCGGCAATACGCTGCTGCCGGTGGCGCCGGACCAGGCATTGGCGTCGGGGCGCTTCCACCGCGTGCCGATCATTCAGGGCACCAACCACGATGAGATGCGGATGTTCGTCGGCCTGTCGCTCGCCGCGTTCCCCATCCGCACCGAGAACGACTACCGCGCCCGTCTGGCGGACGCCTTCGGGCCCGCAGCCCCCGCCGTGGAGGCACGGTATCCGGCAGCACACCACCCCACGCCAGCACTGGCCTGGGCCGCGGCGCTGACCGATCGATCCCTGACCTGCACCACGTTGGCAGCCGGCCGGGCCATCGCCTCTCATGCTCCCGGTCTCCCCCTCTACGGTTACGAGTTCAGCGATCCGGATGCTCCTGTCCTCACCGGTCTGCCGGCGAACCCGGGCTTCCCCTACGGGGCGGCGCACGGCTTCGAGATGCCGTTCCTGTTCTCCTCCTTCCCCACCGAGCGACCACTGACCGACGCCCAGCGCGCCCTGTCGGACCGGATGGTCGACTACTGGACGACCTTCGCGCACACCGGCAACCCGAACACCCCCGACGCCCCGCTCTGGCGGGTTTTTCGCCCTTCGTCACCTCTCGCGCAGTCGGTGCAGTCGTTGGCTCCCGGACCCGGCGGAATCCACCCCGACGATGCGTATTCCGCACACCACTGCTCGTTCTGGGACCGCCTGCCTCAGTGAGCCTCCGCGCGTACAGAACCAGGACGGCCCCGGCGTAGAAGCTGATCAGTCTCGTCAGCCACCGCGCCGGCCGACTGCCCCGGGTCCAGGCGCTCGTCCCCGGCACAGGCCGGTGCCGGCGCCTGCTGGCCCCAGGCAGCCGTCTGACGTGCTTCCTCGCGCTCCCTGTAGCGCCGTTCTTCCTGGCGGCAGTCGGCGTTCTCCGTCGCGTGCGTGCCAGGCATCGACGTCGTTGGGGTTAGCCGGTGCGGCGGGCAGGTCTTCCCGCCGGCCGTGTCCGCACCGCCACCACGTCGACAGCACGGGCCCGGTCCATGGCGCGTCGGCCGGTTGTGCCGGTCCAGCCGTCCCGCAAACGGGTCCCGACACTCATCTGGTGGGACGCGTCGAGGCCTCTGGTACGCGCCCGATCCTGTCTATGCGTTCGCTGACCCGTGGCTGAGGCCGATTACCGTATGTCTGCGGCGAGACTGTACTCCGGCAGTGCGATGTTCCCGGCCTTGGCGAACTGTGCGGCGAGCAGGTTCCGCATCGGCCAGCGCGTCATCTGCCGCATGGAGAGGTCCCGCAGGCGGATGCCGAGCCGGCCCGAAGGCGCGAATCCCGAGGCACCGCCCGGCGGGAGCTGCTGGGCCTGGCTCACGTACGGGCGCATCACCTCGTCGTAGCGGCGGAAGGCGATGCGGTGGCCGCCTTCGGCAGTGGCGAGTTCACCGGCTAGGACGTATGCGCCGACCAAGCCCAGGCTGGTCCCCAGGCCGGTCAGCGGGGTCGCGCAGTATCCGGCATCGCCCAGCAGCGCCACACGGCCGCGCGACCAGCTGTCGAGGCGGACCTGGCCCATGGAGTCGAAGAAGAAGTCCGGGGCGGTGCGCATTGCGCGCAGCAGGCGTGGCGTCTCCCAGCCGACGCCGGCGAAGCGCTGGGCCACGAGTTCCTGCTGGGCGGCAACGTCGCGGCGGTCGTAGGCGATCGGTGTCGAGCGGAAGCTGAGGCCGGCCTTGATCTCGCCGGGAAGGCGGCCGGGCCGTGCGGAGGCGACCAGGCCGCCGGGCGCGTTGTGCATCAGGTACCAGCCGTCGAGTTCCAGGTCGTCGGTGGCGGTGAACCAGGCCGTGTAGAGGCCGAGCGGGTGGACGAACTCCTGCTCCGGGCCGAAGGCCAGCGCGCGCACCACGGAGTGCGGTCCGTCCGCGCCGACGACCAGCCCGAACCGGCGCGGCGCGGCTTTCTCGAAGGTGACGGTGACTGCGTCCGCGTCCTGATCGATCTCGGTGATGGTGTCGTCGAAGAGGTACTCCGTGTCCGGGAGGGTGGCCTCGTACAGCAGACCGGCGAGGTCGCCACGGAGGATCTCGATCTCGGAGACGATCCCCTCGCCGCCGAAGCTGTCGGCGGGCACCCGCGCGGTGGTGCGGCCGGAGGTGTCGACGAGTGCGAGGCCGCGTTGGTCCACGCTCTCCGCCCTGGCCCGGTCCATCAGGCCCATCCGCTCGATCACGGTGCGGCCGGCGCCGCGCAGATCCACGGTCTGCCCGCCGGGCCGGGGCTCCGGCGCGCGTTCCGCGACCGTGACTGTGAAGCCTCCCTTGCGTAGCCAGTACGCCAGCGCGGGCCCTGCGATGCCAGCACCACAGATGAGTATCTCGTTGTTCGGCATGACGCGAACGTACGCCGTACGCAAGATAGTGCGCAAGTGTGAAATCGCTTTTCAGGATGAGGTGTTAGGCGGCACTGCACTAGTGCGAAGAGACTAGGAAGATGCTCGTACGCGGGGATCGTCCGGCGTCAGCAGCTAGGATGGCGCCCATCCAGTGCACTAGTGCGGAGGGGTATCAGTGAGCGGACAGGCAGTACCGCGCTACAGCCAGATCGTCGCCGAACTGCGGCGGCGGATCGAGACGGGCGAACTGGCACCGGGCGATCGCGTGCCCTCGACCCGCGAGATCACCCAGCAGTGGGGCGTCGCGATGGCGACCGCGACCAAGGTGCTCACCGAGCTGCGTCGCGAGGGCATGGTCCGCGCCGTCCCCGGCGTCGGAACGGTCGTGGAAACCCCGAGCCGCCCGGTGCGCAACGCCCGACCCGCTGCCGCTGCACGCCCTGGCGAGCCGTCCGACACGTCATCGGGCCAGGCGGCGCTCACGCTCGGACGGATCGTTGCCGCCGCCGTCACGGCCGCCGACACAGAAGGGCTGGCCGCGGTCTCGATGCGCCGGGTGGCCGCCGAGCTCGGGGTCGCGACCATGTCGCTGTACCGGCACGTGGCCGACAAGGACGACCTGCTGACGCGGATGATGGACACGGTCATGGCGGAGCACCCGCTGCCCGCCGACCCGCCGGCGGGCTGGCGCGAGGCGATCGAGCTGGCGGCCCGACAGCTCTGGGACCTCTTCCGCCGCCACCCATGGCTCGCACCGGCCCTGTCGGTGACCCGCCCACAGATGATCACCTCGGCACTGCCGTACAGCGAATGGATGCTCGCCACCCTGCACGCGCACGGACTCGACCTGCAGTCCGCCTTTACCGCGCACCTCACGTTGTTCAACTACGCCCGTGGAATCGCCGTCAACCTGGAGTCGGAGCGGGAGGCCGAGGCGCACAGCGGCCTCGACAGCGAGGAGTGGATGGACACCGAGGAGCCCGCGCTCCTGGCGATTCTGGCCACCGGCCGGTTTCCCGCGCTCTCCCGCCTCGCCACGGCCGGTTACGACCTCGACCTCGACGCCCTCTTCGAGTTCGGCCTCCAGCGCCTCCTCGATGGCCTCGCCTCACTCCTCAACGAGAGCTCCGCCGACTGAACGGAGAGCTCGAGAGGCCCCCGGAAATGAGTCAGGCTGCGTTGCTCGCAGGGACAGCCTGGCTTCTCCGTTCGTTGTGTCGAACTGGATGAACTCGCACGAAACACGCTGTCCCACCCGAACGATGTCCGAAGCTGTCTCGAAGCGTCGCCAAGACAGTTCGGGAATCGTGATGAACCCGACGCCGGGGGCCCGCTTCGCGCGGACGGCCCCAGATGCGTCGGACGGCGGACGTCATTGCAGCGGTGCGTCACCTCTCAGTGGGCCTCGTCGAGCGCCCCGGCCCTGGCCCGCATCTCCTCGGCGCGCGGATCGCCGATCGCGCTCAGGAGCCGGGCGGCTCGCGTCCAGCTCTCACGTGCTTCCGCGTCGTCTCCGCGTGCCAATTGGGCCGACGCGATGTGATCCAGCACATCGGCCTGGTTGTAACTGTCGAGGGCTTCTTCGTACAGGCGCAGGGACCTGCGGTAGTCCGCGATCGCGGCATCGAGCTCGCCCAGGCGCTGCCGGGCATACCCGATGCTGTCCCAGGTCGCCGCCTCACTCCGGCGGTTCCCGGCCTCCCGCAGCATGGGGAGTGCTTCCTCGCACATGGCGATGGCCTGCCGGTGATCGCCGAGCAGCGTCAGGTACCAGCCGACGGCGTTGAGTTCGCGAGCCTCGCTGCCGCGATCCCCGAGCGCCCGGAAGAGCGCCAGAGCCCTCCTGGCATGGTGCAGTGCCTCGGTGTGGCGCCCCTGCCGGCCGCGCACCCAGCCGATGCTCCGCTCAGTGGCGGCTTGCTCCGCAGGGGGCAGCCGGTGCAGCTGGCCGAGCATCAGACCGACCTGCTCCTCGGCCTGGTCGACCTGGCCCGTCTGGGCCAGTGCGCGAGCCAGGCTCGAACAGTTCCTGGCGATGGCGGTCGGATCGTCCAGCACCAGGGCCGCGTCCAGACCGATCCGCTTGGCCGAGATCTCGTCGGCCCAGCGGCCCATGATCGAGTAGTAGCTCACCCAGTCGTGCGTGAGGTACATGCGATAGCGCAGCAACCGCGGATCGTTCATGGAGCGCAGGGCGGCCGCGACGGTCGACTCCTCCTGACGGAACCACTCCAGCGCCTCCTCACGGGTGTCGACCACGACACTCGTCACATCCTCGGCCGAGGGGGCGGGCACTTCGAATCCGGGGCGTCGGTCGAGAACACGCGTGGCCGCGTGGGCGTTGTGGCGCAGGTAGTCCAGCAGACGTCTCCCGGCCCGCAAACGGTCGTCCTTCTCCTGCTCGACGAGCTCGACGCCGTAGACCCGTAGCAGGTCGTGCAGCACGTATCCGCCTTCCGCGTCACGCCAGAGCAGGTTCGCGGAGGTCAGCTCCCGCAGATGCCGCCGGGCCGCGGCCATCCGGGTCCCCGCGAGCGAGGCGGCGGCCTCCGCCGACACCGAGGGCCCGGGGCTCAGGGCCATATACCGGAAGAACCGTGCGGTCTCAGGCGTCAGGGCCCGGTAGGACCAGGAAAACACGGCGCGGACATCGCCCCGTCGGCCACCCGCGGACAGGGCGTCCAGCCGAGGCCGGGACTCGCGCAGCTCGCGCACCCCGATCCGCAGCGGGACCTGCGGAGCAGCGCTCAGCTGCGCACCGACGATCGCGACCGCCAACGGCAGAAAACCGCACAGCTCCACCAGCTCCGAAGCCGCCTCCGGCTCCGCCCGGCATCGTTCCTCGCCGATCCGCGCGGCCAGAGCCGCCAGCGCCTCCTCACGGGTCCACACGTCCAGACTGAGCATGTAGGCGCCCTCGGTCACAGCCAGACCGGACAGCTGATTGCGCGAAGTGATGATCGTCAGGCACCCCCCGGAGGTCGGCAGCAAGGGCCTGACCTGCTCCGCGTCCCGTGCGTTGTCGAGTACGACGATCAGCTGCCGGGACGTCGTCTGCTCCCGGAACAGCGCACTGCGCTCCTCGGTGCCGCTCGGTACGCTGCTGCTGGGCACTCCCAGCGCACCGAGAAACCCGCCCAGGGCCTCACCGGGGTCGAGAGGCTGTCCGGAGTCCTCAAAACCGCGCAGGTTCACATACAGCTGCCCGTCCGGGAAATGGTTCGCCACCTGATGCGCCCACCGCACGGCGAGCGTCGTCTTGCCGACACCCGCCATGCCACCGATCGCGGAGATGACGACATGCCCTCCTCGCCCGGCGACCTGCGAGGTGAGTCCGTGGACGGCGGCCAACGCCTCGTCCCGGCCGCGGAACGGCACGAGGTCGGGCGGCAGCTGCCGCGGTACCTGCCCCGTGCGCCGCGCCGACGCCTCCACGAACCGCTGCCGTTCGTCCCCGTCCAGCTCCAGGGCGTCCATCAACTGGCTCAGCGTCGCCTGCCGCGGCAGGCTGTGCCCGCGCTCCATGTCACTGATGGCCCGGACGCTCACCCCTGAGGCCTCGGCGAGGCTCTCCAGCGTCAGCAGCGAACGCTGCCGCGCCTCACGCAACAGCCGGCCGAAGGCCGCTCTGCCCATCTCCACCCCCGAGGGACGTGCCCCGGGAGCCCTTCCCTGACCAATGCCGTCACGTGCGAACACCACGAATTTACCAGTTGTGGAATGGACGTTAAAGCAAGTGGTGAGTTCCGGAGCGGAGCGCACTCGTGAGGACAACGACAATGGCTCGCAACTGCCTTGAGCACCCGACCGGAGCGGGCGCCGACGGTTCAGTGCACGAGCTGCCCGCGAACGTGGCCGACCCAACTCCGCTCGCACGGAGGACGTGTTCGATCCGGCGGTGCCGACCTCGCCGACCCCGTACGGCAGACGTCAGTGTCCGCGACCTGTACGTGGCTGCCGACCGTGCGGGCGGCGCCGGGTCGAGCTCCACCGGAGCCGCGATCGCGGCGCCCAGGGTTCATACCTGAATGTTAAAGTTTTTCTGCGTCGGACAGGTGCGGTGGCTGTGCCCCGGAGGCTGACCGGCCACCCGGCCCGACCGAGGACTTCGCGGATGACACGTGTGCGATACGAACGCTTGGCTGGGGGAGGGCAGGGCATGGGTGCACACACTCCGGGCGGGAGCGGCCTGATCGGCCGCGAGCGGGAGCGGGATCTGGTGTCGGCGTTCCTGGCCGGCCTGTCCGATGGTGGTCGAATCCTGCACCTGAGCGGCGTTCCGGGCATCGGGAAGACCGCCGTCATACGGTTCGCCATGGACGCGGCGGCACGCCAGGAAGTCCCCGTACTGTCGACGTCCTGGGTCCCCGACGAACGGGGACTGCGTTACGCCGCGCTGCACGGACTGCTCCGTCCTCGTCTGCCGCGACGTCGTCAACTACCCCCAGAAGAAAGCTCGTTGCTGGAGTCGGTATTCGCGGGTTACGGCGCGGAACCGGAACCGGAGCACCTGGCACGCTCCGCGCTGCGCCTGCTGGCCCTGGCGCCGGGCCCCGTCCTCGTCTGCGTGGACGACTTCGACCGGCTCGATGCGGCGAGCCGTGACACCATCAGGCACATGGCCCGGCTGTGCGGGCAAACCCAGGTGAGCCTGATCGTCGCCGAGCGAGCCGCCTCGGCGGCCTGGCTGCCGGCCGACGCACTCACCACCGTTCTCACCCCCCTTCCCGCTGCCGAGGCCCGCGAACTCGTCCACCGTTCCCGGCCGTCGACGGCCCACGCGGAAGCTGAGCTCGTCCTCGCCGTGGCACAGGGCAATCCGCTCGCGCTCACGGAGCTGTCGCTCGGCGGCAACGGCCTCAGGGACGCGGCCGGCTTCGGTATGCTCCCTGCCACCCCAAGCCTGGCCGACGCGTACGCGGAGGACCTGCGTGCACTGTCGGCAGCCGGCCATGGTGTCCTGCTCACCGCGGCGTTGAGCACCTCCTCGATCGTCCAGGAGGTCCTGGACGCCGGCGTGTGTCTGCCGGGAGGTACCCAAGCGGCCCGGGCCGGACTGGCGGAGATCGCCGAGCGCGGTCTCGTCGTCGTCCGCGAACACCACATCCGGTTTCCCGATCCGCTCATCCGCACCGCGGTCCTGCACTCGGCTTCGGCCGCACGTCGCATGGCCGCCCACGCGGCGCTCGGACAGAGCGTCACTGACCCCGCTCACGCGGCCTGGCACACGGCCCAGTGCGTGACAGGTGCTGACGAAGAACTCGCCAAGCGGCTGGAATCACTGGCCGAGGGGCCCTGGCCGGGCGTCGGTCTGCTGAGAGCCCTGGCAGCACTCGAATGCGCCGCCCGGCTGTCCGCGGACCCGGAACGCCGAGCTGGCCGCCTGCTCCGCGCCGCCGAACTGGCGTGCCACCACGGTCTGGTGGAGCAGGCCCGTCAACACGCCCGCGGCATCGATCCCGACGAACTCGGAGACCTCGGCAGCGCCATGCTGCTGTGGCTGCACGACCTGGTGCCGGGGAATCTGCCTGTCGGCCGTGAACGGATCGCGCAACTGTGCTCGGCGGCCCGTGCCGTGGCCCCGGCACATCCCGGTCTCGCGCAGAAACTGCTGCACGCCGCTGCAGGCCGATGCTGGTGGCAGCAGGCCGGCGCCACCGACCGCGACCTGGTGGTGCGGACGCTGAAGGAACTGCGGACACCCCCATGGGGGACACGCGACATCGCTGTCCTGGCGCTGACCGATCCCTTGTCGGTCAGCCATCTGCCCCTGCGGACATCGGAGCCCCCCGACCCTGACCAACGGCTGCTCCTCGGTCAGGCCGCCCATCTCACCGGCGACCTCGCCCAGGCGGCGGTGTTCCTCCAGGAAGCCGAAGCAGCCGCCCGTGCCGACGGCCGCCACGGACGGCTGCCGCACATCCTCGCAGCGAGGGCGCTGGGCGAGATCTGGCGGGGCGCCGAATGGCGTACCGCTGAAGCGATGGCCGCCGAGGGCCGGACGATCGCCACCGGACTGGATCACCGCAACTTCGCAGTCCGGGCCGTCGGAGCCCAAGGCGTCCTCGCGGCCCTGCAGGGACGGCACAACAGAGCCCTGCAATGCGCTGCGGAGATCGAAAAGGCATCCCTGCACCTCGGCCAGGGGCAGCACCTGAGCCTGGCCATTCTCACCCGGGTTCTGACGGCCTCCGGCACGGGACGGTATGTCGAGGCATACACCCAACTGCGTGCGTCGTTCACCGAACTGCTGACGCCCTACTCGTTCGAGCAGTTCTGGGGACTGGCCTTCCTCGTCGAGGCGGCGCTGCCCGCGGGCGAGGCGGACGACGCCAGGGCGGTCGTCGAGCAGATCGATCACCGGACCCGGACAGGGCGGTCGCCCCTGCTCGAACAGATCCTGGACTACGCCGACGCGGTCCTGGCACCGGACGAGGAGGCGGAGAACCGCTACCGCGCGGCACTCGGTGACGGGTCGGAACAGTGGCCCCTGCTGTACGCCATGACCCAGTTCAGCCATGGCGTGTGGCTCAGGCGCCGGCGCCGTGTTCTCGAGTCACGCGCACCCCTCACCACGGCCGAGTCCGTCTTCCGATCCCTCGGGGCGATGCCCCGCGCGGAGCTGGCGGCCGCGGAACTGAGGGCGGCCGGCCTGGCGGACGCCACCGAGTCCCGGAACACCGCGGCCCAGGTCCTGTCCCCGCAGCAACTCACCATCGCCCGCCTCGCGGCCCAGGGCCTGACGAACCGGGCCATCGCAGAACGCCTTCAGCTGTCGCCCCGCACCGTGGCCTCGCACCTCTACCAGATCTTCCCCAAGCTCGACGTCACGTCGCGCGCGCAGCTCGCCGAGAAGCTGGACCCGCGCTGACACACACAGCCCTCATTCTGTGACCCGTGACTGTGGGTGACTAAAAGAGGGCTTCTTCTTGTGGCGGGATCGGAGGGTCAAGGACGTCGCGAAGGCGGGTGATGTCCTGGCGCCACTCCGGGCCGTTCGCAGCTTCGGCCCACAGCTCGGCGAGTTCGGATCGGCCGGAGAGAACAGCGTCGCCATCGTCTCCAACGAGTCCTTCGGAGGCTGGACCAAGACCTTCACCGACCCCCGCCTCTGCGCGGCCATCGTGGACCGCCTGACCTTCAACGGCACCATCGTCGAGACCGGCACCGACTCCTGCCGGCTCGCCTCCACTCGGGCCCTGGTCGGGGAAACCGCCAAAGTCGGCTGACCGCCGGCGGCTGTCGACCCTGCCAGTCGGAGCATCAGTCACTGAGGGCCAACCTGATGCCGAAGATGCTGATGACGGTGCCGGTGATTCGGTCGAGCAGGCGGCGGGCCTGGGGCGTGCGGAGCCAGCCGTGCAGGATGCGAGCGAAGCCGATGAGGACGGCAGACCAGAGCAGACCGATGAGGATGTGCATGGTGGTGAGCAGGAGGCCCATGGTGAAGTGGCTGCTGCCTGGAGGGATGAACTGGGGCAGGACAGCGACGTAGAAGGCGCCCATTTTCGGGTTCAGGAGGTTGGTGAGCGTTCCCTGCCGCCAGCCGCCGCCGACCGAGTCCGCGCCGGCGGCCAGGACGGAATCGTCCATGTCCGGCGTAGGCAGTCCTCGGAAGGTGTCCCGGAGCATGCGTGCCCCCATCCAGATCAGGTAGGCGGCGCCGATCCAGCGCAACGCGGTGTAGGCGAGGTGAGAGGCCGTGAGAAGCGCGGTCACTCCGAGGGAGGTGAACGCCCCCCACACCAGGGTGCCGGTCTGGATTCCGAGGACGACGCCCCAGGCTCTCCTGCGCCGGCCGAGGGCCGACGTACGCAAGATCAGCGCCGTGTCGAGGCCAGGAGTCAGAGTGAGGAGCCCTACAACCAGGGCGAAGGACCGCAGGGCGGTGCTTGTTGCCATGGAATGCCAGCATACCCCGGCAGATCGCCTGCCTTCTTCGCGGGTCCGGTGGATCTTGCGCCGTTCAGCCTCCCCTGCTGAGACAGGGTCCAGGGTGCGAAAGTGCTCACCACGGGCAGCGATCTTTCAGAACCTCGCAACGCAACACCTCGCGCCCTCTCGTGAACAGCCCTGCCCCGCTGCCTTCACGGGCAGCGGGGCATCAGCATCGGCAAGTCGGAGTGCCTTCATTTTCCGTGAGCATTCAGCCACCCCAAGATCGTCAACTGCTGTCAGAGCTGATGCACATTCGCTGTCGTGCGAAGTGAGCGAAGCCGGCCCGTCGTACGCCTCAGCCGACCGGCTCGTTCCGCAGGGCCGTGGCCAACTGAGTCCGCGTCGTCACGCCCAGCCGTGGAAAGATCTGATACAGGTAGGACCCGATCGTTCGCGGTGACAGGCCGCACTCCGCACCGATCTGACGGTTCGAGAGCCCCCGACCGGCGAGGGTGGCGATGCGCAGCTCCTGCGCACTGAGCAGTCCCCCGGCCGGCGCCGGCCGGCTCGCACCGGAGGTGACGGTCCCCACACTCTCCCCGGAGGCCCGCAGCTCCTCCGTGATCCGAGCGACACGGGCCTCCGCGCCTATCATGGCGAAGGTGGCCGCCGCCTGGCGCAAGGTGACGCGGGAGTCGGAGAACTCGCGCCGCCGTCGCAGCCACCGCCCGTGAGCCAGGCGCAGGGACGCCTCCAGGAAATGGTGGTGGGACAGGTCCATGGCGAAGGCCCGCTCGTACAGCGTCGCGCCGTGCTGATCGTGCGCCAGGACGGCCCGTGCCACAGCGAGTCCGACCGAGACGATCGGGGCGTGCTCGGGCCCCAGCTCCCGATCCAGCTGCCGCAGCCTCGCACGTGCCTCGTCCGCCGCGTTCACGGCGTCGGCCGCTTCTGCGAAGGGGACCAGGGCGAACAGGGCAGCGGTACAGGGCGCGGGGGCGGCGAGAAAGCGAGCGAGGGTCCTGTAGCCGGCAGCGAAGTCGCCGCTCTCCACCTGAGCCCACCCGGTGCTGACGGCGACGATGTCGTCCATCGAGGCCACGGACCGCCGCGCGACGTCGCGCGCCTGCGCATCGTCCGAGGACACCACGGTGCCGGTGCGCAGACCTCGGGTGAGCTGTTCGAGGAGCCCCGCCGCAGTCGTGTGGTGGCCGTGGCCGCGCTCCTCGGCATTCTCACCGCAGCGCCGGAACGCCCGTTCGGCCTGCCCCCAGTCGCCGGTCACCAGGTGCGCCAGTCCTTGCCGGAGAAGTACGCCGGGCATGCGGTCGTGCAGGTCGTGGAAGTGGCAGCGGCGCTCCGCCTGCCGGTGCAGAGCCAGAGCCTGCAGGGGCGCACCGGCCAGCAGGGCCGCTTCCCCCAGGCGCTCAAGGTCTCCTACGGGCAGGTCGCCGCGCTCAAGGGGGTCGGGCAGGCGCTCGATGACGGCTGCGGATCGCCGCAGCGGCATCGCGGTGGCCATGGCGTGCAGCAGCCGTGGATCGTCCGCCCTGTCCGGCAGCCGGTCGAGAAAGGAGAGGAGCGCGCCCGCGCGCTCGATGTCTTTCGTGACGGTGGGGGCTACGAGCTGGGCCAACTCCAGCGCATTGTCCTGTTCGGCGGCGCCGACGGGCGTGGGCCAGGCGGCCGGATCCGCGGGTCGGGCGGGACTGCTCCCCAGCCGGGTCAGTGTTTCGGCGCAGAGGGTGCCCAGGGGTCCCAGCGGGAGGCGCAGTGCACGGTGGGCCATGGTCCGCGCCATGCGCACCCAGTCGGCTTCGTAGGCCAGTTGAGCTGCCCGCAGGAGGCAGCGACCCTGGTCCTCGGGCCCGCTGTACAGGTCGGCAGCGCGCCGCAGCAGACGGACGGCGGTGGCCGGCTCGTTCTGTCGCAGCGCGTGGCCGTGCACGTCTTCGAGGCGGGCGGCGAGTTCCGGGTCGGCCCCTCCACCGCTTGGGAAAGGTGCCACATGTGCCGGACGGATCCCCCTTTCAGTTCGGCGGCCAGGGCTGCGTGAGCGGAGCGGCAGCGCCGTGGATCAGTGCCATGGGCCACGGCACCGGCGGTGGCGGGGTGGCTGAAATGCAGTCGCATTCCGTCGAACATCACGATGCCCTGGCGTTCCGCGGGTTCCACGGCCGCGAGATCCAGGGCGAGGCCCCCGAGCCGGGAGGCGGCGGACAGAAGGGCCGGGATGTCCGCCGTCGGGTGGAGCGCCGCCACCAGCAGCAGATCTCGGGTCGCCGCGGGGAGCTGTGCGGCCCGGGGGGCCAGGGCGGCGGCCAGCCGGTCGGACGAGGCGGGCAGGTAGGGAGCGGAGTGGTCGCCCTGGGTGGGAAGTTCGAGGAGGGCGAGGGGATTGCCGGCTGCGGTCGCCAGCAGCTCACGCTCGGTCCGGGGATCGTTGCCCGGACGTGTCTTCGCCAACAGGGCGGCGGACTGGGCCCGGGACAGCGGGTGGAGCAGCAGTTCGGGAAGGCCCTCCGGGGACGCGGGACGGGTGTGCTGTGGGCGTACGGTCATCAGCAGACCCAGGGGTTGGCCTGCGGTTCTTCGGGCGACAAAGGCGAGAACGTCCCTACTGGGTTCGTCCAGCGCGTCCCAGTTGTCGACGACGATCAGCAGGGGCTGGTCGGCGCTGACCGCCTCAAGAGTGCCGAGAACGGCGAACGACATCCGGCCCCGGTCCTGCGGAGCCGGGGCGCCATCGACCAGCAGCGTCTCCAAGGCGTGGAACTGCCGGCCGGTCAGGAGCCGACGCGCATCCCCCAGGACCGGCCAGAGGACTTGAAGCAGACCGGAGAGCTCGGGCGGACGCCCGCCGCGTATACCGGTGCACCGCAGTATCCGCGCACCGGCGGCGGCTGCCGACCCGGCACCGGCTTCCAGGATCTCCGACTTTCCTGATCCCGCGGCGCCGCGAACGACCAGGGTGGCACCGTCGGTCAGAGCGTCGCGCACGAAGGCCCGCAGTACCTCCAGCTCGACATCACGTCCGACGAGCCTCGAATCGTTCACCAGCTCGTACGGAACGGCGACGCCGACCGACGGCTGGTGGTGGACGGCCTCTTCGGCGGAGAAGAAGGCACTCTGGGGCTGCGTGTTCATGGGTGCCCCGTTCCGGGCCGTTGAGCGTTGTCATGCGGACCAAGGGGGCGCCCTTGAGCCTGACTCCCATCCCACCGGACCCACGGCTGCCAGAACAGGCAGTTCGCATGCAGCTTGCCCCGCAGCCGATCCGGCGTGCCCCGTTCACTAGTAGGGCTTTGTTAGGTCCTGTGGTGTGGTTCTGGTGTCGGTGCGGATTGGCCGCATATCGAGCAGGCGCCGGTCCAGGTGGCCAGGAGG
>NZ_JBLVKW010000116.1:0-15932 GCF_048270745.1 Streptomyces sp. NPDC056231 | reverse complement strand
TCGGCCAGATCAGTCCGATCGCCTACGAACAGAGATCCATTACGCTGACCACGGCCGCATAGGAATCGATGTCCACGATCCAGGGGGAAGCCCCCTTCTTCGTGTGCACGAGTGCGGGACAGACCGGGGCGCGAACGCTTTGCCCCCTCTGGCTCGAGGTGAGCCGGACAGTTTCGCCCATGCCATATCGGGTGGGTTCAGGCCACGATAGCGATCACCGAGAAAACCATGAGAACGGCTGCATCAACGCCCAGGATCGTCAGGAGCAGCCGGTGGGGTTCGGAGTGTTCCGGCTTGGATCCCGCCGCACTGCTTCCGGCGGAGGTGAGTTCCAAGGCAAACACGACGCGTGGCACCGATGCCATCGTCAGCAGCGAGCCAGCCACGTTATGCAGGGCGACCAGAGTGGGCACGGAGTAGCCCAGCGAATGCGCGGCCCCTGCCTGGCTGGCGGCGAACATGGCGTTCGCGCCGGTGGTCGATCCTGTCAGGAAGCCACCCATTGCGCCGATCCACGGCGCGAGCGCAACGTATGGACGCCCCAGCCCCGCAGCGGTACGGGCCAGTTCCGCACTCATGCCGGACGCCGCCAACGTGGCCCCGACCAGGAGGAACAGGGCAGTGGCCAGTGCAACCGGCCACCACTGGCGTACCGCAGCCGCCACCGGCTCACTCCCGCGAGCCTTTCCACCCAGCAGCCACGGGGCCGCAGCGCAGGTCATCAGCAGCCAGAACGCCGGGCTGCTCACCACCGTCGGGACCGGCCCCTGGGCGCCGAACACGGCCAGAAGCAGCCGTGAGCCCAACAGGCCGGCCAGCAGCAGGCCGTAAGGGGACAGAACGACTCCGATCGCGCGGCTGGGTCGGGGCCCAAAGCCGTCCCGGAACCAGATCAGCGCGACAGCCGCGGCGATACCGGCCAGCGATCCGAGCGCCCCCGCCAGTGATGTGCCCGCAACCGCCTGGGCCGCCAGGACCCCCGCCCACAAAAGGCCTGCCACGACCAGCAGTTCAGGCAGTCTGCGCAGCGCCATACGCCGACCGCAGCCGATCAGCAACGCTGCCAGCCCTGTCAGCAACAAGACCGGCAGCGTCAGCAGGGCCGAATCCATGCCCAGCCGGTCGAACCCCACTCCCGTCAGCTCGGATGCCACCAGAGTGCCGGGGGCCAGTGCGCCCCATGGCACGAGCACGAGCCCCAGCAGTCCCAGCGCAGCCGCCTGGAACCGGGTGAAGCCGAGCCCCAGCAGCAGGGGGATCGCCACGACGATACCGATACCGAATCCCGTCACCGACTCCGCGAACGGCGTGATTCCGAGACAAATGAGTAGAACCGACCGCGACCGGTCGGCACTGAATCGCTGAATCCAGTCCGCGACAAGCGTGTAGGCGCCGACGGCCGTCAACTGCTTGTTCAGCAGCGTCCCACCGAAGAGGATGAGCACCACTTCCAGCAGAGTGGGAGAAATATCCACATATCCGCCTGCGAAATCAGAAAATCTCGCGCCGAAAGCCGTGACCGCTACGACGACCGACAGAACGAGGATGGCCGCCGCCACACCTTCCGGGCGAAGGCGCCGGGACAGAATGAGGACCAGGGCCAAGACGGGCGGGGTCGCAGCCAGGACAGCATGCACTCTATGCACTCTTCTCGTGGTGGTTTCATCTCGTCGCCGACATGCGCAGAGCCCACCGACCGAAATGCAGAACGAGGGAACACACGGCTGAGGGCGACGAACTGTGCCCGCCCGCGCTTCGCTCATGGGAGGGGCGGGGACCAGAGGCTTCAACGATCAGCACCCGGCAACCGTCTGGCACGCCTGGATCACTGGCCGGTTCTGGCCCCCGTCCCGGCAGAGCGCGTGAAGCCCCTGTCTGAGATCTCCTGGGAAGAACGAACGAGGATGCAACCGGACGCCTCACGGACCGCCAGCCCAGGGGCGGCAGCCACCAGGACCAGCCTCCATCATCCTGAGATGGAAGGCCTGGACAGGTGCGGAACATCGGGCGGGGCATGTCCGGCTACGGGTCCGTGGTCAGCCGGGCATGCCCCGTCGTGCACGGCCCACGGGCGGCACGGGGTTTTGAATCGGGTTGGGTGGACCGGTGGATCCGTCTCGTGGGCCGGGATCAGGTCAGTCCTGCTGCGGAAGGTCTGCGAAAGCGAGGGCCACCGCTTGGTGTGTCAGTTTTCCTTCTCGGGTGTTCACGCCCAGAGCAAGAGCCGGGTCGCCGACGATCGCGTCGGCGGGGCCGGCGGCGAGCCGGCGAAGGTAGGGGAACGTGGCGTTGGTCAGGGCGCGGGTCGAGGTCTGCGGAACGCCGCCGGGCATGTTGGCGACGCAGTAGTGCCGGATGCCCTCCTCGATGTAAATGGGGTCGGCGTAGGTAGTGGGGCGGGACGACTCGAAGGCGCCACCCTGGTCGATGGCGACGTCGATGAGCAGAGCGTCGGGCTTGAGCAGCCCGAGGTCCGTGCGGCGTACGACCTTGGGCGCCGCTCCGCCGGGCACCAGGACGGCGCCGATGACGACGTCGGCCTGGGCGAGTTCGCGGGCCAGGGACTCAGGGTCGGAGACCACGACCCGGGCGCGTCCGCCGAAGAGCACCTCGAGTTCGCGGATACGGCGGGCAGAGGTGTCGAGAATGGTGACCTCTGCCTGCATGCCGAGCGCGAGCAGGGCGGCCTGGGTGCCGACAACGCCGCCGCCGATCACCACGACGCGGGCAGGCGTGACGCCCGGCGACCCTCCGAGCAGCAGACCGGGGCCACCTTCTGGCGCGGTGAGGTAGGTCGCCGCAGCATGGGCGGCAAGTCGTCCCGCGATCTCACTCATGGGGGTCAGCAGGGGCAGCCCGGTGGTGTCCTGGACGGTCTCGTAGGCGATCGACAAGGTGCCCACGCCGAGGAGCGCCTCGGTCAGCGGGCGGTCCGCTGCCAGGTGCAGGTAGGTGAAGAGGGTCAGATCCTCGCGAAGGAAGCCGTACTCGGAGGCGATGGGCTCCTTGACCTTCACGAGGAGCTCACTGTCGTTCCAGGTATCTTCCCGCGAGGTGAGCTTGGCGCCCGCCTGCTCGTACAGGTGGTCGTCGAAGCCGGCGCCGACACCCGCGCCCTGCTCCACGAGGACCTCGTGGCCATCCGCGGCCAGCACCGCCGCTCCGGCGGGGGTGAGGCCGACGCGGCCCTCTTTGGTCTTGATCTCCTTGACAACGCCAACGCGCATGCTTGTTTCTCGTTTCTCGCGGAATGACTCGCCGGTGGAGTGGCGAGTGGATGGGTCTCAGTTGGTCGGCCGGAGCGCGAGGTTGTAGAAGCGGATCTCCTGGTACTCCTCCAGGCCCTCGCCGCTTCCCTCGCGGCCGAGGCCGGACTGCTTGACGCCGCCGAACGGGGCCGCTGCGTTGGAGGGCACGCCCTGGTTGATGCCGACGAGGCCGGTCGCCAACCGGTCGGCCACGTTGAAGGCACGGTCGAGGTCCTGGGTGAAGACGTATCCGGCCAGGCCGAACTCGGTGTCGTTCGCCAGGGCGACGGCCTCGGCCTCGGTGGAGAAGCGCTGGACGGAAGCGATCGGTCCGAAGATTTCCGTGGTCACCACGTCTGCGTCCGCGGGCACCTCGTCCAGGACCGTGGCCTCGAAGAACGTTCCGGGGCCCTGAGGTGCGGACCCGCCCGTCAGCAGCTTCGCTCCACGCTGGGTGGCGTCTTCGACGAGCCTGCTGAGCCGGGCGACCGCGCGGTCGTCGATGACGGGACCGAGCTGGACTCCAGGCGCCAGCCCACTGCCCAGGCGCACGGAGGCAAGGCGCTCGGCCAGGGCTTCGGTGAACGCGTCGGCGATTCCGTCCTGCACCAGGATCCGGTTGGCGGCGATGCACGACTGGCCGCCATTGCGAAGCTTCGCGGCCACGGCACCGTCCACGGCACGGTCCAGGTCGGCGTCGTCGAACACGAGAAGCGGCGCGTTGCCGCCGAGTTCCATCGAGCTCTTGAGGACGTTGTCGGCGGCCAGCCGCAGCAGCACCTTGCCGACGCCCGTGGAACCGGTGAAGGACACCTTGCGCACGCGGGGGTCCGCCAGCACAGCGGTACTGAAGCCGGAAGCGTCGCTGGTGGTCACCACGTGGACCAGGTCGGCGGGGACACCGGCCTCAACGGCCAGTTGAACCGCGAACAGAGTCGTGAGCGGGGTCAGCGCAGCAGGCTTGACGACGGCGGGGCATCCCGCCGCGAGCGCGGGCGCGATTTTGCGCGTGGCCATGGCAAGCGGGAAGTTCCACGGTGTGATCAGCACGGACAGCCCGATGGGAGCGCGCCGCGTGAAGAGGCGGGCGCCTCCGGTCGGCACCTCGCGCAGGTTGCCGGCCGGTCGGACCGCCTCTTCCGCGTACCAGCGGACGAAGTCGCTGCCGTAGGTCACCTCGGCGTGGGCCTCCGCGAGCGGCTTGCCCATCTCACGGGTGATGAGCAGGGCGATGTCCTCGGCGTTGGTGACGAGAAGCTCGTACCAGCGGCGCAGAACGTCCGCCCGGTGTCGGGGCGTCGTGGCCGCCCAGGCCCGGCCGGCTTCGTCGGCCCGGGCCACTGCGTCGATGGCCTGCTCGGCATCGTGGTCGGGCACGTCGATGAGCGGGGAACCGTCGGACGGGTCGTAGACGGTGAGGCTGCCGCGCGCTCCGGCGACTCCCGGCTTGAGCCGGGCGAGCACCTTCGCGGACGCGGTCAACGCGGTCTGATCAGCGGTCAGAACAGTGGTCATGGAGGTCAGTTGCCTTCCTGCTCGGTCAGGACGTCGGAGAGCGCCTCGACGAGCTGCTTGATCTCGTCGTCCGTGGTGGTGAACGGCGGGCTGATCTGGACGGTGTTGCCGCGCAGCGGACGGGTGATGAAGCCGCGCTCGATGAGCTGGTCCGTGATCGCTTCGGCGCTGAGGTGCTCGGCCAGCGTGACTCCGCCGAGCAGACCGGCGACCCGTGTGTCGGTGACGGCGTCGTGGCTCTGGAGCCGGGTCAGTTCGCTGCTCAGGAGCGTCTCGAGTTCGCTGACGCGCAGCAGCAGCTTGTCCTGCTCCAGCAGGTCGAGGTTGCGCAGGGCGACGGCGCTGGCGGTGGCGTGGCCCGCGTACGTGGCACCGTGCCGGAAAATCGGGGTCGCGGAGTTGTCGCGGTAGAACGGCTGCCAGATCTCGGGGGCCACGAGCACTCCGCCCAGCGGCGCGTAGCCGCTGGTCACACCCTTGGCGAAGGTGAGCAGGTCAGGCTTGAGCTGGTAGCGCTCGGAGGCGAACATGTGCCCGGTGCGACCGAAGCCGGTGATGACCTCGTCGACGACGAGGAGGATGTCGTTCTCGCGGCAGATGCGCTGCAGGCCTTCGAGGTAGCCGGGGGCCGGCGGGATGACGCCGCCCGTGCCCTGAATCGGCTCGGCCACCAAGGCCGCGATGTTGTCCGCGCCGATCTCGTTCACGGTGCGCTCGACGGCGGCGATGTCGTACGTGGACACACGCGCGGTTTCGGGCACGAGGGAGTCGCTGCCGTATCCGGCGCGGTTGAAGTCCAGGCCCGCGATGCTGGTGCCGTAGGCGTGAAGCCCGTGGTAGGCGAACTCGCGGCTGAGGACGATCGTCTTGGTCGGGCGTCCTTCGCGCTGCCAGTGGCGGCGGGCCAGCTTGCAGGCGACGTCGATGGCGTCGGAGCCGCCGCTGTTGAGGATCACCTTGGCATCGGCGATCGGCGAGAGCGCGGCCAGACGCTCGGCCAGTTCGAGGGCCCGGTCGTTCACGTAGCGGCCGAAGATGTGGTACGTCTCCAGCTGCTGCATCTGCTGGTAGGCGGCCTCGGCCAGCTCGGGGCGGGAGTGGCCGACGTTGGCGTGCCACAGGCCGGCGGTGCCGTCGAACAGGCGGCGGCCGTCGCGGGTGTAGATGTAACAGCCTTCGCCGCGTTCGATCACCAGCTGGCGGCCGAGGACGGAGGGGAGGTGGGCCTGGGCGCTCCACAGGGCGGGTCCGTCCAGGACAGGGGGGGTCTCATTGGGCATGGGTGTCTCCCTGCTAGGAGTGTGATGGGTTGCTTGGTGTTGCTCAGCGTGCGGTGTAGCCGCCGTCGACGGGCAGCGTCGTTCCGGTGATGTACGCGGCACCGGGCGACGCGAGGTAGCTGACTGCGGCAGCGACGTCGTCCGGACTGGCAAGGCGCCCGAGCGGGATGCCGTCGACGACTCCGGCGGCTGTGGCGTGCGGGTCCGGCTGCGCGGCGAGCCAGGTCTCGTACAGCGGCGTGCGGGTCATGCCGGGCGCCACGGCGTTGACTCGGATGTTGTGAGGCGCCAGCTCGACAGCCGCTGCGGTGGTCAGGGCCTTGATGGCGCCCTTGCTCGCGCTGTAGATGCCCATCGTCGGCACACCGATGGAAGCCAGCCGGGACGTGATGTTGATGATCGAGCCACCGCCGTTGTCCCGCATCAGGCGACCTGCCGCCTGCAACACGGCGATCGCGGCGAAGGTGTTGATCTCGAACGTGCTGCGTATCTCAGCGGCGGGGACGTCGAGGAGATCCCCGGTGTGGTCCTGTGCAGCGTTGTTGACCACGATGTCCACGCGTCCGATGTGGTCGGCGATGTACCGCAGGAGGCGGTCCGGCTCACCGTCCAACGTGAGGTCGGCCTCGAGGAAGTGGGCACGCGGGCCCAGTTCGGCAGCGACGGCCTTGCCCCGCTCCTGCGACCGACCAGTCACCACGACATGGAAGCCGTCCTGGTGCAGTCGTTCAGCGGTGGCCGCGCCGATCCCTGAGGTCGCTCCCGTAACGACGGCGACGGAAGGGTCCGGGAGAGAAGTGGTGCTCATGCGATGCCCTCCAGCATCTCGTCGGCAGCCCGCTTGAGCCGGACGACGCCCTCGTTGATGCGCTCTGGCGAAGAGGTGGCGAAGCACAGGCGCAAAGCGTCGCTGAAGGCGCCGGTCGTGGAGAAGGCCGGTCCGGGAATGTAGGCGACGTCGTGATGCAGGGCAGGCTTGAACAGTTTCTGTGTGTGGATGTCCGCGTAGGCGCCGGCGAAGGCGAGCCAGAGGAAAAAGCCGCCTTCGGGGTTGGTGCTGCGGACACTGTTTCCGAAGTGAGTCCGCAGACTGTCCCGCATGGCGTTCTTCCGCTCTTGGTACAGCCCCTTCACCCACCGGAGGTGCGTGTCGAGGTGGCCGTCCTTGAGGAAGTTCGCCACCAGGTGCTGCGCCGGAACATTCGTGCAGGTGTCCATCGCCTGCTTGGCGTTGATCAGCAGTTGCCGCAACTCGGTGGGCGCATCGACCCAACCGACTCGCAGTCCCGGCGCGAGGATTTTGGAGAAGGTACGTACCGAGAAGACGAGCGGGTGGCCCGGCGCGATCTGGGTGAAGCTCGGCACGGGACCGCCCTCGAACCGGAGCAGCCCGTAGGGATCGTCGTCGATGATCACCGATCCCCAACGCTCGGCCAGTTCGAGCAACTGCTCGCGGCGGGCCCGGGACAGTGTGGCTCCGGAAGGGTTCTGGAAGGTGGGAATGGTGTAGATCGCCTTGGGCGTCCGGCCGGCCCGCGCGATGAGCTCGGGAAGCTCTTCGACGACCAGGCCGTTCTCGTCCAGCGGAGCGTCCAGCACCTCGGCGCCGTAACTGAGTGCGGTGGCGATGCCGTTGGTGTAGGTCGGTCCTTCGACGACAACCAGGTCGCCCGGATCGACGAACAGTTTGCAGGCAAGGTCCAGGCCCTGCATGCCACCTGTGGTGATCGTGATGCGATCTGCGGAGGTCTCGATGCCCTGCAGCTGTGTCAGGGCCAGCACCTGCTCGACGAGTTCCGGCTCTCCGTCGGTGGCACCGTATGTGTACTTTCCGGGCGTGGATCCACCGTAGTACTGATTGAAGACACCTACCGGCATCAGGTCGTCGCTTGGCGCACCCATGGCGAACCGCACGATGTCGTGCGTCTGGGAGGCCAGCAGTGAGGTGGAGGAATCGATGACCGAGCCGACCAGGTTCGGTGCACGGCGTGCCAGAGGAAGGTGTGTCGCAGACATGAGTGCCTCTTGAAGGGAGCGATCGACCCGCCGGAGATTAAGTGTGGCTGGGTCGGCGGCCGCAGGAGCGGCCGTCACTGCGAGCGTAGAGACATCCCTATGAAAGAAAAAGCGACTGTTTCGAACAATGATCTGTCAGTGCAACTTACATGTCTGGGCTCGGAAGGCGCTCCGGGCCGCACACCGTCGCCATGACGTCCCGGATGGCCGCCTTGCAAGCCGTGATCGCGGGACGGTTCTGGCTCCCCTCGCGAGAGATGGCGTGGATGCCCCGTGCATAGGTACTGGGGAAGAGTGGACTGGGTTGCAGTCCGCCGACGGATTCCTGGACGACCAGGCCGGGCAGGAAGGCCGCCGCCAAGCCCGCTTCCACAAGTCGCAGATGGAACAGGACATCCGCGGACTGATACCGCACGTCGGGCTCGAATCCCACGCTGCGACATGTCTGTTGCACCCACGCGAATGATCCGGTGCCGCGGGGCTCCGTGACCCATGGCAACAGCGCGAGATCGGAAACGGACTCGGCGGTTGCACCGGCGGGGAGGTAGGCGGCGACGGGGTCCCGATAGATCAGTTGTGTGTCCAGCGCCGCACCCACTGACATGGGCGAATCCGGATAGTGGTCGGCAATCAACAGGTCCAGCCGCCGGCCTGCGAGCCGAGCCAGGCCCTCCTCGGGCTCGTACTGCTCGAAATCCACGCGCAGTTGTGGGTACATCTGGCGCAGCCGGGCCAGCGCCTCCGGGATGACAGCCCGCGCGACGGTTCCGAAGGTGGCGATGGTGATCGAGCCGCGGATCTCACCAAGGCCCGCAGTGAGGTCGGACTCCGCCTCCTCCAGAATGGCCAGCACCGACTCCGTGTGCCTGACCAGCTGCTCGGCAGCGTCCGTAAGCCGGACCCCACGGCCCACCCGCTCCAGAAGGACGACGCCCACCTCCTTCTCCAGGAGGCTCATCTGTTGCGACACCGCCGAGTGGCTGTACGACAAGTTACGCGCCGCAGCGCTCATGCTTCCGCGGAACTTGATCTCACGGAGCAGCATCAGACGATGCAGATCGAGCACACCAGCCACCTTCCGGTCTGCCCAGGCCAAGGCGTTCCGCGGCCCGGCGCGCGACCACTGTAACTCTCCGTGCCAGTGCCGTACGGGCCGCACTGAAAGGGCAGCAGAGGGCTACGTGTCCACGCTGGCGAGAGTGCGATGCGTAAGTTCAGCTAACAGTCACCTGTCGGAAATATTCGCTTTTCCTTACATGGCTGGGAACCTACGCTCCCCGGCATGGCTGGAAGAACTCTCCCTCTGGCGCACTTGACGTCAGCCTCGGCCGGAGCGGTCATCGACTTGCCGACTTCTCTTTCCGCTGCCCGACACCCGCGAGCCGGCCCAGGCCGACGTGGGCATCGGTGCCGCCATGATCCTGAGGTGGTCCGCGTTCGAGGTCGTACGTCGCGAGGACCTCCCCCTCCCCCGCTCAATGCGATCGCCCTACTCATCGACATCGTCATCGCCGAACGCGGCTCCTTCGAGACGTCCCGGCCCATCACGTACGCCGACTCTGCTCGCCAATCTGTCGGGCGGCGTTCCCCAGGCTTTCCCCGACCTGCCCCACCCGGTGTGATCCGCCGCCGCGGCGGCCTTCGTCCACCGCTCAGGCTCACGCTGCTGTTTCTCTTCTCCGCTACACGTCCGGCCTACCGCGTCCCACCGCAGCAGGACCGCCAGGCTCGCTTCAACCCGGCGCGGAATCCATGTAGTTCACCGCTCACAATTCCCTCGAAGGAAGGTGCACATGCAAGGCAACAGCACCACCAAGGCAGTCAACCCACTGCTGCGCAAAAAGCCCGTCGCGACCCTGATCGCAGAGAGCGAATCAGGCGCGCTGCCTCCCGGCGCTCCCGAGCACGGCGGGCGATCCGGCATTCACCTGCGGCGCTCCATCGGACTGTGGCAGGTGGCCGCGATCGGCATCAGCTGTACGGTCGGCACCGGCATCTTCTTCGTCCTCAACACCGCGGTTCCCGAGGCCGGCCCCGCCGTCCTGATCTCCTTCGTTCTCGCCGCCATCACCGCAGGGCTGACGGGAATCTGTTACGCCGAGCTGGCTTCCACCATTCCCGTGGCCGGTTCCTCGTACTCCTATGCCTACGCCACCATGGGCGAAGGCATAGCCTTCGGTGTCGGTGCCTGCCTCCTGCTCGAGTACGGAGTCGCCGCTTCCGCCACTGCCGTGAGCTGGGGCGAATACCTCAACAAGCTCCTCGACCTGACCTTCGGTGTCACCATCCCCGACGCCCTCGCCGCACCACCTGGCTCGGGGGGCTACTTCAACCTCCCTGCCGTCGTCCTGGTTGTGCTGTGTTGCATCCTGCTGATCCGCGGCGCCAGCGAATCCGCGCGCGTCAACGCGATCATGGTCGGCGTCAAGATCACCATTCTGGTCCTGTTCGTCGCTGTGGCGCTGAGCGCGTTCCGAGCGGGCAACCTCACTCCGTTCGCCCCGCACGGTGTCGCAGGAGTGGGTATGGCCGCCTCAAGCATCTTCTTCTCTTTCATCGGCCTGGACGCCGTCTCTACGGCCGGCGAGGAGACTAAGAACCCTCGGCGCACCATGCCGCTGGCGATCCTCATCACTCTGGCCGTGGTCACGCTGCTCTACATCGGTGTTGCGCTCGCAGCGGTCGCCGCGCAGCCCTCGAACCGTTTCGCCGGCCAGGAGGCCGGACTCGCCCAGATCCTGCAGGACGTCACCGGCCACGGCTGGCCCGCCCTGGTGCTTGCCGCAGGTGCCATCATCTCCATCTTCAGCGTCACCCTGGTCGAGCTCTACGGCCAGACGCGCATCCTGTTCTCCATGGGCCGCGACGGCATGCTGCCGCAGCGCTTCGCACGTGTGTGGCCCCGCACGGGCACACCCGCCTGGAACACCGTCGTGGTCGGAGTCGGAGTCGCACTCCTCGCGGCGTTCGTCCCTCTCGACGCCCTCACCGACCTCACCAGCCTGGGCACTCTGGTCGCCTTCACCGTCGTCTCGGCCGGCGTGATCATCCTGCGTCGCAGCCAGCCCGGTCTCAACCGGGGCTTCAAGGTCCCCGGCTACCCGCTCACCCCGATCCTCAGCATCGCCTTCTGTCTCTACCTGGTCTACGGCCTCCACTCCGGCACGTTCCTGATGTTCGGCGTCTGGCTCGCCGGCGCCGCCGCGATCTACTTCGGCTACAGCATCAAACACTCCCGCCTGGCCCGCCCCGCCGAAGAAGAGGATCTTGCCGCAGGCGTGTCCTCGCACTAGCATCCTGAGTCCAGAATTCGGTTCAGATATCCGGCGAGGCGTTCAAGGATCTCGTCCGCGGTCTCCGTCCAGACGAAAGGCTTCGGGCCTTCGTTCCAGATCTTGAGTCATTTGCGTATGTCCTTCTCCAGGACCTGGACGTTCTTGTGGGCGCCTCGCCGTATCTGTTTGCCCGTCAGCAGCTCGAACCTGTAGGTCATCGCTGCAGGCGAGGACGGCAACCCGACGGATGCGCCCTGGCACCATCTCTGCGTGATCGTTTCGCCGGTGTACAAGGTGACCCGGAAGCCGCTGTCCGTACCGGCGGTGCTGCTGCGCCGCAACACCTCCGAGGACGCCGAACTGCTCGTGCTGCGACACGAGAACCCGTGCTGCGCGAGCAGTTGAAGGAACCGGTCCGCTACAAGCCCACGGACCGGTTCTGGTTCGCGGCGCTGTCCGCGAGTGTTGGTGCATATCAGCAGGTCAATGGCCTGTCCGAACGCCGCTTCGTGCTCTCCAGGAATCTGCGAGCAGCTTGTGGCATCTGCGTGTGGCTGCTGTAATCTGCCGCCTCGTGACAGATTCTGAAACTCGCGTCCTGACGCTCGTCCCGCCGTCGGCAGCCGAGACGGTCCCTGCTCGGCAGCCGGTGGAGACGGGCTTGGCCGATGTGGTGACGCTCCAGCGGCAGCGCGAGGCCCAGCCGTCCGCGCAGGACGAGGAGAGCTTCTTCGTCGACACGATCTCGGAGTACCAGTGGGCCCGGCAGGGGTGACCGAGACATGGAACGTTACTGACCCTGGCGTGCTGCGGCTTCCCTCCGGGCGTCTGGTCCGTGGCCGCGGGCTTCGCCGGCCAGTCCCGGCCGGTCCGACGCCTGCCTACGCGGTCCATCTGCTCGGCAAGCAGCCTCCCGAGGCACCCTGGGAAGTCCAGTGGTTGCGCTGGCCGGACTTCTGGCTGCCAAGCAGCCGCACCCAGGCCCAAGCCATCCTCGGTGAGGCCTGGGCTCGTGCCGCTGTCGAACGCGTCGAGATCGCCTGCGCCGGCGGCCGCGGCCGCACCGGCACAGCCCTGGCTTGCCTCGCTGTCCTGGACGGAGTCCCAGCCAGTCATGCAGTGGACTTCGTGCGCCAGAACTACGACCACCACGCCGTCGAAACCCCCTGGCAGAAACGCTACGTCCGCCGCTTCGCCGACTGACCCACCCCTAACGACCTCGGGAGGAATTGAATTTGGGGTGTGCTGGCCTGGTGTTCGGCTGGTGGTTGATCAGCAGGCGATGGTGCGGGCGAGGACCAGTTCGGTGCTTGTCCGGGGGCGGCTGGGTCGCTTGGCGGCTCGGTCGGAGACCAGGCAGGCGATTGCGATGTGGGTGTCGGCATACGTTTCACGGCGTCCAGTGAACCGCCGGAGAGGAGCCCACTGCCGAAGTTCGGCGTTGGTGTGCTCGACGCAGATCCGGGCCGAGGACTGGCGGCGCCGCGCTTCGTGCCAGGCGTACTTGTCGCCGTTGCAGGCGTTGCCCTTCGGACTCTTCGGCGGGGCGCTCACTTGGCGGGGAAACTCCTTGGCCAGCCCTTGATACCCGGAGTCGACCTCGGCTTTCACGCCGGGACGGTGGCGGAACTGCTCGGCGATGCCCTCGCTGCGGACCGCCGTCTGATCATGCATGCGGCCTGGCCGGACGACACCGGACAACAGCATGCGGCCCTGGCCGTCACTGAACGTCGTCGTCTTGATCGTGTTCTGCCTGCGCTTGCCCGAGACGAACGCGCGCCGGCCGGGCCGCCCCGCCTGCGGGCGGCGGACCTGAGTCTCCGCCCCGTCCAACCGCAGCTCGACCCCCTCGGCCTCGGCATAGGCGAAGACGTCCTCCAACGTCTTCAGCCGCAGGCCGGGACGGTCGGGGACGGCGAAACCCCGGGCCGCGAGCAGGGGACGGACCTGGCGGATCGCGGCGGAGACAGTGGAGCGGTCCACGTTGAAGAACTCGGCCAGGACCACGTGCGGCAGCCCGTGCCGCAGGTGGATGAGGGTGACCAGTAACCGGTCGACGAAGACCAGTTTCGGCTTGCGCCCGGACCCCACCGATCGGCGCCGGGGCCGCCACGCTGATCACGTAGCACGGAATCGCGCGCTGCCTCCCACGGAGCCGCGAGCTCTTCGAGCAACTCACCGAAATGTGCGCGGGAGACACCGGACAGGGCAGGATGGGAACAGGCCGCACGGGCCCAGGTCAGCTTCACAACTCACCCAACCCGTGCGGCCCGTCACATGTCACGGTCCGCAGTTCCGCATGGCCGACCGCCGTGACAGTGTCGGCCCTGTCAGCTGTCCATCGGCAGCAGCTTCTTGATCGCCGCGACGGCGGTCTGCGGTTCGTCGGCGTGGCAACGGACCGTATGAACCTTCGCGCGCCGCCCCAACAGGCTTACGGTGATGACTGGTTGGGTCAGCTCAATGGTGATCGAGGTCTGGGAGGCGATGGCCACGTCCAGCACACCGTCCTCGGACTTGTTCGCGTCCGGGAAGCGGAGGTCGTAACGGGCGGACGCGATCCGCTCCAGGGGTATCCGCAGATCGAGCCGTGCACCCCGCCGCACCCGCAGCTCGCTCGGCCCCACGACGTGTGGGCGTGTGACGGCGGCGGCGTGCAGCCCCAAGACCAGAAACACCGTGTAGAGGTCGAGAAGCAGCATGACCAGGTGGGCGACCGGATACGCGGCGAGCATGAAGGACACCCCGACTGTCTCGATCACGAACACGAAGACCAGCCCGTACGCCGTCAGCGCCTGAGCACGCGCGTACCCGACAGCGATGTCCGCGTCCCCGACCCCGTGCGAGCGCCGAGCCACCCACAGCCCGAGGCTCGCCATCCACCGCCCCTCGTGTGCCGCCAGCCGTCGCGTCTGCGTGATGAGTGCCCCGATCCCCATGTGCCTCAGTGAATCAGAGGGACCTTACAAATTCTCCCCAGTTCGTAACCCTGTGGGGCTCGATACTCGTTGATGATGCCGCCGAGGACCCAGGTGCGGAGCAGGGCTTCGTTCACTTGTGAGGGCAGCGTTTGCGGCGGTGGGCCGGGCGCCGGGCAAAAGCCAGCAGAGCACACGAAGGAGGAAGAACTCCTTGGCAACGAGGTCAGGGACTCAGCGGGGCTCAGGGGAACACACGGGATGTCGCACATTCGGCAACGTGAGGATTTCGGCACCGTCCTCGGTAATGGCGATCGTGTGCTCGGTGTGTGCCGTCCGGCAGCCCGTCGCGCTTCGGAGCGTCCACCCGTCGGCATCGGTGACGAGTTTGGCGGTGTCCGCCATGACCCATGGCTCCAGTGCCAGCAGCAGCCCGGGGCGCAGTTTGTATCCACGGCCGGGCCGTCCGGTGTTCGCAATGTGCGGGTCCTGGTGCATCGTTGATCCGATGCCATGTCCTCCGAACTCGGTGTTGATCGCGTATCCGGCCTGGCTGAGGACGGTACCGATGGCATGGGAGATGTCGCCGATGCGAGCTCCGGGGCCGGCGGCGGCGATCCCTGCGGCCAGTGCACGTTCGGTTGCACTGATCATCGCGACGCTCTCCGGGGGCTGCGCATCACCCACGATGAAGCTGATGGCGGCGTCTGCAGCGACTCCGCGTTTGGAGACGGCAAGGTCGAGTGTGAGCAGATCGCCATCGGCGAGCGTGTAGTCGTAGGGCCGTCCGTGGAGCACGGCGTCGTTGACGGCCGTGCAGATGTAGTGGCCGAACGGGCCGCGTCCGAAGGATGGCGCGTAGTCGACGTAGCAGGACTGCGCTCCCGCCTCGGTGATCATGGCCTTGGCCCACCGGTCGATGTCCAGGAGGTTCGTGCCGATCGTGCTACGGCTCTTCAGTGCATGCAGGATGTCTGCGACCAGGGCGCCTGTGTCTCTTGCTCGGGTCAGCAGGGTGGGGTTCAGGATCTCGATCATGCGCCGCTTTCCTCACGGAACCAATAACTATACCGGCCATACTATACCGGTACTAGAATGGGGGTCATGGTCAGACTGCCGCTCACTCCCACAGAGGTCGCACGCGGACAGCGCCTCGGCGCCCTCCTACGTCGGGCCCGGGGAGAACGCTCGATGCTCGAGATCGCGCTCGACGCACGTGTCTCGCCGGAGACACTCAGGAAGATCGAGTCGGGGCGAGTAGCCACCCCTGCCTTCCCAACCATCGCGGTGATCGCCGATGTCCTCGGCCTCTCCCTCGATGCGGTGTGGGCCGAGATCAGCCAGTCCGACTGCGGTGTCAGACCGACGGACGCTGATCACGGCGCAAGTAAGCAGCTGACCGCGTAAGTCCACGCGTTTGCCGCGCTCGCGGAGAAGGCTTCGATCGTCGAGGTCGTGCACGAGTGCGGGCTGCTCGGTCGCGCTGGGCGGCAGCTGCTGCCGGAATCGGTGCGCCCGGTGTCCGTTGCAATGGCCCTGGTAGTCAGTCAGGACCTTCCTGACGCGGCTCTCGACGCCACCTGCGAGGCACTGTCACGTTGGCGGATGGCGTGGGAGGATCCTCGGGTTGATCATGGTGGAGGGGATCGTCGGTGGGGAGCGCGTCGCCGTCGTACAAGG
>NZ_JBLVKW010000115.1:0-16899 GCF_048270745.1 Streptomyces sp. NPDC056231 | reverse complement strand
ACAGGATCGAGATGATCACCCGCGCAGCATCCCAGTCACCTTCCAGGGCCTTGCACGCGGGCCCTACCTGCAGCGATGACTTTTCGAGCCCCACAAGCTGGCGCAGCGAGACTGCTCGCTGTGCATCCCAACACATGCCGATATCGGCTCAAGCAGGCCCAGCATCACCTCTCCATCGACCTTACCGGTCGCGACGAGACGCTCGTCCTCCGGCTGCACCTACGAACGCCGGCCCGGGTGCGGTAGGCGGCTGAGCGTCCCTGACGGATGTTGACTGTGCGTATCAACCGATGAGCCAGTCCCGAAGGGAGCGGTGGACTTCACGCAGTTGGGAGACCTCAACGTACTCACCAGGTGTGTGGGCCAAAGACGGGTCGCCTGGACCGAAGTTCAGGGCAGGCACGCCTGCCGCAGCGAAGCGGGCGACATCGGTCCAGCCAAGTTTCGCCTGCGGCTCGGTGCCAAGCCGCGCGAGCAGCGACGCGGCGGCGGGCCGGTCGAGCCCCGGCAGGGCGCCCGGCAACACCTCGGTCACCTCAATCTCGTACTCGGAGAAGAGCCCACGCACGTACGCCTCTGCCTCCACAGTGGTACGGCTGGGCGCGTAGCGCAGATTGACCGTGATCACGCACATGTCAGGGACCACGTTGCCAGCGACCCCCGACCGCACCGCCACGGCGCTCAGCCCCTCCCGGTACACCAGCCCATCGATGACCACCTCCTCAGCGATGTGCTCCGCCAATCTGCGCAGCACATCACCCGCGAGGTGCGCCGCGTTGACGCCCATCCACGGCCGGGCCGTGTGCGCCCGCCTTCCCCGTACGACTATGTCCGCCGTGAGGAAGCCCTGACAGCCGCCCTCCACCGTGCCATCGGAGGGCTCCATAAGGATTGCCAGATCGGCGTCGAGGAGGTCTGGGCGCTCGGCGGCGATCCTGCCCAGGCCGTTGCGGTCGTCAGATGTCTCCTCACACTCGTAAAAGACGTAAGTGACGTCCCGGACCGGGGTTGCGATGGTCGCCGCGGTGTGCAGGGCCACAGCGACCCCGCCCTTCATGTCGCATGCACCAAGCCCGTGCAGCAACCCGTCCGCGAGACGAGAAGGCAGATTGTCGCATGGCGGGACAGTGTCCAGGTGCCCGGCGATCAACACGCGCTCGGCTCGTCCCAGATCGGTGCGGGCGACCACGGAGTTACCGATCCGCTTGACCCTCAGATGGGACAGAGTCCTCAAAGCGCGCTCCACCCCGTTGGCGAGTGTCGCCTCCTCACCGCTCTCGGACGGTATGTCGACCAACGCGCGTGTCAACTCGACGAGATCCGAGCCGAGATCGAGTGCAGTCTGGATGCCGCTGGGGACAGACATGGCAGTTCTCCATCAGATAGGGGACAAGGTGTAGCTACTCCGGCGCACGGCATAGGAGCGGGTCGGGGCGGTGTGCGGTACCGCGCTTACGTCATCCGATGGCTTGCCCCGCCGTTCGCTTGCCCCGCTGTTCAGCAGCGGCCGAAGCAGAGGTAGAGCGATGGCACCCAGCAACCGGTGATCGTCAGGTGACAGGTGGCACATACGCCAGGTTCAGGTACACAGAGCGGCCGTGGACCGACGCGGCGGAGCGGGGCGTCGATGAGCGTAGAGCTGCCCCCGATCACGTCCGGGGCGGCTGGTACCAGGGCAGTGCCAGCCGCCTGCCCGGCGCTGGTCAGCGAGTCGTGTCCAGCCGCGTCGCCTTGACGATGACGGTGACCACACCCGACCTCTTCATCGAGGACCACCGCGGAGCCTTCGGCGTCAAGCGGCTGTGCCGGGTCCTGGAGCCGCCCGCTCCAGCTTCCACCGCGAGTGCGTCCAGCTCCTCCAGCGGCTCGCTGGACAGACCGTTCTGAGACACAGGAATCGACTTGACGTCGGCACCCTGAGCACTGCCATCGCCCGCGGCAAGCGACACGCTCCCCGAGGTCTCGATTCGTTGATCCAACGTCGTACTCATCAGGTGACTCCTTCGAGGATGAGCACACCTGGTTCATGACACTCCCTCAGCAGAGCCCGGCGGTGACGTGGCCGCCGGGCGCAGGGTGGTGTTGGGGCATGACCGGCCGCTGGAGCCGGTTGGCGGCCGTGATCAGCGGAATCGGGGATGCCACACGTCCAGCGTGTGACCTTGGCTGTCGACTACGGTGATGTCGGGCCAGCGGTCGAAGGCGGAGCAGGGGTGGGAGATCCCGAGGTCGACCTCGTCGCCGACGTGCAGATTGCGTACATCGGTGAGGACAAGGTGGTGGTCTTGATGTGCGGGGCCAGCTCAACGTGGTGATCGCGGCACCAGGCCGACATGAGCCGAACGTTGTGCTCCAGCGCCTGCTGGTCGAGGCGGAGCTCCGGCAGCTGCCCGGTTGGGTGTCCGCCTAGTGGCATCTTGTGATCCATTGGCTCCTCCGAGCGCGACGCATGAGGCCGCAGGGCGATGGGTCGACGACTTCCAGGTCCAGGAACGTGCTCAACAAAGGAATACTCCTGACGGTGGGAGGCACATGGGCATGTCCTTTCGGCCAAAGTTGGGCGAGCGGACTTTGCCGGTTAGGACAATCCTTCTGAGCAGTCAGGCTGAGAGTCTGTGCCGCATGGACATCTCAACAAAATTGTCCGAGCTCGTGGGCTTGGCGGTGCGCCCGGGAGACCCGGGACTGGCCGTCGGGGTCTACACCGACGGGAAGCTGATCCACCAGGCATCGGCGGGGCTGGCGAGCGTGGAGTTCGAGGCGCCGATCGACACCCGGACACGGTTCGACATCGCTTCCATGAGCAAGCAGTTCACTGCCACGGCGGCGTTGCTGCTGTGCCGGGACGGGCGACTGTCGCTGGACGACGACATCCGGACCCACCTGCCCGAACTGAAGTTGGCGGCACCGGTGACCGTCGGACAATGCCTGCGGCACACAGGCGGTCTGCGGGACTGGTTGGCCCTGACAACGATCGCCGGTCGCCCGCTGACCAGGATCACCCAGGATCAGACGCTGGCCTTCGTGGCAGGGCTGACTGAGGTCAACTTCGAACCTGGGACCGAGTTCTCCTACTCCAACACGGGTTACGTCCTGGTCGCCTCGCTCGTGCACCGGCTCACCGGCCAAACGCTGGGGGAGTTCACCACGGACCGGATGTTCACGCCGCTGAGCATGACCGAGACCATGTTCCGCGAGAACAGCCAGGAGCCCTTGCCGCGATTCGCTTACGGGTACGACGTCACCGGCGGTGCCGTCCGGCGCGCCGACACCGAGGAGTCCGCGGTCGGCGATGGCGGCCTGGCCACCAGCGTCGCCGACCTGGGGCCGTGGTTCGGATTCCTGCAGGACGGCCGGGTTTTGGGCGTCGACATCCGCGACGGGCTGTTGCAGCAGGTCGACTCCGGGGACGGAGAGGAGTGGCCGTACGCGCTGGGTCTCTACCACACGACGATCGCGGGCCACCCGGCGTTCGGCCACGCCGGCGGCGTCCCCGGGTACCGGTCTCAGCTGTTGTTCATGCCGGGCTTCGACCTCGGTGTGGCGTTGTTGAGCAACAACTCGTCGATCAACTCCACGAAGCTGGCCACCCAGGTGCTCCGGCTGGCGGCCGGGCTGCCCGAGGACGATCCCATCGAGCTGGTGGCGGACCCGGTGGCCGGCGAGCCAGCTGCCCAGCTGACGGGGGACTGGCTGGATCCGCGATCCGACCTCACCATCCGGATCGACGCCGTGGGCAACGGTCGGATCAAAATCCGTGGTGGGTCGCCTACCGGCGAGTTCGCGCCGGCCGTCGACGGCAGCTGGCAGGGCCTGGAGGACAGCGCCGGCTTCTCGGTGCAGGTGTCGGCCGGCACCCTCCGGATCGGGTCGGTGTATCGCCCGGGCCGCGCCACGGAGTACTGGCGTTGTCCACCCTCGGTTGCCGGCCCCACGCTGCCACCGGCCGTCTACCGCAGTCCCGAGCTGGGCATCCTGGCGACGGTCACCACGGACAGCAAGCTCGAGCTCGGCCTGGAGTTCGTCGAGACGATCGAACCGGCACCGGACGGTGCGTTCATCGCAGGCGGCCTGATCAGCCTGCGTCCCAGCGGTGACGACATCCTGATCAGCACCCACGGCGTCCACCGGATGCGCTTCGTCAGACAGCCTGACGACACCGCCCCCATGGGTCTTCCCCCCGGCCTCAACGTCGCCGGCTGACAGCCCCCACCAACTGCTCACTCTCCGCCGACCGCCCCAACGTGTCCCTCCCCGGCGTCTACTTCACCCGATCCATCCCACGACGAGGACTCCCCATGACTCCAACGTTGCTCAGCCGCCGGACGGCCTGCGGGCTGCTCGGCGGTGCCCTGACCGGAAGCCTGCTGCTGACCGGATGCGCCACGACGGCCGACAGCGGGGCAGGCGGCCCGGACACGCTCACGATGGCAACCACGACCCCGCCGAACGTGCTGGACGTCGCCCATGGCTTCACCGTTCCGGGCACCCTGGTGCAGTTCGCGATCCTGGACTCGCCGGTGACGAGGGACGAGAACGGCAAGGTCATCCCGCAGTTGGCGGAGTCGTGGACCGAGCCGAACCCGGTCACGTACGTGTTCAAGCTGCGCAAGGGCGTGGTGTTCTCCGACGGCTCTCCGATGACCGCCGAGGATGTCGCGTTCTCACTGTTGCGGCACACCGACCCGAAGGTGGCCTCCGAGGCGGCGAGCATGGTGACCGCCGTCAAGTCGGTGCGGGCCACCGGCCCGGACGAGGTCACCGTCGTGCTGAAGTCCCCGACCCGGACGTTCCTGCCGAACGCAGCTGTGGTGTGGCAAGTGGTGCCCAAGAAGCTTGCTGCGGCGCACCCGCAGGACCTGGGTACGCCGGCCTTCGGGACCCTGGGCACCGGGCCGTACAAGGTCGCCAAGTTCTCCAGCACCGAGGGCGTCACCCTGAAACGCAACGAAAAGTACTGGGGTCCCAAGCCGGCCATCGGCACAGTGAAGGTGACCACCATCACCGACCCGGAGACGCTGCGGCTGGCCGTCTCCTCCGGGGAGGTGGACGGGACCATCCAAGTTCCGCCGCGTGATGCCCGCAAGTGGGCCCCTCTGAAGGATGTCAGGACCCGGTTTTACGCCGGCAATTCGATCGCCTACCTCGCCCTCAACGTCAAGTATGCGCAGCTGTCGGACGTACACGTCCGCAGGGCCATCGCGCACGCGGTGAACCGGGAGGCGATGCAGCGGCTGGTGGTCGGCGACAAGGCAACACCCGCGACCACGATCCTGACCCACCCGATGCTCAAAGCGCTCTACGGGGACGGCTTCCAGGGCGCGATCGACCAGTTGCCCCAGTATCCGTACGACCTGGCCGCGGCCAGGGCGGAGCTGGCGAAATCCAAGTACCCCAACGGCTTCGAGCTGCCCGCCAACTACAACAGCGGTGACAACACGGCCGACGCGCTGCAGGCGCTGGCGGCAGACCTGGCCAAGATCGGCATCAAGCTCAAGCCCAACCCGTTGCCCGACGATGCCTACCGCGCCAAACGGATGCGACACGATGGACTCACCCTGGGACTGATCGACCTGGCCTACACCACCCCGGATCCGGGCGAGCTGCTGCCGGACCTGGTGTCCAGCGTCGGGGCGAAGCCCTACGGCTTCAACTTCGCCCAGTTCTGGACCCCGCAGCTGGACGCCCAGGTGAACAAGGTGCTCGGCCTCAAGAGCGGCGAGGAGCGCAAACAGGCAGTCACCGAGATCCTCACCGAGACCGCCGAGCAGGCGCCGTACATCCCGCTGTACAGCGTGGACTCCGGGATCGCGCTGAACAAGCGGTTCACCGAGAACGTCGGGGTGTGGACGCTGAACATCTTCACCGAGATCAAGCCCGCGGGGGCCTAGATGAACACTGCCAAGTTGGTTGCCCGGCGGTTGGCGTCCGCCGTGGTCTTGCTCGGGGTGATGTCGGTACTCACCTACGGGTTGCTTTCCCTCACGCCGGACGGACCCGTGCAAGCGCTGCTGGGTGATCGCCCGTCGACCCCGCAGACCATAGCCGTGATCCGCGCGCAGTACCTGCTGGACGAGCCGTTCCCGGTGCGGTATTGGCACTGGCTGAGTGGTGTGCTGTCGGGTGACTTCGGATCCTCGGTATTCGCCAGGCAGCCGGTGCTGTCGATGATCGCCGAGCGCCTCCCGGTGACCGCCACACTGGCCGGCTACGCGATGGTGCTGACCCTGCTGCTCGGAATTCCGGCCGGCATGGCGGCCGGGCTGCGCCGCGGCAAGCTGCTCGACCAGGGCATCACGCTGGTCGTGCTGGTCGCGCTGTCCTTCCCGCCGTTCGCGCTGGGCCTGCTGCTGCTGTACGGCTTCGCCGTCGCGCTGGGCTGGTTCCCGACGTACGGGGGCGGGGATCTGAGCCATTACATCTTGCCGGCGGTCGCGTTGTCGCTCGGTCAAGCGGCTGTACTGGTCCGACAGACCCGCGCCGCCACCCTTGATGTCGGTGCTCAGGACTACGTCACGTTTGCCCGGGCCCGGGGCCTGAGCCGGATGCGGACCTGGGGAAGCTACTCCCTGCGCAACGCCGCGCTGCCCGTGCTCACCGTCGCGGGACTGCTGGCCGCAGCGAACCTGACCGGAGCGGTGTTCGTGGAACAGACCTTCAGCTTGCCCGGGCTGGGATCGCTCCTGGTGCAGGCGGTGAACCAGAAGGACGTCCCCTTGATCCAGGCATTGGTACTGCTCGGTGGCGCAGTGGTCATCGGCGTGAACCTATTGGTGGACCTGATATACCTGGTGGTCGACCCCCGGGTCCGGCACGGAGCCCCCGCGTGAGCGCGGCGAGGGCGACCCTGTCGGGCGTCCGAGAAGGTGGCCGGCGGCCCAAGCTCGCCGGCGGCCGCATCCTGACGGTGACAGCGCTGCTGGCGCTCGCGATCATCGTGCTGGCCGCGATCCTTGGAAACTGGCTGGCTCCGCACGACCCGGCGCTGCAGAACGTCGAGCTGGGCCCCAGCGGCCCGAGCGCGACCCACCTGCTCGGCACCGATGATTTGGGCCGTGATGTGATGTCCCGGCTGTTGGCAGGCGCCCACACCGCGTTGGTCGCCCCGGTGTTGATCGCCCTCGGGACCACCCTGCTGGGTACCACCCTCGGCCTGCTCGCCGGCTACCACCGGGGCTGGCTGGACGCGGTCCTGATGCGACTCGGCGACCTGCTGTACGCGCTGCCCGGGCTGCTCATCCTGATCGTCCTGGTGGGCATCGCCGGCGGCGGAACCACGATCGCCGTGCTCGCACTCATCGTCCTGGGCGCCCCGGTCGACATCCGGATCATCCGCAGCCTGGCACTGGCCCAGCGGGAGCTGGCGTACGTCGATGCCGCCCGCACTCTGGGCCTGCCGGACCGGCGGATCATCTTCCGGCACCTGCTGCCCAATCTGGCGCCGACTGTGACAGCCAACCTGCTGCTCAGCTTCGTCAGTGCGTTGGTGACGCTGACCGGGCTGTCGTTCCTGGGAATCGGACTGCCGGCGGGCACGGCCGACTGGGGCCTGATGATCCAGGAGAACCGCACCCTGCTGGACCTCAACCCGTGGGCGGCCGTGGCACCGGCATTGCTCATCATGATCACCGCCATCGCGGCCACCCTGCTCGGCGACAGCATCTTCGAACGGCTCAGCGCCGGGAAAGGCGTTCCGGAATGAGCGAGCTGCTACAGGTAGACGGGCTCACGATCACCCTCGGAGACCGGCGGATCGTCGACGACATCGACCTGACCGTCGCACCCGGCGAAACCGTCGGACTGGTCGGCGAATCGGGCAGTGGCAAGTCCCTGACTGCCCGGGCGATAGCCGGACTGCTGCCCCCACCACTGCTGGCCCACGGCTCGGTGCAGCTGTCCGGGACCGAACTCATCGGGGCGCGGGAGAAGGTGCTGCGCAAGGTGCGGGGCCGACGCGTCGGCCTGCTCATGCAGGACCCGTTCGCCCAGCTGAACCCGCTGCTGACCGCAGGTGCACACATCGCCGAGTCACTTCCTCGCGGTGCCGGCCGCGACCGCGCCGAGATCACCCGCCGACTCGCGGAGGTCGGCATCAACAACCCGCAAGTGGCCCAGCTGTACCCATTCCAGCTGTCCGGCGGGATGCGGCAACGGGTAGCGATAGCGGCAGCGCTGGCCGGCGATCCCGAGCTGCTGATCGCCGACGAGCCCACCACAGCCCTCGACGCCACCATTCAGCACGAGATCATGCAGCTGCTCGCCAGGATTCAGGCGGCCCGGGGGATGGCCGTACTGCTGATCACGCATGACCTGCGAGTCGCGTTCGCGCTGTGCGACCGGGTCCAGGTGATGTACGCCGGCCGGGTGCTGGAGGCGGGCCGCAGCCACACCATCGCCGCTGCCCCGAGCCACCCGTACACCGCCGGGTTGATCGGCGCGCTTCCAGCGGTGGAACGCACCTCCGTGCAGCTGGTGGCCATTCCCGGCTCGGTGCCGCGCGCGGCCGACGTCACGGACCGGTGTGCGTTCGCCGACCGGTGCCAACAGCAACAAGACGATTGCCTCACCGGTCGTCCACCGCTACGAGAGGTTGCCGTCGCCCACCACACGACTTGCCGGTACAACGTACAGCCGTCCGCGACTCTGACCATCGACGAGCCGATCGCGGTCAAGCCTCCGAAGTCGTCAGACGGCCCACTAATAGTGGTCGAGGGATTGCGCAAGAGCTACGGCAAGGTGAAGTCACTGGACGGTGTTGACCTCCAGATCGCCCCGGGCGAGCGGCTGGGGCTGGTCGGCGAGTCCGGCTCTGGCAAGACGACCCTGGCCCGGTGCCTGCTCGGCCTGGTCGAAGCGAGCAACGGGCGGATCCTGCTGGACGGCACGGACACGACCCGGCTGCGACGACTGTCCACGAGCCAACGGCGAACTGCGCGGACCCTGGTGCAGTGTGTGTTCCAGGATCCGTCCACCTCGCTCAACCCGGCGATGACGGTGGGCGCCACCCTGGCAGAGGCGGCCGGTCAGGCACGGCCGGAGGACCGTCTCCCCGCCGGCGAGCTACTCGAGCTGGTCGGCCTGCCACCGGCATACTCCGGGTTGCGGCCGCACCGACTGTCGGGCGGCCAGAAGCAGCGGGTCGCGATCGCGCGGGCGCTCGCCGTGCGTCCCGCGCTCTTGATCTGTGACGAGCCGACCGCCTCGCTGGACGTGTCGGTCCAGGCCCACGTCCTGGAACTGCTGCGCCGCATCAATACCGAGCTGGGCACCGCCCTGCTGTTCATCACGCACGACCTGGCCGTGGTCCGGCAGATCACCGACCGGATCGTAGTGCTACTGCACGGCCAGGTGGTCGAGGCTGGAGACACCGAGAAGGTGCTCGATGCCCCCACCCACGAATACACCCGACGCCTGGTGGCCTCCGTGCCACCGGCGCCGACCGGAAAGGCAGCCCATGCATGACCTGATCATCTCCGGCGGTGAGGTCCACGACGGATTCGCCTCCACGCCAGTCACCGCCGACGTCGCCATCACCGCCGACCGCATCATTGCCGTGGGCAAGGATCTCGGGGCAGCCAGACGGACCATCGATGCGGCCGGCCTGGTGATAGCCCCCGGGTTCGTCGATCCGCACAGCCACTCCGACAGCGTTCCGTTCCTGCCCGACGCGCAGCCCTTCAAGCTGCTGCAGGGCGTCACCACGGAGGTCGTCGGCAACTGCGGCTTCTCGATGGGACCGACAGATCCCGAGACCGCAGGGCTGAGCCCGATCCAGCTGGGCGAGGAGATGTTCACGACCTTCGCGGACTATCTCAATGCCGCAGAGGCCGCCGGGCTGAGCAACCACTTCGCCCCACTGGTCGGCCACAACACCCTGCGACTGGCGGTAGCCGGCTTGGAGAAGCAGTTGCCGCCGGGGGGCCTGGACCGGCTGTGCGCGCTCACCGACGAGGCCTTCGCAGCCGGGGCTCGCGGACTGTCCAGCGGTCTCGAGTACGTGCCCGGCGCGTACGCGGACCTGGCCGAGCTCACCGCCCTGGCCCGGATCGCCCGCCGGTACGACGGGGCATACGCCACCCACAGCCGCAGCGAGAGCGAGGGGCTGGCCGATGCACTCGACGAGGCGGTCGCAGTCGCCAGAGCAGCCGGGATCAGGCTGCAGGTTTCGCACTGCAAGGCTTCCGGCCGCGCCGTCCACGGCGCGGCCCGGCTGATCCTGGACAAGCTGGCCGAGGCCCGCCGCAGTGGCGTTGACGTACGTGGAGACCAGTACCCGTACCGGGCCTTCTGCACGAGCTTGTCGGCGATGCTGCCTCCAGAGGCCTGCGAGGGCAACGTGGACGCGCTGCGCGCCAGGCTCTCCGATCCGGTGACCCGGGCGGCGATCAGAGCGATGGCCGAGGGGCCGGGGCCGGGGATCGGCGTCGGGTTGTGGCGGGAGCTCCACCCTGAGGACATGCAGATCCTGCGGCACACCGATCCGACGGTGAAGGGGCGCCGGCTCGCCGAAGTGCTGGCCGGACGAGATCCATGGGATGTGCTGTGCGAGCTGCTGATCGCCGACCCGCACGCGTATGTTGTCTGCCACACCATGGACGAAGGTGATGTACTGGCGATCATGGCCGATCCGTTGGTCGCCATCGGTTCGGACAGCGACATCCCGATCGGTCCGAACCATCCCCGGACCTTTGGCACCTTCCCCACCTTCCTCGGAAGCTATGTACGTGACGGCGGTGTGGTGGACCTGGCCGAGGCGATCCGGAAGGTCACTTCCGCCACCGCCAGCCAATTCGGGTTGTCCGACCGCGGCTGGATCGGCCGCGGCTCCGTCGCGGACCTGGTGGTCTTCGATCCTGCGCGGATAGGCCACGCCGGGACCTATGAGAATCCCGAGCTGCGGCCGACCGGAATGGTGCATGTGTTCCTGGCTGGTGAACAGGTGATCGTCGACGGTGAGTTCACCGGTGAGCGGCGGGGCCGGATGCTGCGATCGGCGAGGCGATGACCACCCTGGCCGGGATCACGCTCGGGGTTGTGCTCGACAGCCTGGGAACCGAGCTCGTACGGCCGCTCGCGCTGCCGCAAGGCCGGGCGGTCGCCATCGGTGCGCCCACGATCTATGACACCGACGCCCCCACGACGGGGCTGACCGATGCGATCGTACTGGTACCCGGCCGGCTGACCGCCGACGTACTGGAATGGGCTGCCAGGCAACACGCCATGGCGGTGGTCATGCGAGCCGGCACCACGGACACGGCAGCACTGACACAGGCTGCCGAGCGGACCGGGGTGGCGCTCCTGGAGAGCAATACCGAGATCTCCTGGGGACAGCTCTACACCTTGATCGACGCGCTGCGGGCGATCACGAGCCCGGTATTCGAGCCGAACGGCCATCGATCCGTCGACTTGTTCGCCCTGGCCAACGACATAGCCGTGCGCGCCGGTGGAGCGGTGGCGATCGAGGATCTGTCCATGCGTGTGCTGGCCTACTCCACGGTCCCAGGTCAGCTGGTCGACGACCCGCGTCGCGACGGCATCCTCGGCCGCCGGGTGCCGGACCACCCGACCCACGCCGAGGAGTACGCCGCTGTCCTGCGGTCCGATACCGCGGTATGGAGCTACGAGCCGAAGGAGTACCGGCCGCGACTCGCCATCGCCATACGAGACGGTGGTGAGGCGTTGGGCACCATCTGGGTGCTACAGGGTGATGAACCATTGGCAGAGGAGGCGACAGACGTCCTTGCCGAGGGCGCACGGCTGGCCGCGCCCCACCTGGCTCGGGTGAGCCTCGCGGCGGATGCCGAGCGTCGGCAACGAGTGGAGCGCCTGGGCTGGTTGCTCCGCGGCTTGGGAGCGACCCGGGAGCTCGCCGACTCGTTCGGGATGCGCTTCGACGCCCCGGCGACCGTGCTGGTGATCGGCCGCTCCAGTAGCCCAGCCGATCACGCGCGAGGCGTGTCGCCGGATTCGGCCGCGGAGTACGTCGGCGACCTGCTGCGGATGGGACTCTCAGCGTACCGGCTGGGAGCCGCTGCAGGAGCGCTGGACGGTCAGGCTGTGGCAGTGGTCGACACTGCGTCCGACGCGCCCGTGATCCAGCTGATCATTGCGACGGTGCTGGCTCGGGCGAGGGACACCCTGGGCGGCGGCTGGCGGGCCGGGATCAGCCGCACCCTTACCGGCCTTGCCGACATACCCACAGGGATGAGTCAGGCCAGGCAGGCGCTCAAGGTGGTGTGCGGACCGTTCGGCAAGGCGGAGATCGGACGGCACGACGAGCTGGCCGCCCCGATATTCCTGCGCGACGTTTACGAGGCGCTCCGGTACCGCCCGGCCCTGGACGCGGAGCCGCTGTCGACGGTGCTCGACCACGACGCCCGGCACGGAACAGACTACGAGAAAACGCTGCGCTGCTGGATCGCCGAGCACTACGACGTGCCACGGGCGGCCGACGCCTTGACGTTGCACCCCAACACATTGCGGCACCGGTTGCGCCGGCTGGCCGAGCTGATCGACATCGACGATCCGGACCTGCGGTTGGCGCTGGCGCTGCAGCTGCGGCTACGGCTGCCGGACATCAGCACAAAGGAGGCCGAGTGAACTTGGGCCTGGAAGCCAATGGTTCGGGGCGGTCCGCCAAGCAGACTCGTCACATGGTCGAATTTCCATCCGCCGTCGCGGAACGGACAGGCGTCCGAATCCAGTTGCTTCGGACCGTAACCGAACTTCAGCAGGCCGAGGCGTTGCTACGTGCCGTGTGGAACACCCCGGACACCGCCGAGCCACCACTGGCTCTGGACGTGATGTGCGCGCTAGCGCACACCGGCGGCTACGTCGCGGCGGCGTACCTCGGGACGGCGATGGTTGGCGTGACCGCCGGGTTCCGAACCGTCGGAGACAGCCTGCACTCGCACGTGGCCGGCGTGGTACCGGGAATGCATGGGCGTGGGATCGGCGCGGCGATGAAGTCGCACCAGCGGGAGTGGGCTGCCGAGGCGGGCCTGTCGTCGATCTCGTGGACGTACGACCCGCTGATCCGCCGCAACGCCTACTTCAACCTGCACAGGCTGGGGGCGGTCGCAGAGGCGTACCTGCCTGACTTCTACGGGCCGTTGGACGACGGCATCAACGACGGCGACGAGTCCGACCGGCTGTTCGTCAGTTGGCCGGTGCACGCGACGTCGCATGCACCGGAACCGTTGCCGAACCTGGCCGCTGCGGTGCCCGTACTCGAGCCGGACGGCAACGGCGAGCCAGTACTGCGCGCCGCGACCGGCGGCGTACTGCGTTGTGCCACCCCGGTGGATGCGGAGTCCTTGCGGCAAAGGGATCCAGCCTCCGCCCGGCGCTGGCGGTCCGCGATGCGCGAGTCGCTCGGCGGCGCCTTGGAGAACGGTTATCGGATCGACGGCTTCGTCCGGTCCGGCTGGTACGTCCTGCAACGAAAGGAAGTGTCGAAATGAAGCTGCAGCAGGTGGAGTTGCGTGAGGTGGCCTTGCCCTTGGTCTCGCCGTTCCGGACCTCACTGGGCACCCAGGAACACCGGAACTCGTTGCTGGTCAAGGTGACCACGGTCGACGGAGCCGTCGGCTGGGGCGAGTGTGTGACCGACGACGACCCGACGTACAGCGCGGAGTACCTGGCCGGGGCCCGGGAGGTGTTGCGTCGCTTCCTGCTGCCCCGGTTGTTCTCGGCACCCGAGCTGACCGCCGCGCTGGTGCCCGAGCTGCTCCGGCCGATCAGGGGGAATCCGATGGCCAAGTCGGCGGTCGAGATGGCAGTGTTGGACGCCGAACTGCAGACCGCCGGCATCAGCCTCGCCCAGTACTTCGGGGCGACGCGGACCGAGCTCGCAGTCGGAGTGTCAGTCGGCATCATGGACACCGTCGACGAGCTGATCAGTGCCGTCGACGGCTATCTCAGCGCGGGCTACGCCCGCATCAAGCTGAAGATCGAACCAGGCTGGGACGTCGAGCCGCTGCGAGCGGTGCGGGAGACGTTCGGCCCGGAGATCCCCTTGCAGGTGGATGCCAACACCGCCTACAGCCCGGCGGATCTGCCCCACCTGCGGCGGCTCGACGACTATGGGCTGACGCTGATCGAGCAGCCGTTCGCCCCGGACGACCTGCTCTCGCACACCCGGCTGGCAGCCCGGATGGACACCCCGATCTGCCTGGACGAGTCGATCACCTCGGCCCGGGACGCGGCCACCGCCATCCGGCAGGAGGCGTGCTCGATCGTGAACATCAAGCCCGGCCGGGTCGGCGGGTACCTGGAGGCCCGCCGGATCCACGACCTGTGCCTGGCCAACGGCGTACCGGTGTGGTGCGGCGGCATGCTGGAGACCGGGCTGGGCCGGGCAGCCAACCTGGCGCTGGCCGCACTCCCGGGCTTCACCCTGCCCGGTGACATCTCGGCCACGGCCCGCTATTACACCCGCGACATCACTGCCCCCTTCGTCCTTCACGACGGCCACCTGACTCTTCCCACCGGCCCAGGAATCGGCATCGTCCCCGACCCCGACGCCCTACAAGCCGCCACCACCTCCAAAGAACTCCTCAGTGCCTGACCAGCCGTAGGACAACCGGCACCGCTGACCTCGGGGTGATTCGCGCCGATTTCATCCGGCACCTCCTGCTGTGGAGCGCGATCCTGCCACTGTGCAGCGCTGCCGGGCGTTCCCGCCGCGGTCGGCTGATCAGTCTGCTCGCGCTTCGCGTGGTACTCGGCCTCGTCGTGCCGATCGAGCTGGTCGAGGCCGCCCTGGTGTTCCGGCTTGTCGCCGCCGTAACCAGCCGGCGGATCCGGACCGCCGAGGGCGCCCCGGCCACCTCCCTGCCCGGGCAGCACCCCGCGTACGGGCCGCCCGCCCCATACGCGGCGACTGCGCCCGCCGCTCAGTCCGTGCATGTCCCGCCCGTCCCGGTCTTCCCGCCCGGGCAGCCGGTCGCGTACGCAGTCGGGGTGGAAGGCCTCGGCGTCGCCGCGGATGGTGGCGTACCGGGTGAAGAACCCTTCGGCCACCAGCTCGGTCAGCAGGCGCGGGATGGACGGGGTCGGGGTGTAGGCGGGCTGACTGTGGGTCGGGTCGGCGGCTGGCGCGGAGGCGGTGTTGGTCACGGGCGGACGTCCTGTCTTCTCGGTGGTGCTAGGGCGCGTATTCAGAGGGCGGTATGTGAGTGCATAGGCGTTTTGTCGTCACCTGAATGTGTGGCGGTGCGGCATCCTGGGCGGTCGGCGGCTATGGGCGTGTTGGGCTGGGCACCGTGAGCGAGCGCAAGCCCTACAAGACCGATGTGAGCGACGAGCAGTGGGCGCTGGTCGAGCCGGTGATCGCCGCATGGAAGGCCGCGCATCCCTCGGTCAGCGGCCATCAGGGCCGGTACGAGATGCGGGAGATCGTCAACGCGCTGCTCTACCAGGGCCGGACCGGCTGCCAGTGGGACCTGCTTCCGCACGACTTTCCGCCACCCGGCGCGGTGAAGTACTACTTCTACACCTGGCGCGACGACGGCACCGACCAGACCATTCACGACCTGCTGCGCTGGCAGGTGCGGGATATGGCACGCCGGAAGGCGGACCCGAGCCTGGTGGTGCTCGATACCCAGAGCGTGCACGCGGCGGCCGGAGTGCCCGCTGAGTCGACGGGGCGCGATCCGGCAAAAAAAGTACCGGGCCGCAAGCGCGGCCTGGCCGTTGACGTTCTGGGGTTGGTGATCGCGGTGGTCGTGATGGCGGCGTCGGCGCACGAGAACGCCGTCGGCATCGCGCTGCTGGACAAGGTCGCCGCCGACACCGACGCCGTGGAGAAAGCCCTGGTCGATCAGGGCTTCAAGAACGCCGTCGTCGCGCACAGGGAGAAGGTAGGTATCGAGGTGGAGGTCGTGGAGCGCAACCCCGCGCAGACCGGGTTCGTTCCTCAGGCCAAGCGGTGGGTCGTGGAGCGTGCCTATGGGATCTTGATGCTGCACCGCAGGCTGGTGCGCGATTACGAGCATCTGCCCCGTAGTTCGGAGTCGCGGGTGTACTGGGCGATGACCGCGGTGATAGTGCGCCGGTTGACCGGGGCGGCCGTGCCGGCTTGGCGCACCGCATGACCGGTGGGGAGCTGACGCTCGGCGCGGTGCTGGCGCGGCTGGAGGAGCGGGAACGAGAGATCACCGCGCAAGCCGAGGAGACGCGGGAACAGATCACGCAGCTGACCGCACAGCTCGACGAACTCGGCCTGGCCGCCGAGGAAGTTCGGATCACCCGCAAGACACTGCTGGAGCTGCCCGACCCGCAACCGCCCGCGCCGCCGGCACCGAAGCTGCCGGATCATCCGGCTTACCAGCAGATCATGGCGGTGTTCACCGCGGCCGACCATCCGCTGCGGGCCCGGCAGGTGTGCGAGGCGATGGACCTGGCGGTCGCACCCAACAACATCAACAACGTCCGCCTGAAGCTCAAGCGGCTGGCCGACCGCGGAATCCTGACCGAGACCGAGCAGGGCTTGTTCTCCCAGCCCCGGCCGTAGTCGACCGACTTCGTCACCACCTGCCCGATCACCCCACACGAAACGAAGAATCGGACATCAGGTCTCATACCGCCCTCTGAGGGGTGACGGAGAAGCTGATCGGCGTGCTCAAGGCGACAGTGTGCGGCCCCTCGGACGGCTCCCTCACCAGACTCCTATGCGGGCTCACAGCCCAAACATCAAGCGGCGTCGGCGGACAGCCCCTGTACCGATTTTCACGCCCGCGGGGCGTCACCGCAGGTGAACGGTCGACTCCTATAGATCGTCAAGCAGCCTTGTGCACGGGATGGTGCTGTCACGTTGGCTGACGGAGTGAAATGATCTTCGGGTTGATCGTGCCTGGGGAGGGCTTGTCGTGTCGGTCGCGTCGCCGTCGTACAAGG
>NZ_JBLVKW010000114.1:0-17028 GCF_048270745.1 Streptomyces sp. NPDC056231 | reverse complement strand
GCAGTGGGCCGCATGAGGAACTTGTACGCACGGATCATCCGGCCCACCCCCCTTCGGCTGTCGTGATCAACATAGTGCAGGCCACTGACAACGCAACGAACTCCGGCGCTTCGCGCCTCCGGACCGAGGATGCGTTTCCCTCCCCGGCTGAAGCCGGGGAGACCCACGCAAGATCACGGATGGATTGGCTCGCAATGGCCACCGGGCAGAAGGAGAACCACGCCGAGCACATCGCCGACCTGGACAAGAAGATTGAGGGTCAGGACAACGCGATCGCGGCCATGTTGATCGTGGCCGCGAAGGGCGGCCAGTCCCCCGAGGCCATCGCCAAGGCCACCCAGGCTTTGGAAGATGAGCGAGCGGAACTGGTCAAGCTCCGCACGGAGGCTGTGGCTTGGCAGCAGGAGAGCGAGCTTGCCCAGCAGCGGGCCCACGATCTCCAGGCCCTTGCCGAAGTGGCCCGCACTCGCATGCGGGAGATGACTCCGCAGGAGAAGGCCGAGGTCTGCGATTTGCTGGACCTCAAGGTCACGTTGACCGGCGGGGTTCCGAAGAAGGTTCGGGCAGACGACACGCTGACAGCGTGGTTCCGGCAGCGCAGCCGCTGCGTTCCGGTCCTGGACGACGCGGCATGGGACATCGTTCGCCCCCTCTTCGAGGGCGCCGACGTCCGCAACCGGCGGGACCGGCTGCCGCACCGCACGGTGCTGGAGGCGGTACTCCTCAAGGCCCGTACGGGCATGGCCTGGAAGGAGCTTCCGGAGGAGTACGGCAAGACCACGGGCCTGACGACCCGCTATCAGCGGTGGATGGCCTCCGGCCTCTTCGAGAGGGCTATGGACGCGCTCTCGGAGCGCGAGAGCGCTCCGCTGCCAGCCCTGTACCCGCTGCCTCCGCTGCTGGTAGAGGGCAAGATCGACCCGCGGCTACTCGTACGAGTTCCGGCGGCATCTCAGGAGATGGTCCCGAGCGCACGGGTGATGTCCCAGGGGAACTCGTACGTGGCCGTGAGCCGGTAGATCTCCAGGAAGTCCCGCTCCGGATCGAGCCGCCTGATCTCCTTCAGCCGGTCGTATCGCTTCACCGCGTTGCCCCAGTTCCTCGGTCGAAGGTCAAACTCTATGCGGAAGGGGAAGACCGTAAGTATGTACGACCGCACCACGCGTGCACGGCTCCCCGGAAGGCAGTCCCCATGATCGACATGCTCAGCAGTCTGCGGAAGGCAGTGTCACCCGGCCGGAAGGGTGAACGGCCCGCGCCGCCGCGCGAGGAACGGCAGCGCAAACAGCACAATCTGTTCGACGCGGCCGCCACCTATGTCTCGGCTTGCGTGGACGACGACCACGACCGGATGGACGAAGCGAGCGGCTGGGTGTCACCCGAGGCGCTCTCCTTCGGGGTGAACGAACTGGCCTGCCGGGCGGTCACCGCGCTGGCGCGGGAGACCGGCCAATCGCCGCAGACCGTGGCCCGTACGCTGCTCGGTCTCCCCGCCGACTGAACCGCGCCGTCTGCTCGCCGACGGCGCGGTGGGTCCTTCCTTGTCAGGGCCTCGACGGCCGCGTTACCCACTGGTTAAGGTGCGCCGACGGAAGACGACGAAGGACGAGGAGGGTGCTGTGGCCGGGACGGACGACACAGTCGCCGACGAGGACGCACTGTATGTGCTGACCGCGGTGCTGCTGACACCCGCGCAGTTCCCGAGCGTGCTCGGGGACGACTACCCGGCGGCCTGCACGGCACTCGGCCTCGAACCGTACGCCGAGGGCTACGGGCTGGTCCTCGGGCAGGACGACGGCGGGGCCCGGTGGACCGTCGTCGTGGATGACGTGTCCCTGGTTGCCGTCGCGATCGCCTCCTGGGACTGCGGTATGGAGTACGACCTCTCCCCCGACGACCGTTCGGTGGTCTGCGCGCTCCCTGGCTGGCCACTGGCGCTGGCGGTTGCCACGCCGGGGGTGCCGGCGCCGCACGATCCGCTGCCGGACCCGGAGGCCGAGGGAACCGATCTGCCGCCGCTGAGCCCTCCCGACACAGAGTCATGGGGGCCTCCGCAGCGGCGGCTGGGCGCCGACGAGATCGCGTTGCAGTGGGCGGCGTGGCGCGAGCAGATCGACGACGCCACGGCGTTCGCGGGTCCGGACGCCGCGGGCAGTGCCGATACCGATGAAGAGCGCCCGGCCGGCGTCGCCGTGTCCGCCGGCGTCCATCCCGGTGTCCGTCGCGCGCTGGCAGAAGCTCATGCGTACGTGGACAGCCCGCCGCCGATCGGACGTATCCGCTCCTCGTTCGCCCCCGGTGACGCCCGCACGCTGCGAGCCGACGGCCCCGGCTGGTCCCTGGTCGCCCGGACCGACGACATCGCGTTCATCCTGCTGGACGAGGAACCCGGCGAGGTCCTGCCGGTCGGCCGCGGGGCGGAGCTGCCCGGTCTGCTGAAGGCACTCGACGCGCTCGCCGTGCGACCGGCCTGAGTCCCGGCGCCCACGCCACGGCCGCCGAGGCCGACGGCGCTCGCAGCGCCTGCTCCGTCACGGCCTGCGCCGCCGAGTCGCGAGCCGGCCTGTGGTTGAGCCGGGGGCTCCGTCGGCCGCTACACACGCTCCAGCCGGCGGTGCGGTTCGGCGGGCAGTTCGACCGTGACCGGGTCGCCGGGCCGGACCACCCCGCCGGTCCTGACGATGCTCATGATCCCGGCCTTGCGCACGATGTTGCCCGCCTCGTCACGGCCGACGACCTGCTTGAGCAGCCCTTCCTGAAAGGTGTCGATCTGCCGGCACGGGTTGCGCAGGCCGGTGACCTCGACGACGGCCTCGCCGCCGAGGTGCAGCAGCGTGCCTACAGGCAGCTCGAGGAGATCGACGCCACGCGTGGTGACGTTCTCCCCGAGGTCACCAGGGGCGACCTCGAAGCCCTCTGCACGCAGCTCGTCGAAGAGTTCCTCGTGGATGAGATGAACCTGGCGCAGATTCGGCTGGGTGGGGTCCTGTGCGACGCGGGAACGGTGTTTCACCGTGACCCCCGCATGAACATCTCCCTCCACTCCGAGTCCGGTCAGCAGGGTGAGGGACTGGCGGTTCGGCTTGGTGAATGAGTAAACCCCGCTACTGCTCACCACGGTGACGGTCCCGCTCATCTATGAAGAACCCCTTTCAGCGGCCTATTTCCTTACGGGTGATCCTACGGAGCCTGCGCCGCTGGGAGGGATCCAGCATCAGGTAGGCCACCGTCGGCACTCCGATCAGCACCAGCAGCGACAGCCAGAATCCGATGAACGGCATCAGGATGACTGCCGCGACAACTCCCCCGATGGCAATCTTTGCGCTGTTCGACATCGTCCACGCCTCCTACGCGGCTCACGCCGCTCCTGCTGTGAGAACGCCTGTGGGTGCCCATCGGTTCCGGCCCACAGCGGCGGGCCTCCCGCCAGGTCACCGCAGCGGTTCGCCGACCTCGTGCATGTGCTGCAGCGCCTGTCGATAGGACTCGATGAGTCCAGTCTCCGCGTACGGCATGCCGAGCGCCTCGCAGTGGGCGCGCACCAGGGGCTGCGCCCGGCGCAGATGGGGGCGGGGCATGCTCGGGAAGAGGTGGTGCTCGATCTGGTAGTTGAGCCCGCCGAGGAACCAGTCGGTGAGGGCGGCGCCGCGCACGTTGCGCGAGGTGAGGACCTGCCGCTGGAGATGCCCCCAACGGTCGCCGTCGGGATCGGGCATCTCCATGCCCTTGTGGTTCGGCGCGAAGGCCATGCCCAGGTGGAGCCCGAAGAGTGCATGGTGCACGAGTGCGAAGACGACGGCCTTGCCGGGAGACATGACGGTGAGGAGCAGCGTCGCGTACAGCGCGAGGTGAGTGACGAGGAGGGCTGCCGGGAGGGCCCGCTCACGGGCCGGCTGCTGCCGCAGGTACTGGAAGCCGGAGATCTTGAGGGCGATGCCTTCGAGGAGCAGCATCGGGAAGAACAGCCGGGCCTGGTTACGGGTCAGCCAGCGGGCGAAGCCCTGGCGCTGGGCCGCCTGCTTCTGGGTCCAGACGAGGGCGCCGACGCCGACGTCCGGGTCCTTGTCGATGTGGTTGGGGTTGGCGTGGTGGCGTACGTGTTTGTCGTTCCACCAGGCCTCGTTCATGCCGAGGAGCAGATTGGCGTGGATCAGGCCGATGATCCGGCTCGCCTTTCGGTCCCCGGTGATCTGGGCGTGTCCGGCGTCGTGGCCAAGGAACGCGGTGCGGGCCCAGAACAGCGCCAGGGGCAGGGCGAGCAGCAGGGTCCACCAGGTGTTGCCGAGGAGGGCCAGGCCGGTCGTCACGGCGCCCAGGGCGAGGAGGTTGACCGCGATGCGTGCCGCGTACCAACCGGTGCGCTGCTTCAGGAGTCCGTGTGCCTTGACGGCCCGCAGGAGAGGCGCGAAGTCGCTCCCGGAAGCTCCGGCGCCGCGCTCGAATCCCGCCGGTGCGGCAGTTCCGGTGCCTGGGGCGTCTCGCACTCCGTTGGCACTGCCCGCACTGCGGGCGCGGCCGCGGGTGCGGTCCACGACGGTGACTACGGCCTCGGGCATGGCTTCTCCGGTCTCTGGGTGGCTAGCAACCTGCTCTGACCTGTTGAAACGTACGGGCGGAGGCCACACGCCAACCATGGCGCCACCACCCGGGATTCCGGGGGGCAGCCCCCTCCCCACAGGGGGGTGCTGGCTACACCCGACAGCCCACAGGCCTCCGTGGAAGTGACATGGATCACAGCGATCGGGCTCCCGCACAACGCTGCCGTGGAGTACCCTCGGCGATCTTGGCATCCACTAGTCAAATTTGAGGAATCCGACATCGCCGTGCACAGGCTTCCCGCGCCGTCCCCCGCCGAGATCTCCGCGCTTTCCCGCTGCTCCGTCGTCTTCCTGCCCTCGGACCCCGCCCGCACCGGCCGGGTCGCCTTCTGCCATCCAGACGGCAGCAGCCCGCCCGACGCCCCGGGGACGGTCGGGGAACTGACCGTCGTCGGGGCCGATGCCCGCCCATACCGTGTTCCGGCTCTGCTGCTGCCCGTACGCGACTCCCTGCCCGTTCTGACCCGCGCGCGGGCAGCCACGCACTCCCATCCGGCGGCGGCGTTCTGGGGCGCTGCCGCACTCCTCGCCCTCCAACTCGCCGCCCGCGGACTGCTGCTGCCGGGGCTGAGCGCGACGGACCACGACGCCTGGCGGACCGGCCCCCTGGCTGCCACCGATCTCGACCGGATCCGTGACCTCGCGGCTTCGATGCCTCCCACCGCCCATGCGGTGCCGCTCGACGAGGACGCCGAGCCTGTGCTGCTGCCGGAGCCGGAGCGGCTGCTGCGCGCATTCCTGGACGCGGTCGCGGACGGCCTGCCGCGCACGCCCGCAGCGGTGTTCGCCACCGGCAGCCCGGCGTTCGCCGTCGACACGCCGCAGCGGCTGCCGGACCGTCGCGGCTGGGCCGCTGATGTCGCGGCCGGGCACGACGCGGGAGTGCGGCTCTCGCTGCGTATCGAGCTCACCGGTCCTCCCAGGGTGCACGACGAGGACACCGAGCCGGGTGCCGGGCCGTCGTTCCGTGCGGTCCTGCAGATCCACAGCGTCAGCGATCCGACGCTGGTCGCCGACGCCGCCGACGTCTGGGCGGGCAACGCACCGACCGCGGCGGTGTTCGGCCCTCGGGCCCGGATGGACGCCCTCCTCGCGCTGCGTCGCGCCGCCCGCGCCTGGCCGCCGCTGGCCCCGCTTCTGTCGGCCGCCGTACCGGATTCCGTCGATCCGGCCGACGAAGAGATCACCGAACTGCTCGGCCCTGCCGCACGGGCGCTCGCCGCGACCGGGGTCCAGGTGCACTGGCCCAAGGAGCTCACCCGTACTCTCACCGCACGCGCGGTGATCGGCCCGCCGGACGACGAGAACGGCGGCGACGGCGAATCCCGCAACGGGAGGTCCGCGTCGGACGTCCCGTCGTTCCTGTCCGCCGACGCGCTGCTGGCGTTCAACTGGCGGTTCGCACTCGGCGACCAGAAGCTGAGCCGCGCCGAACTGGACCGCCTGGCCGAGGCCAGCAGGCCGATCGTCCGGCTACGCGACCAGTGGGTACTCATCGACCCCGAGGAGGCGCGACGCACCCGCGAGGCGCAGGACCGCAAGGTCACCCCGATCGACGCGCTCGGCGCCGCACTGACCGGTTCCACCGAGGTAGACGGCCGCAGGGTCGACGTACAGGCGACCGGCTGGCTCGCCCGGCTGCGGTCCAGGCTCGCCGAACCCGAGTCGGGCGAGCGGCAGACGATCGGTCAGCCGACCGCACTCGCCGCGACGTTGCGGGACTATCAGCTGCGCGGTCTGAACTGGCTGCACACCATGACCTCGCTGGGCCTCGGCGGCTGTCTGGCCGACGACATGGGTCTGGGCAAGACCATCACGCTCATCGCCCTGCATCTGCACCGGCAGAGCCTCGACGAGGCGGCCGGACCGACCCTGGTGATCTGCCCGGCCTCGCTGATGGGCAACTGGCAACGGGAGATCGAGAAGTTCGCCCCCGGCACGCCGGTGCGGCGCTTCCACGGCGCGTCCCGCAGCCTGGAGGGCCTGGTGGACGGCGAGTTCGTGCTCACCACGTACGGCACGATGCGGCTCGACGCGGCGAGGCTCGCCGAGGCCGGATGGTCCATGGTGGTCGCCGACGAGGCACAGCACGTCAAGAACCCGTACTCGGCGACCGCGAAGCAGCTGCGGACCATCGGTGCGCGAGCCCGGGTGGCACTCACCGGCACCCCGGTGGAGAACAACCTCTCCGAACTGTGGGCGATCCTCGACTGGACGACGCCCGGGCTGCTGGGCCGCCTCGGCACGTTCCGTACCCGGTACGCGCGGGCCGTGGAGGACGGCAGCGACCCGGCGGCGGCCGAACGGCTCGCCGCGCTGGTCCGGCCATTCCTGCTGCGGCGGCGCAAGTCCGATCCGGGCATCGCTCCGGAACTGCCACCGAAGACGGAGACGGACCGTGCGGTGTCACTGACGGCGGAACAGACCGGTCTGTACGAGGCGGTGGTACGGGAGACCCTGGCCGAGATCTCCGGCGCGGACGGGTTCGCCCGGCGCGGCCTGGTAGTGAAACTGCTGACGGCGCTGAAACAGATCTGCAACCACCCGGCGCAGTACCTCAAGGAGGAGCGGCCGAGGATCGCCGACCGTTCGGGAAAGCTGGAGCTCCTGGACGAACTGCTCGACACGATCCTGGCGGAGGATGCGAGCGTGCTGGTGTTCACCCAGTACGTACAGATGGCACGGCTGCTCGAACAGCATCTGGCGGCGCGCGGGGTGCGTACTCAGTTCCTGCACGGCGGCACGCCGATCGCCGAACGCGAGGCCATGGTGGACCGGTTCCAGGCCGGCGAAGCCCCCGTCTTCCTGCTGTCTCTGAAAGCGGCGGGCACAGGGCTCAACCTCACCCGGGCCGGCCATGTCGTGCACTTCGACCGCTGGTGGAACCCGGCGGTGGAAGCACAGGCCACCGACCGCGCATACCGCATCGGGCAGACCCAGCCGGTACAGGTGCACCGCCTGATCACCGAGGGAACGATCGAGGACCGGATCGCCGACATGCTGGCCCGCAAACAGGGCCTCGCGGATGCGGTACTCGGTTCCGGCGAGGCGGCGCTGACAGAACTGACCGACGCCGAACTGGCGGATCTGGTGGAGTTGCGAGGGGGCGCGCGATGAATGACGGCTACGAGAACGACGCATACAGGATCGACGGGCACGAATCAGACGACATCGCCGATGAGGAGTCGGCACCCGAACAGGAACGAACCTTCGCCGCCCTACCGCCGGCGCGAGGCCGCGGTTTCGCCGAGTCCTGGTGGGGCCGGGCATGGCTGAAGGCCCTGGAGGACACGGCGTTGGACGGCAATCAGGTCAAGCAGGGGCGCCGGTTCGCCCGCGAGGGGCGGGTCGGCGCGGTCTCCGTACAGCCCGGTCGGATCACCGCGGTCGTCCAGGACTGGGACTCGACCGCGTACCGCAGCGATGTGCTGCTTCAGCAGCTGAGCGAGGAGGAGTGGGACCGGCTCCTGGACATGGCCGCCGACCGGGCCGGGCACATCGCCGCACTGCTCGACCGGGAGATGCCACCGCATCTGGTGGAGGACGCGGCGGCGGCCGGAGTCGATCTGCTGCCGGGCATCGGAGACCTGGAGCCTGAGTGCACGTGCGAGGCATGGGACCACTGTCCGCACTCCGCCGCCCTCTGCTACCAGGTCGCGCGGCTGCTGGACCAGGACCCGTTCGTACTCCTGCTCATGCGCGGGCGCGGTGAACGGCGGCTGCTCGACGATCTCCAGGTGCGGATCGCGGTCCGTGCCGCGGAACGGGAACCCGCGCAGTCCTCCGCCGCGGAGGATCGTCGAGTGCGCGGCGTACGGGCGGACGAGACGTTTGCCGCGCGGGACATCCTGCCGCCACTGCCCGCTCCCCCGCCGCTGCCCGCGGAGCCCGGTCCCGCCCCGTCGCTGCGCACGGAGACCGAACCGGAGCCCGGTCTCGACCCGGCGGCACTGGAGGTCCTGGTGACGGACAGTGCGGTACGCGCCTACCGGATGCTGGCGGACGCCCTTGCGCCGGGCCACGAACAGCAGCCGGTGCAGCACGAGTTGACGCCTGGACAGGACGCGGTACGGCTGGTCGTCGACGCCCGTCCCGAGCCGGGGATCGTGACACGACTGAGCACCGGATCGGGGCGGCAGCGGGCCGAACTCGACGCGGCGGTGCGAGCCTGGGGTTACGGCGGGGCGGCCGCGCTCGCAGTGCTCGACGAGGAATGGGCCCCCGATCCGGAGTCCCTCGCCAGGGCCCGTGCCCGGCTCGCCGAGGCGTGGGAGGACGGCGAGCGCCCGCAGTTGCGGGCGGCGGGCAACCGCTGGACCGTTACGGGTGACGGCGTACAGCTTCGGTACGGACGGGACGGGCGCTGGTGGCCGTACCGCAAGGAACGTGGTCGCTGGAACCCGGCGGGCCCGGCGGGCGACGATCCGGCGGCGGTGCTGGCGGGCGCGCTCGGCGACGGTCAAATTCTGGCGGGCGGGTCAGTGACCTAGGGCGTGTGTCGGAAGTCCCGCCGTCCGCCCGAAGGGTGGGCCCGGCGGCGTCTGGTGCGTGCGATCGCAAGGCGGAGGGTCGTCCTCGTACTGGACGTACTTGGACGACCCCGACAACGCGGCGAGCGTGCGTGCCAGGCGTCGCCGGGCAGGCGGGACTTCCGACACACGCCCTAGTCGTGATCGGACGCCGCCGTGTCGCCGGCCCGCTGGTTCTTCGGCCCGGGGATCGGGTACTTGATCGGGCGTCTGCGTAGTGGCGGCGGAGGAGGAGACGCCGACGCCCACGCAGCGGTTGCTGACCATTGTGCGGGCGGTCAGGCGGTCGTCCTGCGTGCGTACACCTCGATCTCGAACTCCATACAGGGGTCGGCGAGGCCACACCTTGCCGCACCGCGTCGGGCGTACCGGGCTCGGCGACAACGGAATCGAGACATCGCTGACGGCTGTCGAGTCGTCGCGCCCTCTGCACGGCTGACCTGCCTTCCTCACACCCCGAACCCCCAACTTCCGCTCCTTCTAACGATTTTCACCCTCCTACCGTCTTCCACCACTCGGGCGGCACCCGTACGGTAGGGCGCGCGAGACGCTCGGCCGTACATCGGACTACGCATTCCGGTCAGCGGACCAGAGGGGGTCACGGGGTGTCGGGGGAATCGGGTTCGGGGCTGTTGCGCGACGCCGTAGGGCTGCGCGAAGTTCTTTTCCAGAGCATCACGGCGATGGCGCCCGCCGCCGCCATCGCCGCATCCATACCTTCGGGAGCCGCGTTCGCCGGCGGTAGTCTGCCGCTGTCCGTGCTGGTGGCCCTGGTGGCCTGTCTGTTCACCGCGTCGTGTGTCGCGGAGCTGGCCCGCCATCTGCCCGCGGCCGGTTCGGTCGCCACATACTCCGCGCAGGGCCTGCATCCAACGGTCGGCTTCCTCGTCGGCTGGGGCTATGCCTTCGTCGAGGCGCTGGTGCCGCCACTGCTGTTGCTGCAGCTCGGCTTCACCACGGCGGGCACGCTGCACCAGGAGTGGTCGTCCTACCCGGCGGACCTGTGGTGGCCGTGGTCGCTGCTGGGTGCGGTGATCATCGCACTCGCCGGCTACTTCGGGGTACGGGCATCCGCCCGATTCGGCACCGTCCTCGGCATCTTCGAGGTGCTGGTCTTCGTCGCATTCGCGGTGCTGCTGATCGGGAAAGCCGGTTCGGACAACACTCTGTCGGTTTTCGGTACGTCGCACACCGCGGACGGCTTCGACGGGATCAGCGGGATCTTCGCCGGCTCGGTCTACACCGTGCTGGCGTTCGCGGGCTTCGAGGCGGCGGCGCCGCTCGCCGAGGAGACGAAGAACCCGCGGCACACCATGCGACGAGCAGTACTCGGCGCCGCGCTGTCGATCGGCCTGGTGTACATCCTCACGACATACGCCATGTCCGTGTACTTCGGGCCCGACCGGTTCGCCGGGTTCGGCTCCTCGGGGGCGGCGTCATGGGAAGGAGTGGCACGTGCTTCGTTCGGGCTGTTCTGGGTCCTGCTCTTTCTCGCCGTTGTCAACTCGACCGTGGCCAATGCCAATGCGTGCGCGAACGTGTCGACGCGCACGGCCTTCGCGCTCGGCCGTATCGGCGTCTTCCCACAGGCGTTCGCGCGGCTCCATCCGCGCCGCCGCTCGCCCGTCACCGGTGTGGCCGTGCAGTTCGTGATCGCGGTCGGCGCGGCCCTCGGGCTCGGCTTCGGCTATGACCCGGTGACTGCGTTCGTCCTCCTGGCAACGGTCATCGTCACCGTGATCATCGGCGTGTACATCGTCGTCAACCTGGCCTGCGCCGGGTACTTCCTGCGCCGCCGTCGCGAGGCGTTCAACCCCGTACTTCATCTTCTCTTCCCAGTACTGGGCATCGCGGCGTTCATACCGGCGCTGCTGACAGCCGCCGGGATCCCGGCCTTCGACTTCGTCTCGGAGCTCAGCGCCCCCGTCTCATACGCCGGCCCGGTCGTCGGTGTCTGGATACTCACCGGCGTCGTTGTACTGGTGGTGCTGGTACGCAGACATCCGGAGCGGGTGGCCCAGACCGGACGGATCCATCTGGACGAGGTCCCGGAGGCCGTCGTCGACATCGGAACAGGAGCAGAACAGCGATGAGCGACCCGCGGATCCTGACCGTGCGCCCCAAGGAGGGCGAGTACGCCTGGACCTTCGGCGGTGTGGCGCCGGTGGCCCGGGTCGAGCCCGGCACCTTCCTCGATGTGTACACGGAGGACTGCTTCGCGGGCCGGGTGCGCTCGGAGAAGGACCTGGTCTCCGCCGTCTGCGAGTTCCCGTTCCTCAACCCGCAGACCGGTCCTTTCCATGTGGTGGGGGCGGAGCCGGGCGACACCGTCGCGGTGCATTTCGTGTCGATCGAACCGGCCAGGGACTGGGCGGCGTCCACGACCGTGCCGCTGTTCGGGGCCCTGACCTCCACGCATACGACGGCATCGTTGCAGGCCCCGCTGCCGGAGGTGGTGTGGATGTGGCAGCTGGACCGGGACCGCCGCACCTGCCTGTTCAGCGCCCGGGACAGCGACATCCAGGTCGAGCTGCCGATGGATCCGATGCACGGCACGGTCGGGGTGGCTCCGGCCAATCTGGAGGTACGGTCCGCGCTGGTTCCCGACGCGCACGGCGGGAACATGGACACGCCCGAGATGCGAGCCGGGGTCACCTGCTATCTGGGCGTCAATGTCGAGGGCGCGCTGCTGAGTCTGGGCGACGGACACGCCCGCCAGGGCGAGGGCGAGACCTGTGGGGTCGCAGTGGAGTGCGCGATGAACACCGTGGTCCTGGTCGAGCTGCTGAAGGGAGTGGCGACGCCATGGCCGCGGATCGAGTCGGACACCCATCTCATCTCGACCGGTTCGGCTCGCCCTCTCGAAGATGCCTTCCGCATCTCGCAGTTGGACCTGGTGCAGTGGCTGGCACGCGACTACCGGCTTTCCGAGCTCGACGCGTACCAACTGGTCAGCCAGGCCGGCGAAGCACCGCTGGCGAACGTATGCGACACCAACTACACCTGCGTGGCGAAGATTCGCAAGGAGTGGCTGCCCGCGGGCGACACTCATCGTGGACTGCACCGGCACCTCCGTGAGACCGCTACCCTGCTCCCCACCCCTGACTCCGCACCCCGTACACCGCCTCCCCACCCCCTCCCCCCACAGGAGCGTTGATGCACCGCAGAAGGATTCTCCAGGGCGCCGCGGCGACCACCGCGGCGGCACTGCTTCCGGCTTCCACCCGCGCCATGGCTTCAGCTGCGGCGGGCAGCACCGACTACCCGCTCGCGCACTGGACGCCCGCGTCCACGTCGAACTACACGAAGTCGACGCGCCCTTCGGCCTATCCGGTGCAATACGTGATCATCCATGTCACGCAGGAGATGTTCTCGGACACGATCGGCATCTTCCAGAATCCGGCGAAGCAGGTCTCCGCGCACTATGTGGTGCGTTCGGGGGACGGGTACGTCGCACAGTGCGTACGGGAGCAGAACATCGCCTGGCATGCCGGCAATTGGGACTACAACACCCGTAGCGTCGGCATCGAGCACGAGGGCTGGGTCGACCAGCCGGCGTACTTCACCAACGCCCTGTACGAGCAGTCCGCCCTGCTGACCGCGTCGGTGTGCGACCGCTACGGCATCCCCAAGGACCGCGCGCACATTCTCGGTCACGCCCAGGTCCCGGGCACCGACCACACGGATCCCGGCCCCAACTGGGACTGGGTGCGCTACATCCGCCTCGTCAACCTCTACAGCACCGGCTGACCGCACGGCGGGTCCGATTACTCTCCGCACCGAGGTTGTCGCACAGCCCGGCTGCGACGACGATGAGGGGGCACGAGTCCCCCGGACGGGAGAGTGAGTTGACGGACCCCTGGGTGGCGCTGACCACCGACACGAACCCCGGCGAACGGCTCGGGGAACTGCGCCACGCACACGAGGTGTTCACCACCGCGGGACGGCTGGAACGCCCGGTACGCACCGTGGTCGGCGAGTCGTGGCGGCGCTCCGCGCGGGCTCGCGTCAGCCCGGACGGTGCGGCGCGGGTCGAGCTGGACCCTGACGAACTCGGACCGTACCGGGAGGGCCATCCCCTCGCCCGCGCCATGCCGGTGATCCGTGAACTGATGGGTGCGTACGCGACGGACGGCGAGCATCTCCTCGCGGTGTGTGACGCGCACGGCCGACTGCTCTGGGTCGAAGGGCACGCGACGACCCGCCGACGCGCCGGCCGGATGAATTTCGTGGAAGGTGCCTGCTGGTCCGAGTCCGTGGCCGGGACGAACGCGCCGGGGACTGCGATCGCCGTGGACCGTCCGGTCCAGGTATTCGCCGCCGAGCACTTCCTTCGCCCGGTCCAGCAGTGGACCTGCGCCGCGGCGCCATTGCACGACCCGCACACGGGACGGGTGCTGGGCGCCGTCGACATCACCGGCGGCAACCGGCTCGCCCATCCGCACAGCCTGGCCTTCGTCCAGGCGGTGGCGCGCGCCGCCGAGTCCCAGCTCGCCCTGCTCGCACCCGAACCAACCGCGGAGTCCGTACAGCTGAGCGCGCTCGGCCGGGACGAGGCCCTGCTCGTCGCGGGCGGCCGCAAGATCCGGCTCAGCAGGCGTCACAGCGAGATCCTGGTGGCACTCGCCCGTCACCCGGAGGGCCTCGGAGGCGACGAACTGCTCGTCGAGCTGTACGAGGACGAGTCGGTGACCCCGGTGACGCTGCGGGCCGAACTCTCCCGGTTGCGAAGGCTGGTCGGCCCCGAACTGCTGCTTTCCCGCCCCTACCGGTTCGCCGCTCCGGTCGACGCCGACTTCGACGGCGTGGCGCGCAGACTGGCGTCCGGTGCCTTGGCGGCGGCGCTCAGCGCGTATGCGGGGCCGCTGCTGCCCGGCTCGCAGGCACCGTCCGTCGTCCGGCTGCGGCGCCGTCTCGACGATCAACTGCGGTCCTCGCTGATCGCGCGCGGCGATCCGGGACTACTGGCGGACTGGGCGTACAGCCCCTGGGGCGAGGACGACCTGCCGGTGTGGCAGGCGCTCGCCGCGGCGGCACCTCCCGGGCAGCGGCCGGCGCTGCAGGCAAGGGCCCGCACGCTCGACGCCGAACAGCGCTGACACCTCTGCTGTCCGACGCAACAAGGTTGCAACGTTCCCGTCCCTAGCCTCGCAGCGAGGGCCGTCCAACGCCGGGCGGCACCGAATCCGGGAGGCCACAGAGATGACCCGTTACGCTGCGCCGGGCACCGAGGACGCCATCGTCTCGTACGAGTCCCGCTACGACCACTGGATCGGCGGCGCGTACGTCCCGCCGGCCCTCGGCCAGTACTTCGAGAACCCGAGCCCCGTCAACGGGCGCCCGTTCACCGAGGTCGCCCGCGGCACCGCCGAGGACGTCGAACGCGCCCTGGACGCGGCCCACGCCGCCGCCCCTGCCTGGGGCGCCACCGCAGCCGGTGATCGCGCCTCGGTCCTCAACCGGATCGCGGACCGGATGGAGGCGCACCTGGAGGAGCTGGCGGTCGCCGAGAGCTGGGACAACGGCAAGCCGGTACGGGAAACCCTGGCCGCCGACATCCCGCTCGCGATCGACCACTTCCGTTACTTCGCGGGCGCGTTGCGCGCCCAGGAGGGCTCACTCAGCCAGATCGACGACGACACCGTCGCGTATCACTTCCACGAGCCGCTCGGCGTGGTCGCCCAGATCATCCCGTGGAACTTCCCGATCCTGATGGCGACGTGGAAACTCGCCCCGGCGCTCGCCGCGGGCAACGCGGTGGTCCTCAAGCCTGCGGAGCAGACCCCGGCCTCGATTCATGTGTGGCTGAGCCTGGTCGCCGATCTGCTGCCGCCGGGTGTCGTCAACATCGTCAACGGCTTCGGCGCGGAGGCGGGCAAGCCTCTCGCATCCAGCCCGCGCGTCGCAAAGATCGCCTTCACCGGCGAGACCACGACGGGGCGGCTGATCATGCAGTACGCCTCCGAGAACATCAAGCCGGTGACGCTGGAACTGGGCGGCAAGTCCCCGAACATCTTCTTCGACGACGTCTGGTCGGCCGACGACGACTTCCGCGACAAGGCCCTCGAAGGGTTCACCATGTTCGCCCTGAACCAGGGTGAGGTCTGCACCTGTCCGTCGCGGGCGCTGATCCAGCGCGGGCACTACAGCGAGTTCCTGGAGGCGGGCATCGCCCGCACCGAGAAGATCGTGGCCGGCCACCCGCTGGACACGGACACGATGATCGGCGCCCAGGCCTCCAACGACCAGCTGCAGAAAATCCTTTCGTACCTGGACGTCGGCCAGCAGGAGGGCGCGAAGGTCCTCTCGGGCGGACAGCGGATGGAGTACGACGGAGAACTGGCGGGCGGCTACTACGTCCAGCCAACGATCTTCGAGGGCGACAACCGGATGCGGGTCTTCCAGGAGGAGATCTTCGGCCCGGTCGTCGCCGTGACCTCCTTCTCGGACTTCGACGACGCGATCAGAACCGCGAACGACACGCTGTACGGGCTCGGGGCGGGCGTCTGGACCCGGGACATCAACACCGCGTACCGGGCGGGCCGGTCGATCCAGGCGGGCCGGGTCTGGACGAACTGCTACCACGCGTACCCGGCTCACGCAGCCTTCGGCGGTTACAAGCAGTCCGGTATCGGCAGGGAGAACCACAAGATGATGCTTGAGCACTATCAGCAGACGAAGAATCTTCTGGTGTCGTACTCGCCGAAGAAGCTGGGCTTCTTCTAGACGCACGAGAAAAGGCGCCTGACCTGGGCTTTCACCCGTCAGGCGCCTTTCACTCAGCCCGCTCTCGATCGAGCCCGGCTTGCGTGCTAACTCCCATTTCCTCCCACTGCTGTACCCCTCCCGACCAGTGCTTCCGGACCAGTCACGGACCAAACCTCCAGTTCAGCCCTCGGGTGCGTCACCTTGATTGACGCGCTGCCACTCGTTCATGGACTGCTCGATGAGGCGGTTCGCCTGCTCTCGAAGGCCGTCGAGGAACTTGGCGCAGTGGCGAAAGAGAACCTCGATGCTCTGACCGGCGCGGCGGGCGCATTCGGCCGGGTCCACTCCGGAGTAGAGCCAGAACGAGATCCCGGCGTACCGGAGATCGTAAGGTCGCTTGGCCAGGCAAGAAGTCCGCTCGGTACGAGTCAGGGCGTGCTCCCGGGCCCGCGCCCACGTCGTTCAGAACCGCGATGTGGTCCGCGGCCGTGTTGGCTCCGGCATTCCCGGGCCGCAGCCGCCCGGACATGCCCTCGCCTTCCATCCTCTGGTGTGTTTCCTGGCCAACACCCCAACGGCTTCACCCGCACCGAACCGGCGTATACCCGAACGGTCGACAACGACCCCGTTCTCGCGGGGCACTTCGCCTATCCCCTGCCGTTCTACGAGCGGCTCCACGCGCGCCGCATGACCGTCCCCACGACATGAGGCGTGGTGCGCCCCCGCCTTCGCTACGGCGGCGATCCCGCCATGACCGAGCATCCTGGCCTCCGCCCCGAACAACAGCCGACGCTGACGCTCGTCCAAATGCGGCGTCACCGCCTCCAACTTCACCCGCAACGGGCCGATCAACTCATCAAAACGCCCAATACCACATCAACGATCCGAAGACTCGGAAGCAACCCGTAGAAAATCGACAGGCCCTTAGTGGAGGATTGCGGTACTAAGTCGCTCGGGTGGCTAACGACCTTGGGAGCGATTGAGGTCGGGCATGTTCGCCTGACGGGTCGGTTGGTGGGTGATCAGCAGGCGGCCTGCCGGGCGAGCACGAGTTCGGTGCCGGGCTTGCGTCGCGTGGGCCTGCGGGCGGAGCGGTCAGAGACCAGTCCGACGATGGCGAGGTGGGTCTCCGTGTAGGTCTCGCGGCGGCCGGTGAACCGCTGCAGGGGCCGCCACTGCTTGTACTCGGCGTT
>NZ_JBLVKW010000113.1:0-17035 GCF_048270745.1 Streptomyces sp. NPDC056231 | reverse complement strand
GTAGACCTGCCCCCACCGACGCTGATCGTCGCGTGCGAACGGCTCGAAGACCTCCGCCGCGAAGTCTTCCAACTCACCACGCACAGATGCAATTTCATCCGGTGTCACACACACTCAACGTCACACCGAACCCGCAGGACACGCACCACCCCAGCAGACCTGACCAAGCCCTACTAGGGCGTGTTTCGAAAGTCCCAACAGGTTTCCCAGCAAAGGATTCACAGTGCCCAGCATCGCCATCGTCGGAGCCGGCCCCGGTATGGGCCTGGCCATCGCCCGTACCTTCGGTTCCCACGGCTTCGACGTCGCTCTCATCGCCCGCAACCGCGACAAACTCAACGACCTGGCCAGCCGGCTCGACGCCGAAGGCATCACCGCTGCCGCGTTCCCCGCGGACGTACTCGACCCTGACGCACTCACCCAGGCGCTCAAGGACGCCGCCACCCGCTTCGACGGCATCGATGTCCTGGAGTACTCCCCAGCCGGGAGCCTCGGATCCACGCCGCTCACCGCTCCGTCCGAGACCAACCCGTCCGATGTGCAGTGGGCAATGGACTTCCTGCTCTACGGGGCCATCGTCGCCACACGGACCGTGCTGCCCGCAATGCGCGAGGCCGGCGCGGGCACCCTGCTCTACACCAACGGCACCGGCTCGGTCGACCCCACTCCGACGCTCGGCAACCTCAACGCCGCTCAGGCCGCGCTGCGCAACTGGGTACTCAGCCTGCACAAGGAACTGGCCGACACCGGCGTCCAGGCCGCGCACGTCGCCATCGGCGTGTGAATCGGCACGGACGGCCCGCCCGGAGTATCGGCGGCCTCAGCCGAGGAGGTCGCCCCCCTCTACTGGGACCTGCACACGCAGCGCGACGAAGTCGAGCGCGTCTTCACAGTGTGACGCCGTCCCGGCCCTCCCCGTCCCACCATCGTTGATCCCTGATCCGCCGGTACGGCGGTGGCCGGCCTCAGTGCCTTGGGACAACCGATTGCGAGATGGCCAAGCTGCAGAGCCTGGACTCGAATACGCCGGTTTCGCGCAGTTCAAGGAAGAGACCGGGCCCATCGTCCTGGCCAACACCTTCTTGGTTCCGAAGGAGAGAACCGAGGCGTTCCTGACCCTCTTTCGGAGGCAGACGGAGTTCATGAAGGCTCAGCCGGGATTCGTCTCCCTGCAGATGCACAAGGCAACGGCGAGCAGTCGACTTCTGACCGGCTCGATGGGGCTGCTGCTGCCGGGCCTGGTCATCATCGTGGCGCTGCTGATCGCAGGAGTGGCGGAGGCCGCGAAGAAGTCCGGCAACACGCCCCACTGAGCTCTTTCAGTCTGGTCACTGATCGGGTGGCAATGGCGGGGCGCGCAACGCACGAGGCCCCGTGCCGGCGAGAGAGGTGTTCGAAGTCTCAACCCACCGACGCAGGAACCTCGTTGGTTCCCTATCCTGGCGCACTCGATCTCCCACATGCTCTGGTTGAGTGGGTCACCATGCTCATCGTCACCTGCGAGGGTGACCGCCGCTGCCTCGGCAGCCGCCGTCCGTATCAGCGTCGTCCCGCTGTGATCGGCTCAAGCCGAGACAGGCCGGGCTGCTTGCAACCTTGGGAAGCGGTCAGTGGGCAACGGGAGTCTCAGGCTGCATCTCGTAGGAGTGCTGGATGGCCTGATGTTGGGTCCCGAGGCCATCCGTGACCTTGCGTTCCCAGGGAATTTGCTGGAGGCGCTTGGTCTCCTCGAGCATCGACTTGGGCTCCAGATTGCGGAAACTGTCGACCTCCCCGGCAGCGACGGACGTCAACGTCGCATAAACCGCTTCAGGATTGAACTGCGCTCGGGGGAAGGCGAGCTTGGCGTAGTCAAAAAGCCGCTGAGACGGGTCGTCCTCCCAGCTTTCCCAGGTCTGGAACATCCGGTCGTTGAAGCCGGTCAGGAATGGCCCCGGGTTGACTGTGGCGACTTCGATGTTGTGCTCCTGCAGCTCGTAGGCCATGGTTTCAGCGATCGCCTCGACCGCGTGCTTGGAAGCGGAGTAGATACCGGTGAAGGGGTTGACGTTCAGGCCCTCTCGGGATGAGACCCAAACGATTCTTCCGGCGCCGCGCTTGACCATCTGCTTGGCGATTCCCTGAGTGAGGAGCAGCGGTCCGGTGACGTTGACCTCGAACTGGTGCCGGATGTTCGGTGCAGGAATGTCAACTGTTGAGCCGCCTTCGCCGACTCCTGCGTTGTTCACGAGGATCTCCACACCCCAGTTGAGGGCTTTGCGACGATCACCGTCGTTGGTCACATCGAGCTTTTCGACCTGGAGGCTTACCCCTCGCTCGGCCGCCTGCCGCTTCAGTGTCTGGACCTGGGCGTAGATCTCCACCGCGGCAATAACGGCGAAACCCTTTTCCGCCAAGCGCATGGCGGCTTCATACCCGAAGCCGGTACCCGCTCCTGTGATGAGAACCTTCTTGAGTGCGGCATTCGCCATGTTGATGCGCTTCCTTTCGTATTGCTGGTTCCAGCGGTCATCGAGGTCCTGGGCGCCGAGTGAGCTCGATGTGGAGCGGCGGGTATCCGTCGGATCTGACCGATGAGCAGTGGGCGCTGGTAGAACCCACTGCCTTCGACCCCGCGGACGGGACCGAAGGGCGGGCGGTGGTAGAAGCATCCGCGACGGAGTTGCCGCTCAGTATTTCCCTCGCTATTGACCAGCGCTCGGACAGCCCACCTCGTGAAAGCGCGAGGGGTCAGTCGGCGTGGCTCGTGGCTGATCGATCCGGTTGAGAGATGCGGCCCCTGCCTGTCCACTTGCCGATCTGATTCACGATGACCAGCGTGACAATTCCTGCAGCTACGCCGATGGACGTGTCCGCCAAACGGAGCAGCGGCTGTTTCCAGGCCCCGTGCGGGTTCAGTCCTGCGACGACCATGACGACAGTTGTGGTGATGGCCGCGGTCGCTTCGTCGCCGGGCCGTCCGACTAGCCCAGGCACCAGGACGCTCAAGCCCACGAGCAGGGCGAGGCCCCACGCTTGGAAGGGCAAGAACGCGAGGTAAACCAGGCACAGTATGAAGCTGATGAGCGTCGCCGACATGCGGGAGATCGCCGCTGTTACGCTTTTCCTTTTGCATTCCCGGACCACGAAAATCGTAGAAATCGCAGCCCACATGCCGCCGAGTTGACCATTCTCGTATGGTTGATGAGTGCTCGACCAAATTCTGGTGGCCGCCCAGTAGCTCAGTAGGCTGGCCAGGCCGACCTCGATTGCGTACGTCAACAGCTTCTCGTTCCCCGCCCTTGGTGAACCCGCCCTTACCACCATTCTCCGACCGCCGCTTCAGGATCCACGTAACGAGGTTCGTCATTTCCTTTCGGCCTGTCTCGTCGATGATCAGGACACCGCCAGGCTCGTCGAGCGGCTGAGGTGCGTATTCCTGCAGGTTGTCCCGGATCTTGTCCGCATCTCACTGGGCCTGGTTCAGCAGGTGCTGCACGCCGCGGCCGGGACGTCGTGGCCGACATGCTCCGCGAGCTGCCAGCCGTTATTCCTGCCGACAGGACCCGCGGCGTAGAACCGCAGCCCACGGCTGTGGCAGGTCATGCCCGTTCGTCTACTGGTGACCGGAGTCGCGGGCCGCGCTCTCGATGAGATCCGTGACCGCCTGGGGGTGGGAGACCAGGGACACGTGCGAGGAGTTGATCTCCACCGTCTTGCGCGCGTGTGCGCGCTTGGCCTCGTACCGCTCGAGGTTCGGATCTATGGCCCGGTCCTGCCTGCCGACGAGCACGTAAACCGGTTTGTCCCGCCAGGCCGCTGCGGTGAGCTTGTCGGTGAACGCTGACTGCGCGATCGGGCGCTGCGTCGACGCCATGACGGACGCTTGCTGCTGCGGGAGGTCCTGGGCGAAGTTCGCGTGGAGCTTGGCGGCCTGGATGTATACGTCCGTGCCCGTGGTGCCGTCGCCGTTGCGGAACGGCACTTGCCTGAACGACTTGGTGATCGGGGCGGCCGGGAACTTGCTGGAGAGGCTGGCGAACGACTCGCCCTTGTCCGGCATGATCGCGTTGACGTACACCAGTGCCTTGACGTTGTCGAGCGCAGCAGCCGCCTGCGAGATCACCCCGCCGCCGTAGGAGTGTCCGACGAGGACGATCGGCCCCTTGATGGTTTTCAGGAGGCTGTTCAGGTACTCCGAGTCCTGAGGTATGCCGCGCAGCGTGTTGGGCGGCGCGATGACCTGATAGCCGTCCCGCTGCAGGCGCTGCACCACTGCGTTCCAGCTGGATCCGTCGGCGAATGCTCCGTGTACGAGCACCACGGTCGGCTTCTGGCCCCCCGGAGCCCTACCGAGGTCGTGTGCGGCATGTGCTGGCACCACGGTCAGGGCGGAGAGCACCGCCGCCCCGAGGGCCAGTCTGCCCTCGCCTGATTTCAAGATCCCAGAGGCGGTCATGTGCTTCCACTTCCTCGAGGTGCAAGGTGAACTTGGCCTTTTCGGCGACTGAGGACAGTAAGGATCGTGCGGAAGGCGTCCGCCATAGCCGCCGCGATTGCCGTATACGGTCGGCTGCGCGAACTCGGACGAGAGCCTCCGACGCGGAAGTCGTGACGATCCGCATTCTGTCGTACGCCGTGGGTCACCATGTTCGCGTATCTGCGCTCGCCGCGCATCCGGTGCCGTGCCAGGTGATCGGCAGCGGCGTGGTGGCCGCTTGGCGGTCCGTCCCTGTGGGAGGCCAACGGCCACCCCTATAGCCTCGGGTCGAATTTGTGGAGCGAGGACGAGGTCGAACGCGAACTGTTCGTCCGCGACGTGCAGTCGGGCATGGCCTTCATCAACGGCAACACGACCAGCTAGCCCGAGATCCCCTTCGGCGAGGCTGCCATGCACCGGATTGTGCCCGTGACAATTCTTTGACTGCCCGCTCGCGGGTCCTTACCGTCAAGACCCACTCATCCGGAAGGACAGCCACCGTGCACATCGCCATCCTCACCTTCGAGGGCTACAACGAGCTCGACTCCCTGATCGCGCTCGGTGTGCTCAACCGCATCAAGACCGACGACTGGCGCGTCACCATCGCCACCCCCAGCCCCAAGGTGACATCGATGAACGGGGTGGTCATCGAGCAGATGTCCACTCTTGAGGAGGCGTGCGCCGCTGACGCCGTCATCGTCGGCAGTGGCATCGCCACCCGCGAGGTCGTCGAAGACCCGGCGATCATGAACATCCTGCGGGGCCTGGACCCCTCGCGCCAGCTCATCGCGGCGCAGTGCTCCGGCGCGCTCGTGCTGGCCAAGCTCGGCCTGCTCGACGACATCCCCGCCTGCACCGACCTGATCACCAAGCCGTGGGTCGTCGCCGCCGGCGTCGAGGTGCTCAACCAGCCCTTCTACGCCAAGGACAACATCGCCACCGCCGGCGGATGCCTGGCCTCGCACTACCTCGCCGCCTGGATCATCGCCCGCCTTGAGGGCAACGACGCCGCCGAAGGCGCACTGCACTATGTCGCCCCGGTCGGCGAGAAGGAGGAATACATCGAGCGCGCCTGGCGCAACATCACTCCCTACCTGCCCGCTCCCGCACCGGCGCTCGTCTGACCAACCAGTCGCAAGCAGCGACCGGCCAGGAAGCCGCGCCCCCCGGCTGATCCACGAACAGTTCGGCGACGGGATCATGAGTGCGGCATCTCTGGCTCCGCGAGTCCACCAGATGATCACTTGTCAGACACGCCTAGCAGGAGCGGCCTCGACGCCAGGATGGTCACCCCCTTTCCCCGATCCCGCCGACGCCTGCGCGTCCCCGCGCCCGGCACGGCCGCGCCCCGCCAGCCGATTGACCAGGCGAAGATCGGCTGCCGCTCGGTCCGCCGGCGCGCCACCGTGGTGTAGTCGGGGGCCCACTCGGCGGCGACCGCGACCCAGTTGAGATGAACGCGGCCAACTGCGCCGGGTCGCGTGGCGTGGAGAACTTCAGCAGGGCCTTGGCGAGGGCGCTGACGCCTCTGCGTCCCGTGCTCTTCCGGCTCTCGTCCTTGCTGACGGGCTTGTAGCGGCTCGGCACCTTGCTGTTCGGCCAATGCCTCCACCACCCTGGCGTCGTGCGCTCTGAGAGCCTCCAAAAGCTTCGCCAACCCGCCGAACGCCTTCGAGGTCAGCATGTTGTCCGCCGTGTCGCCCCGCCCGAGCAGCACCGGCACGACCAGGCTGGCCAGCTTGCCCTCGCCCGGCTGCATCCGCAACGCCGGTCTGACCGTGCTGGAGATCGCCGACAGATGCGGATGCCGCTCGTCCTTGAGCGGGCCTGGCACACCCACGGCTACTACGGCTCGGTGAGCCACAACAGCAAGGCGGTGTACCAGCGCTACCTCGGGTGATTCGACGGCTACCCGGCCCACCTGTGGGAGCACCCGCCGACCGAAGTCGCCCGCAGGTACGTGGAGTTCATGGGCGGCGCCGACCAGGTACTGAGTCCTTCGTCGACGGCGATTTCCGCTGGGTGGCGCAGGTCGTCCACCATGTGGTGTTCGCCGAGCCGCACAACGCCGAGGCGCGCACACTGCAGGCGGAAACCTTGGAGCAGCTCGGCTACGGCAGCGAGAACGGCACCTGACGGAACTTCTTCCTGACTGGCGCGCTGAAACTGTGCGATGGCCTGGTCGGCACGCCGACCGTCACCGCCTCGCCGGATGTGCTGGCCGCGCTGACGCTGGACCAGCTCTTCGACGCCCTCGCCATTCGCGTCGACGGCCCGCGCAGCTGGGACGTCGACATCTCAGGCGGGATCGACCGCAACAATCGCGAGGCCGTGTTCGGCGGCCATCGACACCAGCCGGGCCTTGAGTTTCCCGGTCGGGATGCCGGAGTTGAGCTGCCGGAACCGTTTGCGGCGGCCGGTTTCTCGCGGGTCTTCTCGGCGGTGAAGTCGAGGTCTTCGATGCCGATCGCGGCGACACCGGCACGCACCGCCCAGTTGATCAGTCGGGTCAGCGCGTGGCGGATCTGTGCGTCGCGGTGACCGGCCGAACCGGACAGGCCGTAGGGGAAGCGGCGCGGGTCACCGACGGGGTTGCCGTGCCGGTCCAGGTGGTAGGCGGCGAAGTGATCGGCGTTGGTGTCGACACCGATCATGCCCCGGGCGCGAGCGGCTTCCAACGGGATGGTCTTCACGACGGGGCGTTGCCAGGACGCGGTGAGGTACCAGCGGCCACGGTCCACGTCGAGGTGGATGCGACAGGCGACGGCCCGGTTCGCGGTGATGCGGTCGGCCCACTCCGCGCCCCGGTGCGCGAACCCGATATGGGTGGTGAGGGTGTACCGGCCGTGCCCTCTGTTGGCCAGGTGCGCGAGCGGGGCAGGCAGCTTGATGCTGACCTCGCCGTCCGGGGTGACGCGGATCGTCTCGTTCCCGAACCGCTTCCCCGACTCCCCATCCGCCCCGCTGAACCAGCGCTCCGCCCCCACCGTTCCCGCCACTGCTCCTCGGTCAGGTGCGCCTCGGCAAGATGGTGGCGGGTGTTGAGCAGACGCTTACCGCCCCGTACCACCCGCACGCGTCCGGCCTGCCGGTCGGCGACAACGGCCGCATGCCGCGCCTCCAGCGCAGCCAGGCGTCGGGACTTGCGGAACCACTCACCCCGGGAGCGGTAGCCGCCCGCGGCTAGCTTCGTTCCGGATTCACCGATCGGGAGGGACAGACGGTACCGCAGCGTCCTGATCCCGGCCTCCAGCGTCTGGATGTGCGCTGCCTGACAACGCCGGGCCAGCGCCCACTGATCGTGCGTGGCCTTGGTGATCGCACCCGCGATCCGCGACGACGACAGCGCCGTCAGCTCTCGCTTGCGCAACGCCCAGCTGTCCGCGCCGTGCTCCACCCCATCCGCACAGCGCGCCTTGAGATCACGCGAAGCCAAACGGCCCTGATACTCACCGACCGCACGCAGCACCCTCTCGTCCTCGGGCGTGAGGTGCCCCAGCCGGTCCCGGACCGCCACCCCGCAAGGCCCCGGCACCACGAAGGACCCGGCCAACTCCCTCACACCACCCACCGCGTCACCCCCTCCCACCAGACCGGGCACCCATCACCCAGCCCAACGAGCAGCAGCCGCCAAGGTCACCCATTCGACCCCAGAACCCCCGTTCCCACCCCACGAACCCGCCGACAGAACTCACTCTCGCTCACCACAACTCACTTCAGTGCAGCAAACCGGCAGCAGCTCGCACCCCCCATGGCGGCAGGGTGAAAACAGAGAGTGCGGCGGGTTCACGTGTGGCCGATGCTGCGACGCCGAGAACGCCACGCGCCTACAATGCGGGCGAATATGTCCACTGTTGCAGGCATATGAGGGATTGTGTGATGGATGGTATTGCCGATATGGGGGGAACCCGGGGATGGGGCCCCGTTCATCCGCCGAGACGCGATGAACCGGTTTTCGAGGAGCCCTGGCAGGGCCGGGCATTCGCGCTTGCGATCCTCTCCAGCCGCGTGGCGTGCGGCGGCATCAACACTGACGCCTTCCGGCACGCGTTGGAGCGTCTGGACCGAGCCGCCTACCTGGACGACGGCTACTACGGGCGCTGGCTCAACGCCGGGGAGCTGATGCTCACCGACAGCGCCGTCCTGGCGCCGGGCGCGATCGACGCCCGCGCCCGCAACCTGCGTGGTGAACACCTCGAGGAGCCGCCGGTCCCGGAGCCCGCCCGGCCCGACTACGCACCGGCCGCCGAGGGTTCGCTGCGCACCGTGGATGCCGCTCCGGTCTTCGCCGTCGGCGAGCGTGTGCGCGCCAAGGACATCTCGCCGCCCGGGCACACTCGGCTGCCGGGCTACATGCGGGGCCGTACCGGCATCGTCGAGCTCATCCAGCCCGCCGCGGCGCTGCCGGACACCAACGCGCACTTCCTGGGCGAGAACCCGCAGCACGTCTACTCGGTGCGGTTCGACTCGCACGAGCTGTGGGGCGCCGACGCCGAACCCTTCGAGCTCACCGCAGAGCTGTACGAGAGTTACCTGGAGACACCCTCATGACCACCACCAAAGGACCGGCCGAGAGGCTTCCCGCGGCCCTGCGCACCGAGGCGCTCGAGCAACTGCTCACCGAGCGGGGCCTGATCGACCCGACGGTGATGAACGGGATCATCACCACCTACGAGACCGGCGTGGGCCCGCTCAACGGGGCCAAGGTCGTCGCCAAGGCGTGGACCGACCCGGAGTACCGGCGACGGCTGCTCGAAGACGGCACCGCCGCCATCAAGGAGCTGGGCTTCTCGGGGCAGCAGGGCGAGCACATCGTCGTCGTGGAGAACACCGCGGGCATCCACAACGTGGTGGTCTGCACGCTGTGCTCGTGCTACCCGTGGCCGGTGCTCGGCCTGCCGCCGAGCTGGTACAAGGACCCCGCCTACCGCGCGCGGATCGTCAGGGAGCCGCGTACGGTGCTGGCCGAGATGGGACTCGAACTCTCCGACGACGTGCGGATCACCGTCCGCGACTCCACCAGCGAGGTGCGCTGGCTGGTGCTGCCCGAACGTCCGGCCGGCACCGCTCACCTGTCGGAGGAAGAGCTCGTGCCGCTGGTGACGAGGGATGCGATGGTGGGCGTGGCGAAGGTCGAGGCCCCGTGAACGCGCCGTTGGACATCGAGGGCCCGGCCGCACCGCCCCGCTCCAACGGTGAGTTGGTTTTCGCCGAGCCGTGGGAGAGCCGTGCCTTCGGCATGGCCGTCAGTTTGTACGAGGCCGGCGCGTTCACCTGGCCGCAATTCCAGGCCGCGTTGATCGACCGGATCGCTGCCTGGGAGAGCGCGTCGGCGCGGGAGGAGCCATACAACTACTATCTGCTCTGGCTGGGTGCCCTGGAGGATGTGCTCGTCGACCTGCGTGCCGTGTCGGCGGACGAGGTCACCGTACGCATGAAGGTTCTGGCGCAACGTCCCGAGGGGCATGATCACCGTCACGATGGCCACCATCCGTACTCACATTGATCCGCGGCGGCCTTGCCCGTACAGCGGACCGCGCCGCGCCGCCACACGTTCTCGCCGAGGACTGCACCACGCAGGCTTGTCGCCAGACCGACTGCGACGCCTATCATGTTTGTTCAGAACGGCGGTGTGTCGTTTCAGGGACCGGGTGATGGTGCGGGCGGCTTGGGTCGGTGCTGCTGGAGGACGACTACGGCTTGCTCAACGCAACCGAGGTCGATGAGGTACCCAGCTAGGTCATGGCTGTTGGCCGGTGAGTGGGGTTCGAGAGCCGCGACGGCCTCCTCGAGACGTCTGGCGCGCTCCCTAGCCGGCAGTCGGGTGTGGCACCCTCACCGCAGCTGGACCACGGTGAGGGTCCCGTGTCGGCCCGACCCGGCCAACACCTCCACGACCAAGTCGGTCTCCACCCGCGTGTACGTCTCCCCCTGCGCTCGGCGGTCTCCCACCACGGCCGAACTGATCAGGGCAGACCCTATACGTGCCGCGAGAACCGCCACCCGGTTTCGCTTGGCGGAACGGGTGACGAGAATCGAACTCAGATGGCCTGTCGGCGCCGGCCATGCAAAACTTCTTGCCGCAGGCTGAGGGAAGGCGCAGACTCTCCAATTCTGTTGGCCGCTCACCAAGCTCCGGATTTGACCAATCGTCCGATTGGGGTATTGCGTGCCGGTGGATTTTGGCAGTCGAGGGAAGAATGCCCCCCGCGTTCGCGCCGTAACGCTCAAGGCATAGTGAGGAAGGTAGCGTGCTGCCCGGCCCCGACCGGGGACCCTGTCGCGAGGAGCCGGAAATGCTCAAGGGTTTCAAGAACTTCCTGATGCGCGGCGATGTCATCGTCGTAGCTGTAGGCCTTATTGTCGCGTTGGCTTTCAGTACCTTGATCAAGGCATTCACCGACTCTGTGATTAATCCCATCATTGCACGCGCTCAGGGTAGTCATTCAGTTGGACTGGGGTGGCAACTCGGCCAAGCGGGAAACAAAGCCACGTACCTTGATATTGGTTCTTTCATTTCGGCAGTCATCTACTTCATCATCTTCATGGCTGTCGTCTACTTCCTCATCGTCGTGCCGTATAAGCATTATTCGGCGCGGCGCGGTGTAGAGGCCTTCGAAGAGCCGGGGCCCGTCAAGACGTGCCCGGCCTGCCTGTCCGAGGACCTGCCGGCCGCTGCTGCCAAGTGCCGGCACTGCGGCACCGCGCAGCCGCCGACGACCGGGACGCCACGACCCTGATCGGACGGCACGACTGGGCCGCACCCATCCCGGCCATCTCACCGCGCGCCTGCCGAAAGCGGGCTGCCCCTTGGGTGAGGACTGCACACCGCGCGGTCAGGGCAGCTAGGGGAGGCCCGCTCCACACGGACGTCTGCGTAGGACCGATCGGCCCGCACGCACGACACCGGGGGACCGGCCCCCGGTTCCCGACGAGTGAAGCGGACGGTGGGCCGGATACCGCCGGCGAAGGCACGAGACCGACCCGCCAGAAGACGCCACGGCGCTCGACAACCGCGGAATGGCTCGGGCGAGCACAGCGGTGACGAGCGCTTCGTGCCGCTGCTGAACTCCCAGACTTCGGCAGCGGCAGGCACTCAGCCTTTCAGTTCGTGGCACAGGTTGAGGAAGAGATCGGCGTTGGGGATGTCCGCGAGAGACCCGGGACCGACCGCGAGACGTTTGTCGTGGCCGTCGAACGAAACGCGGCCGTCGTGGGTTCGCATCTCGCCGATCCCCGACCAGGCCACGCTGCGCTTGCCGTCCCGCAGGCCGTGGCGGTCGGCTGCGAAAGGCCCGAAGCCCACCGCCTCGCCGCGCGCGATGCGGGTAAGGACCCCGGGCAACTGCGCCCGGGTGATGCCGCGCAGCATGTAGTCCCCCCAGTCGCCCGGACACAGGAACGGCGCGCCGTGCACCAACTCGATGATCCCCAACTGCTCCTTCTGCCGCCGGAGGAAGCCCCGGCTGCCCGGACCGATGTTCAGCGCCTCACCGCTCGGGGGGATCAGGGTGTAACGGGCGTCCACCAGGGCGCCGTTGACCCGTCGGTAGTAGCGCAGTGCCCGCGTCGTGGGCCAGTCGTAGGCGGCCTCGAAGCCGTCGAAGCTGCTCACCACCATGCCCCCGGTGTGGAGGTAGAGCCGCCAACCCCGCCACTTGCGGTACGTCCACCCCTGCTTCGAGGCGAACGTCTGGACCCAGTCGCCCAGCCCTCGTTGCCCGGCTAGGGCGGCGGCAGATACGCTCGGCCGTTCGGAGAAGATCTCGTCCATATGATGCCCCGTGATTCGCTTCCGGATCACGGTAGTACGGGCTTCGCCACAGTCGGTAGCCAGGCGGTACTTGCCGGAGATCTCGGCCGACCTACGCCGACGCCCCGCCCCGGTCCCATGCGGTCCGAAAGCGTTCGGCCTCACGGACGCGTTGCCGATCCCCACCCTACCGCGTGCGGAACTCTCTTCGGGCGGATCGAGGAATGGCTCGAAGAGCTGGAGGTCAGTACGGCTGGTACCGAAGGGCACACTTTCGTACTCGACGAGCGAATCGACCTGCCCAGAGGTGTGCAGCCCGTAGCCGACTCACGGTCACCGGCTCGTCCTGGCCGTCGACGGTGAGGTCGTGATCAGCCTCGGCCTTGAGCTTGCGCACCGCGTCCGGGGCGAAGGTCCGATCGATAGTGGTCTTCGCCCTGTACTGATCGCGGTCCGCGTAGAAGGACCACGCGTATGTCGATGGGGGCTCAGGAGTCGAGGCGTCAGCGGCCGTCACGGGAGAACGACTCTCAACTCGTATCCGGGCTTTCAGCGCGAGCCGGACGACCTGTCCGCCGTCGTCGTCGGTCAGTTGCCAGGTTCCGGTCCCGGAGAGACACCAGCCGTCCTCGAAGTCAAAGTCCTGCCCGTCGAGCCTCCTGAGAAGAGCCGTTCCGTCTTCGCGAAGCACCACGCGGATCCCCTCGACGTATTCCCACCGCCCCATTTGGCGGTTTGCTGGCTTCGGAGGACGCCCCAAGCGGGACAACTGGGTTCTGCGGGGCTTCTTGATCGGTGCTCACGTCTTCGATGTATCCGGCACCAGGCCGACGATCGCACCAGTCATCCGATACGAACACGCAGACCGTACGTCCGCACCTCAACATATTTGTGGCTTCCGCCAGTACGCCGCCCCGGCCGACGAGAGGGAGACTTCCCGCCAGGGGCTGCGGCCTGTCCCGAAGGCCGACGCCAAGGACAAAGGGGGAACAGCACGATGAGCGGTCAGCTGTACGACGAGATCGGCGAGGCGTTCGAGGGCTTCAAGACCCTCCCTCTCGCGCGCCACGCGGAGGTGCCCGGCTTCCTCGCCCTCGTCGGCGACGTGAACGGCAAGTCGATCCTCGACCTGGCCTCCGGAACCGGCTTCTACAGCCGGGAGTTCAAGCGCCGGGGCGCATCCCACGTCCTCGGCGTCGACATCTCCTCCGCGATGGTCGACGCGGCGCGGGCACTGGAGGACAGCGACCCGCTTGGCGTGCACTACGAGCTCGCCGACGTCGCCGAGCTGCGCACCTTCGAACAGCGCTTCGACATCGCGGTTGCGGTCCAGTTGTTCAACTATGCCGAGGACGTCGCCACCATCGAGCGGATGTGCCGCAACATCCACCGCACCATCGCGGACGGGGCCGAGTTCTTCGCCTTCGTGCAGAACCCAGACTTCCGTTTCGACGGGCCGTCCCCGGCCAAGTACGGCTTCCTATGCGAATCGCTCGGCGAGGAAACCGAGATCGGGCCGCGCGTGAGGATCACCGCGCTCCTAGACCCGCCGATCTCATTCGTCGCGAACCCACCCAGCCGCGAGGTCTACGAGAAGTGCCTGCGGGCGGCCGGATTCAACGAGGTCACCTGGGTTCCCCTGGAGGTCTCCGCCGCCGGCGTGCGCGAGTACGGCAAGGACTTCTGGGACGACTACGCCGCCAACCCCCCGCTGACGATGCTGCGCTGCCGCGCCTGACCCTGAGCGGCCCGCCCCCGGTCCGGCCGGGGAGGGGCCGCCTTCCGGCACCAGGCCGGCCACCTCGAGTGCGGGCTGAATCTGACCGACCGGCGCGCGTCACGGCGGATCGCCGCGTACAGATCGAGCGGACGGGGTTCCGCGTGGCTGTCGCTCGCGGTACGGTCAGCCCCCCATCGAGATGGGGGGGGCTGTGACTCGCGAACGGCTCTGCATGAAGACCGCGGCGGTTTGCCTGATCCTCGGAGGTCTCCTTGCGTTCGTCTCCCGCCTGATGCACGGCGACCTCCCGGCAGATGACCCACAAGCCGCGTTGCGCTTTATTTCCTTGCGTCCGTTCTATGCGGGCGTCCATCTCGGCGCCATCCTCGGCGTACTCGTCGGGGCGGGCGGGATTGTTACCCTCGCCGCCACGTTCAGAAATCCGCTCGCCTGGATGCTCGGGCGGTTGGGTGCGGCGAGCACACTCGTGGGTACGGCGGTCTTCGTCACTGACTTCTCCACCGACGGAATGTCCGGACAGGAACTGGCAACTGCCTGGCAGGCGGCGCCGACATCGGAGCAACCTGACATCGTCCACGCAGCCGGCACAGTCTTCACTGCGCTGCACGGCCCGTCGCTGACAGGGATCGGCATCTTGTGGGGCCTCTCGCTCCTCCTGTTCGGGTGGGCTTTGTTGCACGAGGGCCACCCCGGATGGCTGGGCTGGACGGGGTGCGCGGCTGGCGCCGCGACGTTTGTCGGCGCCACAGCTTTGTTTCTGCGACCGGGTCTTTTTCCGGGAGTTGTGGTTTACGGCCTGCTCGTGTCGCTGGCCCTGTTGTGGTGCGTCGCCCTGGGCATCGCGACGTGGATGCGAGCACAGCGTCCCGACGCAGCAGGGGATGAAGCGAATTCCTGAGGCGCTCGCAGCGACCCCGGCGAGGTGGACGCACCGGGTGCCGAAACGCCCATCTATGGCATGTGACCTGCAGATTTTCGCGAACGTCCGGTGATCGCCGGGCCGGGGTGTCAGGCTGACGCTCCGGCATCAGCCTGCTCGATGCCGCCGGTGGTGGGCTCCGTCCTACGGCGCGGCTCACCGCGAGGCACGAGTCCGCTCCGCTTGCTGCACCGCGATGAGGTCGAGGAACCACGACGGGCGTTCTACGCCGCCACCCTGTCGAGCACGATCTCAACCGGACGACGTGACCGAAGACCACACGCCGAACCACTCCTCGGCGCCGTACTCCTCGAACCGCTCCACCTCGGTGAACCGCAGCTTCGCCGCGAGGCGCATCGCGCGGTCGTTGGCGGTCTGGGTGCAGAGCACCACCGGCTCGCCGGGAAGCGCGCCGGTGAACCAGTCGAGTGCCGCTGCGCATGCCTCGGTGGCGTACCCGCATCCCCACGCCTCCGGCAGGAACATGTAGCCGAGTTCGGCCTCCCCGGCATTCGGACGGACGTGACCCGGACGCTCTGCCTCGCGCCGATCGAGCGTGATCATGCCGATCATCGCTCCGTCGAGATCGATCACGAAAAGGCCGTGGCGCCGCCCGGGCACCTAGGCACCGCGCGCTCGAGCTCATCACGCGGTCGAGCGCCACCGATGTAGGCGCCCACCTCTGGCGAGGCGAACAGCTCGATGAACGCCGCACGGTCCCGGGTCTCGGACTCGCGGAGCACGAGCCGCTCGGTCCTTGTCGGGGCAGGTGGCCAGGCGGCGGGTCCAAGCTCAGTCATGGCGGGCAACCTATCGCACGCCCGCCGGGCAGAAGCCTCAGACGACCGACAGCGGCAGCAGCTTCTGACCCGTCGCCCCGAGCTGTCCGTGTACAGCGCGTAACGCGTGCAAGGACCTGCGGCACGCTGGGCTTGTGGAGTCGGTCGGCCACACGTCGCACGTGCTGGCAGCCCCGCTGGCAGAACCCGCACGGCTGGCCGCCCAACGTCTCGGAGGAAGACGGTCGGTGGGATTTCACCGGCACCGGCACCGTCCCCGTCATCGCCACCCACCTTGACCAGCTCCGCACCCACGGCCCCCACGGACCCGTCTGGTGGCGGTTCGGACACAGCGACTGGCAGCCGATCACCGACGCCCTCACCAATACGGGAACGGAAGCCGAATACCACGCACGCGAGGAACAGCGCCGCCAGGAGCGCGAGGCCACCCGCGCCCTGGAGCAGCAGCGGCGCGAGGAACCGGCCCGGTTGGATGCGGTCCGGGAGTGCCCGTCCTGCCAGGCCGATGTCGAGCCCCGCACGGCGGGCCTCGACGGCTACCGGCCCACGCAGGGCGGCCTGTGTCCGGCCTGCGGACACACCCAGGCCGGCCGAGGTCGGTTGTTGCCGATCTTGACGTGACTGGCGAGCGTGAAGTCAGATGCGGTGAGAAGTCGGCATCGAGATGCGGCACCGCAGCAGGGGGTTTGGCGTGTTCATCACGGAAGAGGATGCTTTCGACCCTCAGGAGATGCTGAGCCTCTACGACTCGGTCGGCTGGGAGGGCTACACCGCCGACGTCGACAAGCTCTGCCGCGGCCTGCGGAACTCTCACCTTGTCATCACAGCACGAGACGGTTCAGGAACGCTCCTCGGACTGGCCCGGACCGTCTCTGACGACGAGCACATCTGCTATGTCCAGGACGTCGTGGTCAACCCTGCGCATCACAGGCAGGGGGTCGGTCGGGCCCTGGTCGAGGACCTCATGCGCCGCTACTCGCACTGCCGCTTCTTCGTCCTCTCCACGGACCACGAGTCGTCACCGGAAGGCAAGCGCAACCATGCGTTCTATAGGAGCCTTGGCTTCCTGTCCTTACGAGGAGAAGCAGATGGCGGGCTTCGGGCTGCCCAGGAACCGCCCTGACTTGCGTGAAACAGCGCCATAGAGACTCGCCCCTCCCGGCCATGGCAAGGACATGTTCACCACTCGCCGGCCAACCCCCGCGCCGGATGAGGATCTGACCGTCACACGTCGCCGACACACCGTCACCTCTCGGCTCTGGCACAGTTCTTGGTTGCGCCGTGAGGCGCTGTTGGTTCGAGTGGAGGTGAAAGACCTGCACCAGCACCCTGTCGCAGCAGGGTTGTTGAAGCTGAGGGCAGC
>NZ_JBLVKW010000112.1:0-17286 GCF_048270745.1 Streptomyces sp. NPDC056231 | reverse complement strand
CACCCTGAACGGCCCGGCGGACGGGACGGGCCCGGGAACCCCGGTCCGGGTCCTGGTGCACGCGGCGAACCGGGCCCGCGCACTGACCCGCCTGCTGCTTCGCAGCGCGTGATTGACAATCGCGTCCCGCGATGGTAGCGCCCCGTCCCGGGGCTTTCGCTCGTGCTGATCTCGTACCCCCCACCGGCCGGCGTCTGCACCCCCCAACCCGGCTGAGGTCTAGGGCGGTCGCTACCGCGACCGTACCGGTCCGTCCCGGACCTACTCCCCCAGAGTGCTTGCCCGCTCGCGCGTGTGCGCGGCACCTGGTCCCGGGGGTCGATCGCGCAGGGCTCCAGGCCCACCGTTTGCGTGATCGTCTCGGGAGAGATCGTTGCCGAGTGAAGAGGGTCGGCTGTGCGGCACTCCGTCTAACGGCGTTACACCGGGGATCAGCCGGCGGGCAGTGCACCGAGCTGCCAAGGGTAGGTGCGGGTGCCAGCGCGTCACGTCGTCCCGTCGCGCTGGCGAGCCCGGGGAAGGGCGCCTCTGTGGAGTTGTCCAGGGGTGGTCAGTTGCCGCGGGCCGCCCGGTGCTGGCGTGCGCGAGCGGACGCGGCCGACTCGATCGCGAGCCATGCGGGGATGGCCACGCGGGCAGGCCGAGGTGCCGGCGCAGCAGGAGGCCGCGTCGGCGTGGGGTCTTCGGGGATGGCTGCGGGGTCGGTCAGGCAGGACGCGCAGGAGCCATCGGTGAGTTGTCCGGGGTGGCCGCACGAGGTGCAGCGGGGGCCGCGGTATTCGCGACGGGCGGTCACAGGGCTGCGATGCCGTCGATGGGTCCGGGCATGACCCGTGGCATGGGGAACTCGGTCTGTCCGGGGACGTGGGGTGCGGGGGCCGGCCTACCGGCGGCGTCCGCGCGGTCGTGGGCGTCCTGGTGGCGCTGGTCGCGGTAGGCCAGGTAGTCCTCGCGGAAGATGCGGTACGTGCGCCTGCCCAGCTTCAGGGCGGGGATCTCCCCGTCCGCAATCCAGCGGTAGACAGTCATGGGCGTGACGCGCAGCTCTTCAGCTACCTCGGCTACGGTCATGTACTGCGGGAGGGGGGATGTGGCCTCGGTCACGATATTTTTCTCCGTCCGCCCGGGTAGCGTCTTTCCGCAAGTGTTTGACCTGCGGTTTTGTCCACCTGCGGGCGTTTTTTCGTTCCAGATGGAAATATCTGGTCCGCGAAAATTTCCGCAGGTCAGAGGGCAACCATCCGAATGTGGAGAAAATCTGTAGACGCTAGGCGCAGAAAATGTCGACTCAGAGAGACCGTGCTACTCTTCACGAAGCAGCTCACCCGTGGGGTTGCCGCTGGTCTTTCTTAGGGCGACTTCAACGTCCCAGCGGCTCAAGACCCCTCGACAAGACGGGTTGGGCCGCCGTGACCCCCGGTGAGTGTCGATCACCGGGGGTCAACTTCTTGCCTCACCATACACCGGGCTGCGCGTTTCGGACGATCGCGCCCGTACACAAGTCTGTGACAGACCAGACCTATTGCCCTATGTATGCATGTACATTATCTCCATGAGGAATCCACTTGCGGACAAGCTACTTAGCTTCGAGCAAACTACGGCGGACGTAAGGGACACGAGCAGAAAAATCGGCACCGCTGCGGAGTCTCAGGCCACCCTGAACATCGCACTGACCGCGGTCGCGGTGACCGCGCTCATCGTGGCCGCGCTGCTGGTGCACGACACGCGGGTGAACGGCCATGGCTGACACCCCCCTTGACCCCAAGGCAGAACGGGCGCGCCGCGCGCACGGACACGTGCTGCTCTTCGAAACGGTCAACGGGCCCGAGGCGCACGGTTCCTGGCTGGCCATCAGCTTGTCGGACGGCTCGTGCGACATGAAGGCGTACCCGACCAAGGTGGACGCGACCCGGTTCCAGCTCCACGAGACGCAGTGTGCGTATCTGTGCCTGACCGGCATACCGACGCTCGGGGAGCTGCGCTTGTTCCTCGACACGTGCGAGGACCTCTACGACGCCGGCCTGAAGCTGGCCGACCCCGCGACCTACTTCAACCCGGAGGCACTCCTGTGAGCGCAGACGAGATCTTCGACCCCGAGATCCACGCGGCGGACAAGGACGGAAACCCGACCCTCAACAAGGACGGGAGCTTCCGCAAGAAGCGCAGCGACGCGGGCACGGGCACGAGCGGGGGCGGCAAGCAGCGGCCGGCCTCGAGGTCCCGGAGCACGAAGACGCCGACGGGTCCCGCGCGCGAGAAGTACCGCAAGGCGGTGGACGATGTCCTGGCGCTGCCGGTCGCTGGTCTGTCGATGGCCGATCCGGTGCTCGGGTTCGCGGCGGCCGAGGTGGCGCCGGCGTGGTCGGACGCGCTGGCGGACCTGGCCGTGGAACAGCCGCGGCTCGCGGCCGTGCTGGAGCGCCTCGGGGGCGTGGGTGCGGTCGGCGGCGTGCTCGGGGTCGGCATCATGACCTTCGTCCAGTTCGGTCACCTCCTGGGCAAGGTGCCGCCGCACATCGCGCAGATGATGGGTGCCAAGAGCCGTGAGGACATCGAGCGGATCCTGGACCAGCGCGGGGCCGCGATGGCCAAGCAGCGGCCGGCGCCGACCGAGCCGCCCGTCCAGCACGAGCGCGGCCAGGTCCCCACGCCCCGGGTGATGGCCCATGTCTGACGAGGTGCAGTACGACACCGAGGTGTCGTCCGAGGACGCGTACGAGGCTGCGCTGGTGCGGTGCGGCCGGACTCAGCACGCGCTGGTGCTGGCCGAGGCGCGGATCATCGCGTGGAAGCGCCGGTACTCGGAGCTGCTGAAGGTGTGCGGCGAGTGGGAGTCCGAGGCGCTGAGGCTGCGGGAGCGGTACGGCGTGGGGGAGCTGGGGGGTGGGGATGGCCAGGACCAGGGCGCCGCGGGCGGCACCGAGCCAGAGCGTGAGGCTGATCGAGCGGCGTAGGTTCCTCTCCTCGGTGTGGGAGTACGGCGCGGGTGAGCACGTGTCGTTCATCGGCCCGACCGGTTCGGGCAAGACGCGCCTTGCGCTCCAGCTCCTCGCGCGGTCCGTGTCGGATGACCTGACCGGGTACATCACGGTCATGAAGGCCAAGGACAAGACCGTGGGCGAGTTCCTGGCCCAGCACGACCGCTGGAAGCGCACGCTCACGTTTCCCCCTCCGCCGCGTGCTCCGGGCATGCCCAAGGTGAACGGGTGGGTGGTGTGGCCGCACCACACGAACGATCCGGCGGCCGACGAGATCCGGCACGAGCGGGTGTTCAAGGAGATGCACAAGCGGCTGTACGTCAAGGGGGACAACATCATCTTCGATGATGAGGTGGTGTCCCTGGTCCGGGAGATGGACATGAAGCGGGACCTCACCCGGATCTGGACCAAGGGCCGGTCCCTGGGGTCGGGTCTGTGGGGGGCGACGCAGCGTCCGGCCATGGTGCCGCTGGAGATGTACGACCAGGCGCAACACCTGTTCCTGGCGAACATCAAGGACAAGCGGTCGCAGGACCGGTTCGGGGAGATCGCGGGTGTGGACCCGGACCTGGTGGTGGACGTGGTGCGGCGCCTGCCCAAGTTCCACTGGCTGTACATCCGGCAGGAGGCGGGGCAGATGTGCGTGGTCGGCCCTTGATCTTTCCCATTTGGTTGCCTTAGGCAACCGAATATGTTTCCCTACTTAACAAACTCTGCCCGCTCGGTCGGGCACTGAGGGAGGAACCCACATGACCATGACCGCGACCGAGGCTCCGGCGCAGTCCAAGAACGGCAAGGGCAAGGAGCAGCAGGTTGTTGCCGCTCGCCCGTTCGTCACCGGGACCCGGACCCTGGAGTCCGAGGTCTACACCCAGACCGTCACGCAGAACACCGCCACCCAGACGCTCCAGCCGTACGAGTTCCAGGTGGACGGGTACCTGTCGGGCGCGCTGATCCGCGTCACCGCGACGACCGCGTCCAACGCCGCGACCGTTGCCTTCCAGGCGGACGGGCCGTTCTCGGTCCTCCAGTCGGTGATCGTGGAGGACATCGGCGGCAAGCAGATCATGGGCCCGCTCACCGGGCACCAACTGCGCGTCCTGAACCAGTTCGGCGGGTTCGTCTTCAACGGCGACCCCCGCGCGAACGGCATCTACACCCTGACCGCGGGCGCCGGCGGCACGGGCGGCTCGTACCGTTTCCAGCTCAGGGTGCCGATCCAGGTGCGGCGGCGCGACGCGATGGGCAGTTTGCCCAACCGGAACGCGTCCGCGACGTTCAAGCTGAAGATCACGATCAACGCGATCAACCAGGTCTACAGCACGGCGCCGACGAACGCGGCCTCCGTCAACGTCCAGGTGCAGCAGCGCGGTTGGGCCACCTCGGACAACCGCGACTACAAGGGCAACGGGGTCTCCCCGACCCCGAACGGCGTCGGGTCGATCCTGTACACCGACGTGGAGACGATCCAGCTCAGCGCGGGCGCCTACAACCAGCGCATGGCCACGTTCGGCGGCCTCCTGCGCGTGCTCATCTTCGAGCTGCGCGACGCGGCCGGTTCCCGCGCGCAGGGTGAGGCGGACTTCCCCTCCCTGTGGGAGACGGAGATCGACAAGGTCAAGGTCTACTCCCGCTCCCCGCTCACGTGGGAGTCGGAGATGAGCGAGGACTACGGGCTGACCGCGGACGCGGACGGCAACACGGCCGCGGCCAAGAACTCGAAGCCCGACGGTGTGTACGTCCTCCACTGGCTGGACGACTTCGGTCTCCAGCCGGGTGCCGAGAACGGGTTCCGGTACCAGCCGATCACCCCGTCCACGGCCGTCCAGCTCTCCGGGGTCATCGGCGGATCGGGTGCGCACACCCTGACGATCACCAAGAACTACATGAGCCCGGTGGGGGACGACCCCCGTCAGCTCACCGGTGGCCGGTAGCACCAGGCCCACGGCCAGGGCGCGCGCGTCCTGGCCCCCTCACCCCGTCTGACCTGGACGAAAGGAAAAAGGATCATGAATCTTCTGATGCCGGACCTCGGCAAGCTCGTGTACCTGGCCATCGGCACGTTCTTCGGCGGCAAGCTGCTCGCCAAGGTCAAGGGCTGATCCGTCGTGGCGCAGAGCGGCGGGCAGATCTCCAGTCTCCACCTGGCCATCGCGGCCGGCGGTGGGGTGCTGCTGTATGCCGCCCTGCGGGACGTCTCGCCCCTCCAGGCCCTCAAGGACGTGACCTCCGGTGCTCCGCCGGCGGTGTCCACCGAGGGCAAGGTGATCACGGGCTCGGGTGGTGAGGCGGACCCGAACTACGTGCCCGGCGGGTACGGCACGACGGACTGGAAGGGCGTCTACAAGAAGTCCAAGATGCCCAAGGCCCTCCAGAAGCCGTCCACGCTCGTGACCGCGGCCAGCGTCTCCCACGGCAACGAGAAGTACTCGCAGGACGAGCGCTGGAAGAAGGGCTACTCCGACTGCGCGTCGTTCGTCGGCAAGAGCCTGCTGGACATCGGGATCGAGCCGCCCGGTGGGTCGACCACCGGCGCCTATCTGGCCTCGGGCCAGTGGGTGAAGGTGGGCAGCCCGCGCATGGGGGACATCGCGGTCAACGCCCGTCACATGGTGCTCTGCACCGACGGTTCCAACGGGATCGGCATGCAGAACAAGCGCCGCAACGTGCAGAGAGACACGCTGGACAACCTCATGGCCAACACCGGGAAGTACGAGATCCGCCGCTACCGGGGGTGGGCGTGATGGCGGCCTCCACCGGGCCCGTGCTCGCGATCGGCGCGATCACGGTCGCCAACCGAACGATCTTCAACGACGAGGCCATGGACTGGAAGGTGCCCATCGGCACCGCCATCGCGGCCGTCCTGTTCGCGGGTGCGGAGCGGGTGGTGGGCAGGGGTGCGGTGCACGTCGCGTACTTGGCCCTGATCACGGTGGTCCTGGCCCGCGTCGACCCCAAGGTCCCAAGCCCCTCGGAGTCTGCACTCCGATGGTTCAACGAAAGGAATTGATCATGACCACCGTCGAGCGGGTGGCCATGGGGATCATCGGCGTGGCCATGGCCACGACGCTGATCCTCCCGGGCCGCCAGACCTCGAAGGTGATCGACTCCGTCAACTACCTGTTCCGCGGGTCCCTGGCTACGGCCATGGCCTCGCCCAAGAGGTGACGGCATGTCGACCAACCTTCGCAACGCAGTGATCTTCGGTGCCGGACTCGCGGTCGGCATGGCCATCGGTAACGCCATGCTGTCGTGGGGCAAGCGTACTCTGAGCTGAGGGAGGGGCCCATGGCCCGCTACTCCGGGAACCTCCTGCGCCTCAACGCGCCGGGCGAACCCAAGATCGCGCCGGGCGAACCGGACCCGGCGCACACCAACCCGTCCGGCCCTGAGGGAGTGCCCGACTTCCGCGCCGACGAGATCAGCGTCTCTCCGGAGATGGGAGCGGAGTACGCCGGCCTCACCCTGGAGGACGGCATCCCGCGCGCCATCGTGGTGGGTCAGCCCTCTCTCGGCTGGAACGCACCCTCCTTGTCCTCGACCCCGGTGGGGTCGGGCGGCACCCCGGCGGGCAGTGCGCCGGCCTGGTCCCAGGGGAATCCGCACAACGCGGACGTCGACACCTCCTGGGCCCGGGCGGCGCGCGGCTCGATCGCGGGCAGTCCGCACGTGGGCGGGGTGGCGGGTGTGCACTCCAGCGGGGACGACACCCTGCCGTACCGGCAGGCGAACCCCGTCGGTGTGGAGGGATCGTCCTTCCTGGAGCGGCTGGTGGGCTTCCCCCGCCAGATCTGGGGGGAGCCGTCGGGCGCCGGGGTGGACAAGTTCATCGCGGGCACCAACAGCTACGCGGCGAACAACCCGGACGGGGACCAGTACGCGGAAGGCCGCGGCGGTGCTCGGGTCCACTACGGGTTCGAGAGCCCGTACTTCGTGAACCAGCCGATGTTCATCGACAAGCCGGCGCAGTTCTATGACCGGCAGACCGCACCGGTCACGGCCCGGGATCCGCTGGTGGGCGGCCGGTACTACAACACCCCGGTCATGGGCCAGCTCGCCGCGAACACGTGGCTGTCGGAGCTGGGCGAGTCGGTCACGCCGACCGGCTACGGGGTGCCCGTGGACGGGGCCATCTGATGCCCGAGGGGGAGTTCATGGGCGGCACGGTGGACGTGCCGGGCGCCGGGAAGATCAAGAAGAAGTACATCTACATCCCGGCGGGCATCGCGGCGGCCTACGTCGCCTACCGCTGGTACGTGGCCTCGCAGGAGGCGCCCGTGGACCCGGGCGCGGACGGCATGTACACCAGCGACGACCTGTCCGAGTACGGGCTGTCCACCTCGGGCGGGGCGACCGAGGTCACCGGGAACAACGGCAGCACGGTGACGGACGGCACCAACCCGAACGCGATCGACGACAACGCCGAGTGGTCGCAGCGCGCGACCGAGCTGCTCACGAACATGGGCTACGACCCTCAGACCGTGGGCAACGCGCTCGGGGAGTTCCTGGCCCGCCGCGCGCTGGACAAGACCGAGGCGGGGATCGCGCGGGCCGCTCTGGCGCAGGTGGGACAGCCCCCGATCGGCGGGCCGTACTCCGTCCAGGAGGAGGCCGCGGTGGGCTCGGGCACCCTGCCGGGCCCGACCAACGTGCGGGCGTGGGGTACGCACTCGGACACGCAGATCGGTGTGCAGTGGGACAAGGTCACCGGGGCCGACTACTACCGGATCTACCAGACCGGGAACACGGAGCCGGTCGGCACGTCGCAGGACACGTTCTGGCAGGGCCGCAACCTGGTCCCCAACCGGTCCTACACCTACTACGTCCGCGCGGTGAACTCGGTCGGCAAGATCGGCAGCAACAGTTCGAACTTCACCGTCAAGACCAAGGCGACCGCGCTCGCCAAGCCGGGCGGCCTGAAGTCGTCCGCGGTCACCCGCAGCAGCTTCCGCGTGAGCTGCACCGCGGTGCGCGGCGCGCAGTTCTACCGCTGGTACGTCAACGGCAAGCCCGAGGGCGCGAGCGACAGCCCGTACCGGGACTTCACCGGGCGTCGCGCGAACACGTCGTACCGGGTGCAGGTCGCGGCCGACACGTCCGGCCAGAACCCCGGCCCCATGTCCGGGGCACTCACCGTCAAGACCAAGAAGTAGGAGGAGGGCGACATGTCGATGAAGCCTGATGCAGAGATTTCGATCGCTCTCGCCACGGGAGTGATGGCCTACGGCGCGTACCAGATGGCGCTGCCGCCGGTGGCCGACATCCGGTCGCTGGAGCCGAACAACAAGGACGTGCAGTCCTCGGAGCGGGTGGCCGCGTGGACCGCGGCCGGTCTCGTCTCCCTGGTCGCGCTGCTCACCAAGAGCCCGGCCGTGTTCACCCTCGGGGGGTCGGTGGTGGTGGCCGCGTCCTGGACCACGCGCCATGCGGACAAGGTGGACTCCCTCTCGGGCAAGGCCGCCTCCCTGATCCCGGCGCCGGCCAAGGGCCCGGAGGGTGTGGTGGGCGACCAGGTCGCCAGCGTGCAGCAGCTCCCGACGACGCCGGTCTACGGCGTAGCGGTCTGAGGCGGACGCGGTGGCGGACAAGTACGGCATCCCCCCGGGCGGGGATGCCTACCCCGGCAAGGTCAAGTACTTCCAGGACAACAAGGCTGAGCTGGAAGACGTCGGCATTGCCGTGGCGGTGGCCGAGGGAGGGTGGCCCGAGGACAAGATCGCCGAGGCTGTCTCGGTGGTCATCGCGGAGTCGGGCCGCCACCCGTTCATCTACAACACCTACAAACAGGGCCATTTCGGTCTGTTCCAGATCAGCCGGAGTGCGTGGCCGGACTTCTTTGCCGGGGGCAAGGAGGACTGGACGGTTCCCACCCGGTCCGCGCAGTACGGCTACAAGATCTACAAGCAGCAGGGGTGGGGGGCGTGGCAGGCGTCCCGGCTCACCCACCTTGCGCGCGGCAAGAAGGCCGCGGCCGACCTCAAGAAGCTCTCCGCGGACAAGCGGGCGGAGTACGCGAAGGTGGTCGGCAAGCCGCTCGGGACGATCGCGGACACCCTCCCGGACAGCGGCATCGGTGACGCTCTGGACGACGCGCTCACCCCCGAATGGGCGGATGACGCGGTGGCGGTGCTCAAGGACGCGTACGAGTCGCTGACGACGCCGGCGTTCTGGATGCGGGTGGCGTACGGCGCCGCCGGCGTCGTCCTCATCGCGGGCGGCCTCTTCCTCATGGTGAAGAACACGGTGGTCACCGGGGCGGTCAAGCAGGTGGCCAAGGCAGTGCCCAAGGGCACGGGAGGGGCGAAGAAATGAACATCACTCCGGACCCGGACGAGATCGTCCAGGAGGAGGCCGAGCCGTACGAGACGCGGCCGGTTGCGGTGTCCGTGTGCGGTCCGACCGAGGTGCGGGAGCTGCCCGCGTCCGGGTACCCCGGCTACAAGACGGACACGGCCACGGCCGCGGTGGCCGTGCGGGTGCTCGCGCTGGAGCCGCGCCGCCAGTACGCGACGCTGATCGCGCAGGATCAGGACGTGTGGATCTCCAGCACGCAGGCCGGTGCGCAGTCGGGGGCCGCGGGCGCGATGCGCATTCCGGCCGTCCTGCCCTACGTCGTGCGGCACACCCATGAGCTGTGGGTGTGCGCGGTCACCGGCAGCACGGCCGTGGGTGTCGAGTCCGTCTACTGGAGCCAGTGATGCCCTCTCCCACCTACGTGCCGCTCATCCGCACCGGCGTCGATGTCGAGTTCGCCGACGTGGCCGTGACCGGCGCCCTCGATGTGACCGGGGCCGCCACGGTCGGCGGGAACCTCACCGTTGCCGGGTACACCGCCCTGGAGGCGGGGCAGGCCGACGCGCAGTTCACCCTCTGGTCCGGGGACAAGGACACCCTCCGCATCGGCACCGCCGGCGGGGGCCTGGCCGTGGCCGAGGGCGCCGGCGCCACCAGCGGCGTGGCCACCCTGGTGGCGGGTGCGGTCACGGTGGCCACCAACAAGGTGGCCGCGAACTCCCGGATCCAGTGCACCGTCCAGTCCCTCGGAACGGTCACCACACCCAAGGCTGTCGGGGTCACCGCCCGGGTGGCCGGCACGTCGTTCACCATCACGTCCGCGGACGCGACGGACACGTCCGTCGTGGCCTGGTTCATCATCTCGCCCACGGCCTGAGCCGTCCTACAGAAGGGGGACCCATGTCCCCGCAGCAGCAGAGAGACCCGGTCCTGGCGCAGCTCGCCACGCTCCAGACCAAGGTGGACGGACTCCGCCGGGAGGTGAAGACGATCGCGGTCACGCAGGACCAGCACGCCAGGAAGATCCAATGGATGAGCGCGGTGGCCCTCCTGGCGGTGGGGGCGATAGGCGGGCCGGACGCCGTGGCCGCGCTCACGGGAGCGGCATGACGACGCCGGCGCCTCAAGTGCTGGACGCGTCCGGGTCGGTGACCCTGGACGCGTCCGGCCACGGCGTGGTCCAGCTGGCCCCTGAGTCGTTCCGGACCTGGCTGGTGACCACCATCAACGTGGCCACGTCGCAGGACCCCACGCAGACCCCCGTCCCGCAGGTGCGGGTGTTCCTGGGGGGCGTTGGCGGACAGCGGGTCGCGCAGTCCTGGATGGGCAACCAGTCGACCGCTACGGGGTCGACGCTGGTGCAGCCCTCCCAGCCGCTCGTGATCGAGTGGGTCAACGGGGTCCCGGGCTCGGTGGCCACGGCGTGGCTGTACGGCACCATGACAATGCGGTAGAGGGGGAGAGTCGTGCAGTTCCAGGACGAACTTGCGGGCGGGATCGTGCTGATCCGGCCCGCGTTGCAGTCTCCGGACTTCCAGCCGGGCACGTCCGGCTGGTGCGTGCGGATCGACGGATCGGCGGAGTTCAACGACATCACGGTGCGCGGGACCCTGGAGTCCGCGAACTACGTGCCCGGGGTGTCCGGCTGGCACCTCGACCAGAACGGGTCAGCGGAGTTCAACGACATCACGATCCGCGGCGGCACGTCGCTCGGGGGTGAGGCGTTCTACTACGACGGCACCCCGGGCCCCGGGACGCTGGTCCTGGCCATCGCAGCAGCGGCCGGCACCGACCCCTACGGCAACGCCTACGAGGACGGGGTGACCGTGCTCGGGTCGACCGGCACGGTCAACATCAACACAGACACGGGTGTCGTCTGGTCCAACAACCTCGGGTCCCTGATCGAGATCATTGCGGGCGGGGCACAGGCCCTCCAGCAGCTCCGGCCCGCGACCGTTCCCGGGGTCACGTGGGCGGACGCTGCCCTGGGGACGAACCTGACCTCCACCCACGGCGCCGACACCCCGTCCCTGTTCCTCCAGTCCCCCAGCACGACCGTGAACACGGCCAAGTCGAGCATCCGGCTGCACGGCGGATCCCCGACCGTCAACGCCAACCGGATTGAGGCCGTCACCCAGGTGTTCGAGATCACCGGTTCGGTGACCGCGGCCAACCTCCAGGGCGGGCAGGCGTCCACCGCGGCACCCGGCGCCGGAGGCGGGGTCACGTCCGTCAACGTCGTGTTCCCGACTCCGTTCCCCAGCACGCCCGCGGTGACGATCGACCCCCGGTCCGCGGCCGACCCCTCCGGCACGGTGATTCGTGGCTATGTCGACAGCGTGACCACAACCGGTTTCACCATCCGCGCGTACCGCTCCACGAACGCGCTCACCAACTGGTCATGGATCGCTTACGCCTGACCTAGTGCACACCGCGTAGACAGGATGCACGCACATGAGTAGGGTCCCGGCCATGGCAACCGAGCCGCAGTACAAGAGCATCCGCGTGTCCGTGGACACGCACCAACGCGTGCACGACCTGGCCGCGCGGCTGGGCAAGAGCGCGGATGAGACCCTGCAATTCCTGCTGGGCGACCACACCGTCCGCATCCCCGCCGGGCCCGTGCTCCAGGACCGTTGGGAGGAGGGCGCACGCAAGGCCGGCCTGCCCCTGGCGGAGTTCGTCGTGGTGTGCGTGGAGGGCTCCATGACGTACGGCGCGCCCCCGTCCGGTCTTCAACTGGTGTTCGAGCACGTACAGGCGCTCACCCGGGCCGCGGGCGTCAAGCCGATCCCTGTCAACGTGAAGCCCACACGGCCCCCCGGCCCGTCCACACGGCGTGCACACCCGTGATCCGGCGCGCGCTCACGGCCGTCCTCGCGGTGGCCAGCACGGCCGTGCTGGTCTACCTCGGGGGCGCCGCCCTCACCCCGGCGCCCTGTGCGCCCCCGACCGATCTGCACCAGGAAAGGACGCCATGACCACCAAGAGCGACGGCACCGAGAACCCCCCGGGCACCGAGGCCGCGACCGAGGTCAAGGAGGAGGCCGCCGAGGTCAAGGAGGAGATCAAGGACACCAAGGAGGAGGCCGCCGAGGCACGCAAGGAGGGGGACACCGACCGGGCGGACCGCCTGGAGGCCAAGGTGACCGGCCTGGAGGGGAAGCTGGACACCCTCCTGGGCAAGATCGATTCCCTGATCAGCCGCCCGTTCCACCCCGCGCCCCAGGAGCGCGCCGACGACGCCGGCGCCACCGAGAGCACGGACAAGAAGGGGGCCGGCGCCGAGTCCATCGACACCTCTGCGGCGGCCGACGACACCCCCAAGCCGCGCCGCCGTACCGCGTCGCGCGGCTGGTTCGGCTCCCGCGTGGACGAGGACTGATCACCATGGCCGATCCGATGAGCTACCCGGAGTTCGCCAAGGCACTGCGGGCCGAGGGCCTGACCGTGGTCGAGGTCAAGACCGAGGGGAAGTCCCCCGCCAGCCACAACCGCAACCACAAGGGGCCCTGGGGGCCCGTGAACGGTGTGATGATCCACCACACCGTGACCAAGGGCAGCGCCAAGACCGTGGAGATCTGCCGCAAGGGCTACGAGGGTCTACCCGGGCCGCTCTGCCACGGCGTGATCACCAAGGACGGCAAGGTGCACCTGGTGGGCTACGGCCGCGCCAACCATGCCGGGCTCGGGGACGACGATGTGCTGCGCGCGGTCGTCGCAGAGACGGCACTGCCCGCGGACAACGAGGCGAACACCGACGGCAACCGGCGCTTCTACGGGTTCGAGTGCGAGAACCTCGGGGACGGCAAGGACCCGTGGCCCGCGGTGCAGCTCGAAGCGATCGAGCGGGCCGCCGCCGCGGTGTGCCGGCACCACGGGTGGAACGAGGGCTCCGTGATCGGGCACCTTGAGTGGCAGCCGGGCAAGATCGACCCCCGCGGGTTCACCATGGCGTCCATGCGCGCCCGGGTGAAGACCCGGCTCACGGGCAAGCCCAAGCCGCCGGCGGACCCCAAGCCCAAGCCCCCGGCCACCAAGCCGCCCGTCGCGACCAGGCCGCCCGGGCTCAAGGACGTGCAGCAGGACGCGCGGCTGGCCCGCCTGGAGGCCGAGGTGGATGCCCTCCAGGCGGATCGGGGGAAGTAGTCGCAACCGTCCCCGTATGGGGGTACGGTGCCGGTACGTCACATCGGTTCCCCCTCCCGCCCGTTGAGGGAACCACCCCGGCCCCCCGCGCCGCCCGAGTTGCTGTACCCCCTGTCAACTCGGTCTGGAGCGGGGGGTTTCGCGTCCCCCGGCCCCTACCAAGACCAGTGAAAACCTGTTAGGTTTATGCGCATGGCCCGCCCTTTCAAAGATCCGGCCGAACGGCTGGACCACCCCATCACGTGCCTGTTCACCGCACAGGAAAAGGCACAGATCGAGCGGACCGCGCAGCGCTTCGGCATCTCCAAGGCCGCCGCCGTACGACTCCTCGTACGCGTCGCTCTGGAGTCCGAAACACCCATCACTCCCAAGTGACCCGAAAGAGGCAGACCTGTGATCGACACTCACATGTCACCCGAACCCAACGACGACGACCAGCCGCCGATGTTCCCGGCCCTCTCCATCCTGGAACGCCAGACCCCCCCCGCCCGTTACGGCCGTGAGCCGTTCTGGCGGGCGCCGGTCACCCCCCCGTCCCGGGACGTCTACATCCCGCACTGGAACTGGATCGGCATCCACGAGATCCCCGCCGACCGCGAGGCCCTCACCCTGGACGCGAACGGCGCCTACCTGGCCGCGATCGGCGCGGTGCAGGTGGCGCACTCCCACCTCAAGGAGACCGGCGGCATCCACCACGGGGAGTACCCCTCCCCCCGCCAGGTGCTCCCCGGGTACTACCGCGTCCGCACGCCGTACTGGGCGTTCTCGGGCACGATCGTCTCGCCCCTGGGGGATTCCTCCCGCACCGAGACGGAAGAGTCCCTGTGGGTGGCCCACCCCACGCTCCAGCTCATGTTGGAGCTGCACGAGCAGGGCGCGCTCGCGGACGTGGTGATCTACGACTCCTGGACCAGCGACGTGCGCACCGACTTCCGCGACTGGTCCGCCACGCTGCGGGAGCTGCGCCTGACCCGTCTCGACGCGATCGACCAGGCGCAGACCGACGCCACCCGCAAGGCGGCCGAGGACCAGTACGACGCGTTCAAGGAGGGCTACTCCGCCGCCCTGTCGATGATGCTCACGGGCGAGAAGTGCCGCACCCGGCGCCCCGACTGGAATCACGCCGTTCTCGCGCACGCGTCCGCCGCGATGTGGCGCAAGGCGTGGCGCTGGACCGAGACCGGCCGGCCCCTCATCTCCATGGGTGCCACCGACGAGATCACCGTGATCGGCGCGGACCTCCCCGAGGTCATGAGCAAGCCCAAGCCCCCCTTCAAGTACGACCCGACCGGACGCCAGCTCGGTGCCCTCAAGCCCAAGCCGAACGCCGCCCCGGTCCGCACCGACCAGCGCGCGCAGGACGTGCCCATGGTCCTGGACACCGACGGGGACGACATCCTGTGACCGTCCTCCTCCTGGCCCTGGCCGCCGTAGCCACCTCGGTGGCCGCGGCGGTCGCGGCCGTCCAGTCACGCGCCGCCACCCGCAGACTGCGCGCCCTGGTCCGCCAGCAGGCCGCCCGCAGCGCACAGGCCGCCACCGACCGCGCCTTCGTCATATGGGCCAACTGGACCATGCTCACGGTCACCGACCGGGACGGCATGATCCAGGCCGCCACTCTCCGCCAGCTCTACACCACCGGCTACTGGGACCGCATCTGGGACAACCCCGTCGCAGTCGCGCTCTGGCACGGAGACCCCGACACCCTGACCGCCTACGCCGACGACGAGGGGAGCGACCGTGCCTGACCTTGCCGCAGCTCTAGATGCCGCCCTCAGCGCACGCTACCCCCGCAACGAGGTACGCACCCCCATCACGCAGCGCCGCGGCCTCCAGGCGCGCATGAACCAGTTGGAGAACCTGTTCACGCCCAAGAAGGGGGACACGGACCGGCGCAGCGCCATAACGCGCGCGGCCGAGGCCGCCGGCATCCCGGTGCGCACCTGGCGCGACTGGCGCGCGGGCAAGGGCCAGTCCGCCCGCAACCTCCGCAAGCTGGAGACGGCACACAACCGGTTGATCACCATCCCCCGCTTCAGGCAGCGCGTGAACAGCACCCCCGCACCCAACCGGGTCAGCGTCACCGCGTCGATCAACTGGAACGGCTACAAGAACCGCACCGAGCACCGGTCGACCACCCTGGAAGGCATGCGACGCGTCATGGTCGCAGTCATCCGCGCGTGGACCACCGCCGGACCCGAGGCCGCCGCAGACACCCTCCAGCGCGGCGCCGCATCGGCCTACAACACCCAGAGCATCGCATTCGAGGGAAACGACGTAGAGGTGGACTTCCCGTGACAGACCGACCCACAGAACCCCACTGCTCTGCCCCCGGGTGCGGGCGCCCCGAGGAGCCCGACCACCTCGGACTCCGCCAGGGCCACCGATTCCGCCAGGTCATGGAAGTGCAGCCGCTCGCGGCCGATGCCACCATGCCCCGCATCGACATGCAGGCCCCCTACTGCTACGCCGCCTACCGCTTCGACCAGACGCCCCCCGAGATGATCTCCTGGGGATCCTGGGACGAAGCCCCCGGCCCGTTCGTGGAGGCGTACCACGCGGCCACCCACCAGGTGAGCTACATCCGCGTGCAGCACCAGTACTACGGGCCCATGAAGGTGAGCATCTGGCAGCGCCGCGCCGATGAGCACTACTCCCAGGCACCGCCGGCCGACGCGTACGCGCTGTACGTCGGCGACCCCAACGACACCATGCGCGCCGAACTGGCGGCACTCCGGGAACGCGCGGACAAGGGCTGCACCCACCCCGCCGGCGAACCGTGCTTCGGCAAGCCGCGCCCCGTCGACGGACCCGGCTGCACACCGACCATCGTGGAGGACTGACATGCCCAAGGAACGCTCCAGCGAGAAGAAGGCCGCGCGCCAGCTGGCCGCCGCCCGCGGCATCCCGTACACCGCAGCACTGCGCCTGCTGCGAGAGCAGCGGGACACCCCGCTCCCCGTGCCCACGGAGGCCGACCTCCTGACCGCCCTACGCGGCAAGGTGGCCGACGACGACCCCCCGCCGGCCGTCGTGCCCACCGAGGAAGAGCCCCCCGGCGCCTACTGCGCCTGTGCCGACCCGGCCTGCCCCACCGCCGACGGGCAGTACTCGCACTGAACATGGAGAGGCCCCGGGGCCGCACAGCCCCGGGGCCTCAAGTGGAGGACCGCGAAAGGCCCTTCACTCCCACGGGTGATCGTACATGACGGGACCCCCGACCTTTGCCCAAAGGTCGGGGGTCCCGTCTCGTAGAACGGCCCCCGACTGGTGAACGTCAGTCGAGGGCCGTCGTGGCGTCCGGCTCAAGGGCGCCCCATCTGCCCGCGCAGCGTACCGCGCTCAGGCCGCCGGCGTCTGGCCCTTGCCCGACTCCTTGGAGCCGTCGTCCTGCTTGCTCGTGGGCACCTTGCGCGCCGGAGTCGTCCCCAGCACCTTGCGCGCCGCGGCCTCCAGGGAGGTCCCCTCCTCCTCCGCCAGAGCCTCCGCCTGCCGCTTCTGCCACTTGTCCATGATGACCTCCGTGTGTCGACCGGATGGTGTGATGAGCCCTCAGGGTACCGGTCACATCGGCCGGTACGCTGGCGCGCGTGGGATATCAGGCTGAGGGTCTACACGTCACGGTGCGGCTTGACCGGCACGCGGGGGAGCGGCAGGCGCTGCACAACGCGCTGTGGTGCGAACTCCAGTGGAGGGTGGAGGGGATCACCATGGAGGGGAAGTACGACACCATCAACGCGGACCAGATGCTGCACGACTGCCAGCTGACTCAGGATGAGTGCGACGCGGTTCGGGCCCGGGTGCGCGCCGACGGCTAGGCCGCGCAGCGGGCCGGCCCCCGCTCGGGGAGCGCAGCGGACCGAGC
>NZ_JBLVKW010000111.1:0-17392 GCF_048270745.1 Streptomyces sp. NPDC056231 | reverse complement strand
TCCTGCCCGCACAGGCCCAGGTCCTGGAGCGGGCTGGCCGGGCGGACCAGGCGATCCGGCTGCTTGGCGCGGACGTGGCCGCCCGCCGGTACGGGATGCTGAACACCGTCAAGTTCTACGCTGAGCTGCTGGCCCGGTGCGGTCGGATCGAGGAGCTTGGCGACCTTGCCGACACCCACAGGCACGCCGCCGTACGCCCGTACGTGAGGGCCCTGGAGAGCCTGGGGCGAGCCGAAGAAGCGGAGGCGTACCTGCGCGGCCTCATCGCGGCCAGGTATCCGGGCTGGTACGAGAGCATGCTGATGGAGCTGCTCATCCGCCAGGGCAGGTTCGATGACGCCATCAAGGCGGTGGAGCACACGTTCGACGACCTCTATGACGGAAACCTCCTCCCGGGGGCCCTGATCCTCCTTGCCGATCAGGGTCAGCACGGCAAGGCGATCGGCCTCACGGAAGGCCGCAGCCCTGAGTTCCTCGCGGAGAACGAGGCGTTCTGGCTCCGGTCCAACCGGTGGTGGCTGATGGGAGAGGCGGGACGCGCCCGGGAAGCGATCGCGGAGATCGAAGCCCTGCCGGTCGACGAGGTCGAGGACCGCGAGGTGACCATCGCGTGGCTGCTCGCCCAGGACGGCCGTGTCGACGAGGCCATCGCCCGCCTGCGCCCGCTGCCCGGCAAGCGGGCCGCAACCGACCTGGCTGAACTTCTCATCCGGCAGGGCCGCTTCACCGAGGCCATCGCCGTCATTCCCGACGTGGCCGCCCAGCGCGAGGAGGCACGGCACGGCCGGGCAAAGCGGCAGGAATCCGCCTCCTCCGACGCCGGCCATGCGTGCGACGACCCACTGGCCACCGAGTATTCGAAGATATGATCGACCCGCTCGACATGTTCCCAACCATCTATTGCGTCCATCCCGGCACGCCCAGGAGACCCGATGCGTCGCATTGCCAACGCCCATCGCTCTCGTGCTCATCCGCTCGCGTGGTGGTTTCCGGATGACGGGCGGGAACTGCTGTTCACGGCAGGTTGTGAGGGCGACGGTGAAATGCGCTGTTGGGATACTCTCTCCGGCCGCCGTGTTGTCGACTTTGAAGCAGACCCATGGCTCATCGTGCACAACGGCGCCCTCGCGCACCTGCCGGATGGCCGGCTGATCCTGGCGACGTCGGGCCCGGACGGACTGCACCGCTGGGACGCTGCAACGGGACAGTCCCTGGGCCGGGTCGACGACGCAACGACGATCTGGCAGGTGACCACAGCGCTATCCGCGAGCGGGCGGACAGTGTTTCTCGGGGCGGGCATCGACGGCCATCTCCACCGCTGGGATGCGGCCACCGGCGAACCAGCCGGACCGGCCTGGGAGTGCAACCGCGGCTACGTCATCACCCTCACGACTCTCAACTTGCCGGACGGGACACCGCTGGTGGTCACCGGTGGCGAGGACGACACCGTGCGCCGCTGGCACGCCGAGACCGGCGAATCCGTCGGTGAGCCGCTGCCAGTCAGCGCCGATGGTCGTGTCTTCAACCTTTCCTCGTGCCGACTTCCAGACCGACGGGTGCTCCTGGTGGCGCACGACGACGAACATGCGATCCACCGGTGGGACGCAGCCACCGGCAAAGCGTTCGGTCCGCCCATACCCACTGGCGACCGGTTTCCGCACACCATCTCCGTCGTTCCGGTCGCCGGCTCACCCCGCGTGATCGTGGCATACGACGACGACACCGTCCGCCAGTGGAACGCACTGACCGGCGAGCAACTCGCGCTGCCTCATCCCGGATACGCCGCCACTGCGGCGCTCCGCCCTGACGGCACGGCAGTGCTCGCTACCGGTTCTCGCGACGGCGCGCTGCGGCTGGACTACATGAGCACTGACTAAACAGCTCGCGACCTGCCAACGCCACCATCGGCAGTCCGGCTTTGCAATCGGGTGCTCAGCGACGAACGATCACTGTCTGAGTGAACCCCCCGACTCCTCCATGCACCACACCTGTTGCAACCGCTATGGTCGTGTCGACCGCTTCTGAGCTGCGTGTTGTCGAACCGCACGCTCGCGGCGCGCCGGAGAAACGTCGGCGATTTCGACGCCTCGGGCGCGGACATCGAGCGGGACTGGGTGGCCCGTACAACCTGCTGGAGCCACGTGGAGCGTGTCCTGCTCACGCACGACCAGGTACGCGAGCACGAACTGCCCGCAGCTGCGGGGAAGGCTGGTGACCCGCGTTGGGCAGGGCTCGCGCGCCGATACGAACTCGACCCCGGCCGGCCGGTGCAGTGGGAGGTCGAAGCGCTCGACCCGACCGAGCTTCAGCGCCTGGTCCTCGCCGCCGTCGCTCCGTACCTCGACGAGGCCGTACTCGACGACCACATCGCGGAGGAAGAACGGCAACGGGAGCAGCTCAGGGTCGGTCAGCCTCGTTTGCGCAGGTCAGTTAGCCAGCGGAAGGTAGACACGGTTCCCGGAAGCGGCGAACTCCTTCGACTTCTCCAGCATCCCGGCCTCGATCTCCTCGGGGCCCTTCACCGCCCCGCCGCCTCCGCCTCCGCTGTGACGTCCTACGATGCGTCAGTCCTCCGGCGGATCCGGATCATCGTGCGGCAAGGGAAGTTCATGCGCCTGTCCAGCTACGTCAGGAAGGCCGCCATGGGCGCGGCGGCGATACCCCTCCTCGCCGGGTGCACGGGGGAACAGGGTGCGGGCGGGGCCGTGGAGCGAGCCGCGGAGAGGCCTGCCTCCTGGACGGACCTGCCGGTGCAGACCGGCGCACGGGGCGTCGTCTACACGGACACCAAGCACCGGTCGTACGAGGTCCGGATCACGGTCAAGAGCCTGGTCCGGGGTTCGGAGGAGGACATGCGGGGCGCGCGCACGGACGAGGAGCTGAAGGGCATGGTCCCCCACTACCTCACCTTCGAGGTCACCAACACGGGCCGGAAGGAAATCCCCGCCGCCTACATGGTGGACAGCAACTTCGCCCTGAACGGCACCGACTGGGCGCGCGGGGAGGAGGTCTACGTCAGCGGCGGCAGGCCAGGCGGGGTCGACCTGCCCTGCGCGGACACCGCGCCGAAGACGCTGGCGCCCGGCGACTCGTACACCACCTGCCTGACCTACGCGCTGCCCGAGGGCGTCGGCGTGCTGTCGCTGACGCACAACGCCGACGGCTACCTCGACGAGGGCGGTGCGGTCGCCACCTGGCCCGTCGGGGGCGGCCTCAAGGCGGCGTCCGCCGGGCTGAGGGAGCCGGGCGACGTCGTCCCCGTCCGGTGGGACGCCCGCGAGGACGGCGTCCTCGAACTGCCCGCCACCCTGGTGTCCGTGCGCCGGGGCAGCGCGGCCGACCTCGCGGGTCTGGACCTCGACCTCAACGAGAACGAGCGGCACGGCGTCCCGTACTACGTGTCGGTCACCTACACCAACACCGGGTCGAAAGACCTCTACGCCGACCAGGCCGGCCACGTCCGCCTGCTCACCGAGGGCGGTCGGCAGATCTGGGGGAAGACCCCCTTCGTCCTCGATACGAAGATCCCCGGCTGTCCGTCCGACTGGGTCGCGCGGATGATCCCGCCGGGCGACAGCGTGACGGAGTGCAGCATCCACCTGGTGACGGACAACGGCGACAAGCCGTTCGCGGTGGGTTTCGCGGAGGTGGGCCGGCCGGGACTGGTGGCCTGGCGGGCCCCCCTCCGCTGAAGCGGACGGGTTAGCCGGTCTACCTGCCGCCCGTCTCCGCGAGCGGCAGGTAGACCCGGTCGCCCGATGCCGCGAACTCCTCGGACTTCTCCCTCATCCCCGCCTCCACGTCATCGCTGCTGAGGGCCCGTAAGCAACTTCCCGAGTTCTACGCGGATGCCTCGATCGGCTTCCGGTTCACCCGGCCGAACCAGGATCCGCGGTTCATGGAGGCAGTCGAGGCCCGGTTCCAGAAGCTCACGGAGAAGTATCCGGACGTGCACATCCAGACCAGGTGGTTCTAATGAGTTACCCGTTCAAAGCTTCCGACAGGTCAAGAATTCTCTGGGACCCGTCACTCAGGGTGGGGCGGTTCTACGTGGCCCTTGCTCAAGAAGCCGGTGAACTGAACGGCATGCCAACGGGCTTGACGGACAACGAGCGACTCGGCGGAAGCGACGTAGACCTGGCCGTGTTCCAGCAGTTCACCCAGGGACTTTATGACAGATACTGCTCCACCAACAATTTCGTCTTGCATGGTCTCCTGCGTGGGCTCTTGCTGACCTCGATCGTGATGCTCGAAAAAGGCGGCGGCTCGATCGCTCGGACTCACGAGAGGGAGGACGGCCTGCTGGAAGACCTAGACGCCTACGTGCGGGCCATGTGGACAGACTGAGATCACCCTTGGGGTGACAGCCTCGACGGCGTAAGCCAGCCGGGGCTGTCACGCCGCTTTCGTGAGCACCGGTCTGCTCAACGGCGCCTACCCGTCTCTTCGCCGTAGCGCTCTGTCGCCGAGCTTGGTCGGCGCTACCGGTGCTGACCAAGCCGCTGGAACCTTGTCCCAGTCTCCAGGTGTCCAACATCAAGGGGAAGCTTCACAGGTCAGTGACCGCCGCAGGTAGGGCGGAAGTTCGCTGATCGTGGCGGTGAGGGCCTGGTGGAGGGCTCTGCCCGGTGGCCGTTGGGCAGGTGCACCAGCATCGTGAAGCGGGTTGTCCGTTCGACCAGTGTGCCGATGTCGGAGCCGTGGTTGGTGCCGACGATGCAGTCGCCGTCCCAGTGGCCGGGAACGGCGCGGTCGGCGGCTTCGGCGGGGCGGTCGCTGATCATCACCATGGCTGTGGTGAAGCGGGGCTGACGCTTGTATGCCTGGCGCTGGGGGTGCCGGCGGGCCCGTCCGAGATGGTGTCTGGTGTAGCACCGGAGCTCTGCCGGTCTTTGTCCTCCGCCGCGCCCCCCGCCCCCAGCGGGTGCTCCGGTCCGGCCGCGGGGGCTGGGGCATCTGCGGGGCTGGGAGACCGCGTGCGCGTCCCGACCTGCGCAATCACGGATAGCTCCTGACCCGTACTCCGTCGATCCTGCCTGCTGGGTGACAGCACGATCGCAGCCCGGAGGTTACGCGGGGCGCATACGGAAAGGCTGAGACATGGACCTCAACGAACTTCAGCGCCGCGCCCTGCGTGTCCACGATCTCTACGACGAGCTGAACCTGAGGGAACGTGGCCGGGTGTGGACGCGCGAGGAGTTCATGCTCGGCTTCGTCGGGGACGTCGGCGATCTGGCGAAGATCGTCATGGCGCAGGAAGGCGCCCGCGACATGCCGGGTGGCCGTCCCGCTCTGGAGCACGAACTCGCGGACTGCCTGTGGTCCGTGCTGATCCTTGCGCACCGGTACAACGTCGATCTGAACGCCGCGTTCTTGCGCACGATGGACGGACTCGAGCAGTCGATCACCGCGCGAGGGGCGACCCGTGCTCTACGCCCAAGGGTGAGGCCCAGCCGGGCCCCCGATCCTGCGTCTGGACCAGTCAGCCGAGGCGGTAGCAGGCCTTCTGATCCGATCCCTTGAAGAATGCACATCATGGTCCTTTTGGGCATCTTCGGTCCGCCGGACCGGCCGCGGTGCCTCCACAGGGTTTCCACCGCGACGCCGGGCGCCCGCCCGTTGTCGCCCGCCCACAGGGACCGCTTCCACCTGCTGGCCTTCGCGCCGTGTCTCGGTTTCTTGTACGTCCACCGGGCCCAGTAGGTATGTCCCGCCCGTCCGGAGACCTTGTGGGCGATGATCAGCGGCACCCGCCGGGGGAGGTGTCGTACCGCAGCACGATGCAGCAGTTCGCCCCTCGGTGTGCAGCGGTGGGTGTCCACCATCCGGGCCGCAGCGGCGGGCTGCGCCGCGAGCACCGGCGGGGGAGTGGGTCCGAGCAGAGCGGCCGCGCCGGCGGCAGGTGGGGATGCTCGCCCTGCTTCGACAAGCCAGCCGTCTGCGCGGGCTGCCGCCAGCAGCGGCGCGTCGTCAGCCGGGACCGCAACGGCTACCCTCGTTGCGCGCGACCTCGCCGAACAGCTCGAACTCGCCATCGCCGCCATCCAACGCCTGAGCATCGACAACGGCCTCCTGCGCGCCGCCCTTCACGATGCCCGCGCTGTCACCCCGCTGCCCCGCCGCCCCCGATGACCGACTCCGTCGCCACCAATCAGGTGCGCCAGCGAGCTGTCACCCAGCGAGTGCCGGATCAGTCCCACCAGAAATCCCAGCGGTGGGCGCCAGTGATCCGCTCGGCATACGCGGCCAGTGTGTACGGTCTGCTGCCCTGCCAGATGTTGTCAGGGCAGAACGCAAAGTGCTCGGCTGCAACCAGCAGAGCCTCATGCTCGCTCACCGGTGGCGCGGCGATGCTGAGGTGCAGCGTGGAAAACCCGACCGCGACGACACGGGCTCCGAATCGGTTTTCCCAATCCCGGACGACCGCAGAGAATCTCGCGGTGTCGTTTTCGTAGTTGCAGGGGCCAGCCCAGCCCACGGCTGTCAGCGCTTCGGCACCGGATGGAGCGGCAACCAGTCCAAGACGTGTCCGCGGGCAGTCGGTGAGGAACGCCTCCGCGAACTCTGAGGCCAGTTGCTCAGGGGTCGTTACCGTTTCCCGGCTGGCCGCAAGACCGGGCCATACCTGTCCGAAGGGGGCCGTAACAGCGAGGCGCCTTTTGACGTCGAGCATGTCGTCGTCTTCATCGACGGTCGTGTAGGTCGCCCACCACTGCGCGAGGAGGCCGGCAGGATCATGGCTTGCCGGGGAGGACATCTGCTCAGGGAAGACCTCCCCGGACCCCCAAGGGCGGAACTCGCCATCGTTCGGGTCCAGCGCATCGAGGAGCAGCGGCCACAAGCCGGAACGTGCGTGTTCGGTGTGCATCCGCGTCCACAGCTCAGGCTCGGCTGGCCCGTCACTGAGCCACAAGGGCTGTCGATCTCCGTCGCCTTCATCGGATGTGACCATCCGACCGGGCGGAAGCAGGCCATCAAGGCTCGATCGGGATTCAGGGTGCATGGGCCGGATGCTAGTGCTGCGGCCAGGGGGTATCACTGAGAGGGTCCGAGCGCTCGATCCCGGTACTCCTGGAATGCCTCCCAGCCTGACGTATGCCCAGGGGTTATCAGGTCCCCATTCGCACAGTCGAGCACTTTGCACCGCAGAGCCTCGGCAAGACGGAAGACGTCCGTCAGCACGTCGCCGCCGGAGCCCCGGATGTGGAGCATGATCGAGTCCACCGGATCTTCCGACCCGATGTTGAGTTCGACGGACCAAGTCGGGCCGGAAAACTCGCCCCAGACTGGGTCCGAGAAGTCAGCTTCGGGGCAAGCCTGAGTAACAGCTGCGCGTACGTCGTCGCGCCGGCCGAGCGGGTCCGGCGTGTAGTCGGCGGGGATCTCGTGCACAGAGGTGACGTCGGCGGGTAGACGCATGAGAAGGACGTCCCAGCTCATAGTGACCTTCCGGGTAGGACGGGTGCGGGTCGAGGTGGGGCAGATCAGGCTGAGCTGTTCTCCCGATGGCTGTGGCAGGAGCACGTTCTGCAGGCGACGGATGTTCGCGCGCCAGGGCCCGCCATCCGACTCGGCCCATAGGTCCATCAGTTCGGACGGTTCGGTCATGATGCGGTCGAGGGCCTGCAGGGCGAGATCGCGCAGGCCAGTGAGATCCGGGAGGGGCTCTTCCGGCCCATAGATTGGATCGGCCGGCTCACCGCCGGGGCACTGCGCCGCGACGAGCGCGGCCGCGGCTACGGCTACCTCGGATTCGGGTGCTTCGAGGTAGCCGCGGTGTCGATCACACGTGTGAGAGCACTGCGGACGATGCCCTCACGTTCGCCTGCAGCTGCCTCATCAAGGTCACCGCCAAAGTCCGCTGCGGTGTCGTTGTCGAAGGGGCCGACGTCCCAAGTGCCCATGGTCTCTCCTGATCACGATGTTGACCGGGGCATCCTGACAGAGGAGGGTCCGATCCTCCGTACGGAAGGGGCCCTCGGTGGCGAACCTGGTCTACAAGCGGGTCTCGACCGACCAGCAGTCGACCTCCCGGCAGAACCTCGTCCTGGACGAGGCCGGGATCGAGGACTCGGTCGTCTTCGAGGAGGTCCCGGGAACCTCCAGCCGCCTCCACCCCCTTCAGCGCCCGAAGTTCCGCGAACTGCTCACCTACGCGCGGCCGGGCGACACCGTGCACATCTCCGAGATGTTCCGCCTCGTACGCGGCACCGGGCACATCCTCGACGTGCTTGACGTCCTCCACCGCGACCAGGTGGCGCTGCGCATCCACGACGGCGCATTCTCCGCGATGAACCTCACCGCCCGTCACCCGCGCACCGGGGAGTTGCTGTCCACCGTGAAGTTCATGGTGCAGACCCTCGCCGCCGCCGGCGAACTCCAGCGCGACCTCCAGCGCGAGCTGACCTACGACGGACTGCGAGCCGCCGAGGCCAAGGGCAGCAAGGGCGGGCGCCGCCCCGCCGTGGCGGCCGAGAAGACCGACGACGTCCGCACCGCGTACCTGGAGGGCCGTTCGATCGCTGCCCTCGCCCGCGACCACGGCGTCAGCCGCGGCGCGATCCGCACGGCGGTCGCCGACCTCATGCCCGACCACAACGCCATCTCGCAGGAGGACACCCCCGCTCCGGAGCTGCCGGTCACCCTCGACATGCCGGGCAAGGTCGCGGACTTCCTCCGCGCGTCCGACCTGGAGCCCGCCGAGCGGGCCGCGCTCGGCCAAGGGGTGACCGTACGGCGCGGCCAGGGCTACACCTTGCGCATCACCGCCGTGCTCGCGGTCCACCGCCAACTCCTCGCCCGCTGCCAGCCCCTCGACGGCTCCCCGCACGCCCCGGCGATCCCGGCACAGCGCAAGGCACACCGCGAGTACGCGAACCGCGTCAGCGCCCTCGCCCATCCACGGCCTGAGCATCACGCGTAGCTACTTTGCCCCTGGGGCAGAGCTGGGAGTCCGGGGCCGTATGGCAAGACCATTGCCCAGTACAAGGCCACCCGGGACGCCTTCCTCGCCGAAATCACCAGCGGTCAGCAGCATGGCAGCATCACGGAGATCGGGCGCGCCTTCGTAGCTGCCCTCAACGCACTGGACAGCCGCTCGCCCTTTATCGAGACCGTGGAACGCGAGGAGCTGTTCGACGCTCTGGACTTCCTGGTGGACGAAGCACAGACAGCTGCCGGGCGCGACCTGTCCGCTGCTCGCGCGACGCTGATCGAAGGCGTGAACTCCACCCGAGACTGGTGACCGCCGCCCATCTGCTACGACCGATGCCGTTCAGATCGGCGCGCCTTGACTAGTACTCCAGCAGGATTTTGATGTCTGACCTGCGGGTTTCGCTGGGTCGGCTGGAGTGTAGCGGGCTGCGGAGGAGTCAGGGGCGGTCTTGGGCGGGCCGCCCGTCGTCGGCACGGTCGTGGCCCTGGGCGCGGAGGGCGACGCCGCGCCGCTCTTGTTCCACCGCGGACGCTTCGGCCGCCTCAGTCCCTGACGGGCTCCTCGCGGGGCTGGTCGTCGGGCTCCAGAATGTACAGGTCCCAGGCGTCGGGGTCGCCGACGAGCACGTACAGCTTCGGGTGCTCGGGGGTCCCGAACACCTGCCAGGGGCCCAGGCTCCCATCGCAGGCGTCGACGGAGACCCCCACATTCTGAGACCACGACCCGTCGCCCGGGTGGTGGACCCAGGTGCCGGCACCGGTGCAGGGCTGCCCCGCGTCGTGACGGTCGTCGTCGAAGCTGAAGGTCTTGACCCCGTCGGCCGTGACCTTGCCGTTCGCCGTGAAGGTGATCCTGCCGCCGTTGCCGTCGGACCACGTCCCGGCGAGCCGTTCCGCGGTCAGCCGCGGAGGCTCGTACCCGATCCCGGCGTACAGGGCGACACCGGCGAGCGCGCCGGTGACGGCGACGCCGAGCGTCCCGTACAGCGCCACCCAGCCGAACATCGCGATGCCGGACACCCGCGGGCGGTCCGGCAGCACCAGCCTGCGGACGACCAGCGCCGGGGCGCCGAGCGCCGCAGCGCCCATGAACCACCCAATGAGGCCCGCCGAGACGTTCTCCGGGAACCCGGCGGGCACCATCGACGCCGAGACGAGCCCCGGCAGGGTGCCGCCGGCGGCCGCCAGGAGCGGGATCCACCACCAGACGTCACGCCCCGAGACCGTGCGGCCGAGCCATCCGGCGACGGCCACGAGCGGCATCACCACGGCGACCGACAGCAGGACGGCGCCGACCGCCCCGGCCGCCACTCCGATCAATCCCATGACGAACAGGAAGAAGATGTTGAACAGGTTGTAGCCGAGGGCCGGGACCTCCTGGGTCTCCATCCACACGTAGAACACGATCGACCCGATCACGGCCTCGAAGAACAGCACCGAGACCGATGCCGTGAACGCCGAGCCGAACCGGTCTCTCACCCGCACCCGCGTCTGCGCCCGGGCCGGAACCTGTGCCTGCCACGGGGCCCCTGCCTGCAGCTGATCCCGCATTTCTGAACGCATTCGAATCCCCTCCGCCGCGCATCGTCCTCCATGCGGGGCGGAGCCGCACCACTGGGGTCGCCTAGTACTCCAGCTGGAGCAGGATTTTGACGTCTGACCTGCGGGTTTCGCTGGGCGGCTGGAGTGTAGCGGGCTGCGGAGGAGTCAGGGGCGGTCTTGGGCGGGCCGCCCCTCGATCGTGCGACAGCGCCGCAAGTAGTGGCAGCGGCGGGGCAGCTTCCTCAGGTGACCAGCGCGCGTGTTGTCGAGCAGTGGAACCTGGACCTGGACGACCTCTTCGTGACCATCGGCCATCGGTTCAGCCAGGTGGAGCTACGCCGTCGCATGCACGACTACGTGCGCGGCCTGCTCGCCCCGGTGGCCCGGAAGAACAGTTGGGTGCGCCACGAGGCGCCAGTGCGCCGTGAGGCGCGGTGAATCGAAGGAGGTGCAAGACCTCCTCGCCAGCCTGTCGCAGCAGACTGGTGGGAGCTGAGCGCAGACCGATCCGGGAGACGCCGGGGAGGGCGGGAAGCAGCGCTGACAAAGCCGGGACTGCTCGGAACTGCCAGACGGGCCGGGTCCGGCAAGCGAGATCAGAGGGCATACGAGAGGAATCAGTGGTAAAGCTCCGTAAGCGTGGCACCGGCTCAAATCTGGTGGATATGGGCCGGGTTGCAGTGCACAGTCCGTTTGCTGAACGGACTGACTCCGTAGCCGACTTGGCGTGTCGGTGGGGAGGCCACGGCGAAAGCCTGCGGCGTAACCGTGGCGATGCTGCCGGGGCAAAGCTGGATGCCGGACTGATCAATCGATTCACCGTGAACACGGGAACCGTCCCGCGTCGCTCCCAAGGCCCGGAATCCATTCGGGCCGGTGGGATAGATGCGTCGTCTGTCGAAGGCGCGGGACGGGGCGGAGGCCCCGTAGTAGTCCGAGCGGACGAGAGGTCCGCACATGGCGAAGGGGGCCAGCAAGTCGACAGTAAGGATGCTGGAATGCCGGGAGGTCGTTTGGTGAATACCGACGAACTGGAATACGCCTTGCTCAAGGCGGAACGCCGGGTACTGGAAATCCAGACCAAGCTGAACCGTTGGGCCAGTGATGAACCTCATCGCAGGTTCGATGATCTGTACAACCTCGCCGCGGATCCGGGCTTCCTGCTGGTGGCCTGGGACCGGGTGCGGAACAACAAGGGCGCGCGCACGGCGGGAGTGGACGGCGAGACCGCCTACTACATTGAGTCCGTGCGCGGGCTGGAAGGGTTCCTTGCGGAACTGCGGGGAGATCTCAAAGCCCGCACCTTCCGACCCCTACCGGCTCGGCGACGCGCGATTCCCAAAGCTGACGGCAAGGTCCGCTATCTGGGGATCGCGACCATCCGAGACCGGGTCGCTCAGGCGTCCTTGAAACTGGTGTTGGAGCCGATTTTCGAGGTGGATTTCCTCCCGTGTTCCTACGGGTTCCGTCCGAATCGCCGAGCTCACGATGCGGTGGCCGACGTGCACCATTTCGTATCCCGCTCGTATGAGTGGGTTGTTGAGGGTGACATCAAAGCCTGCTTCGACGAAATCTCGCACTCCGCTCTCATGAACCGGGTGCGGGAACGTGTCGGAGACAAGCGTGTCCTGGATCTGGTGAAGGCATTCCTGAAGGCAGGCATCCTCGGTGAGGACGGCACGCTGGTGGATACCAACGCCGGGACTCCGCAAGGGTCGATTCTTTCACCGTTGCTGAGCAATGTGGCTCTCTCGGTCTTGGATGAACACATCGCCCAAGGGCCGGGCGGCCCCGGAGCCAGCCCGTATGGAAGGGCCAAGCGACGCCGTCAAGGTCTGCCCAACTACCGCCTCGTGCGGTATGCGGACGACTGGTGCTTGCTCGTGTCGGGCACCGAGGCGCACGCCCAAGCCCTGCGGGAAGAAATCGCCGGGGTCCTGTCCACGATGGGCCTGCGCCTGTCGCCGGAGAAGACCTTGAACACCCATATCGACGAGGGCCTCGTCTTCCTCGGCTGGCGCATCCAACGTCACCAGAAGCGAGGCACCGGCAAACGATACGTCTACGTCTATCCGGCCAAGAAGGCCCTGGCGGCCGTCATGGCCAAGGTGAAGACAATCTGCCGGCGGAGCATGAACCTGCCGCTCGAAGACCTGCTGCGTCAGCTCAACCGGATGCTGCGGGGCTGGACCGCGTACTTCAAGTACGGATGCTCGAACGCGACTTTCAGCTATTTGAGGGCCTTCCTCTGGAAGGAGATCATCAGATGGCAGGAGCGCAAGCACCGGCGTGTTCCTTGGAAGGTACTACGCCGACGCTACGGCATCTGGCCCGCCGAAGGCGGGATGGAATTGTTCGACCCGGCAAGGGTGAGCGCCAAGCGCTACTACTACCGGGGAACACGCATCCCGACACCATGGCCGAGCACAGCATGAGGTGAACACCGACCCACGGGACTTGTGGAGAGCCCGGTGCGCTTAGCGGCGCACGCCGGGTTCGGGAGGCGACCCGGAGAAACGGACTGACCGCAAGGCCAGCACCGCGCTCCGGGTCGACCTCACGAAGTCGAGCGGGGGTGAAAGACCTTCGACTCCTGGCCGTCGCAGCGGCTGGGTGAAGCTGAGGGCAGCCTGAGCCGGGAGACGCCGGGGAGGGTGGGAGCAGCCCTGACAACGCCGGGACGTGCCAGTACTGCCAGATGGCGCGGGTTCGGTCAGCGAGACGGGAAGGTGTACGCGAGGAACCGGTGTCTGACGCCCCTTAACGGCCCACCAGCTCAAATCTGGCGGATATGGGCTGGTCGCGGTGCGCACCTGCTGTCTTCGGACGGCGGGGAACTCCTTGGTTGCCATGTGATCAACGGCCGGGAGGCCACGGTGAATGTCTGCGGCGTAACCGTGGCGATGCCGCAGGGGTAGAGCTGGGCGCCTCACCCGTCGATCGACTCTCAAGTGAACGTGGGAACCGTCCGGTGTCGTCCTGATCCTGTGCAGCCAGCGCGGAGGAAGGACAGGCGCGTCGTCGGCTGTTGGCGTCGGGCGGGGCGGAGGCTCCGTAGTAGTCCGAGGCCGGGAAAGCCGGCCGCATGGCCAAGGGAGCCAGCAAGTCGGTAGTGGAAGTACTGGAAGACCGGGAGAACACTGGTGAACACGAGTGATCTGCCGCTTGGTTCGATGCGGGCCGAGCGGCGGGTACTGGAGATCCAGACCAAGCTGCACCGTTGGGCGAACGACGATCCTCATCGTCGGTTCGACGATCTTTACAACCTCGTCTGCGATCCCGGCTTCCTGGTGATGGCCTGGGAGCGGGTCGCGGGGAACAAGGGCGCACGCTCGGCCGGAGTCGACGGAATGACCGTCGCCTTCGTCCGTGAACGGATCGGTGAGGAGCGGTTCCTCGCCGGGCTGCGGGAGCAGTTGAAGTCCCGCAGCTTCCGCCCGGTCTCGGTCAGGGAACGGATGATCCCCAAGCCGGGGTCGCGCAAGCGGCGGCGTCTTGGGATTCCGTCCGTGGCCGATCGGGTGGTCCAGGCGTCATTGAAGCTGGTGCTGGAGCCGATCTTCGAGGCGGACTTTGTGCCGTGCTCGTACGGCTTCCGCCCGAATCGGCGTGCGCACGACGCGATGGCCGAGACGCGCTTTCTGGCATCCAAGACATATGAGTGGGTGCTGGAGGGCGACATCACGGCCTGTTTCGACGAGATCTCGCACTCGGCTCTGATGGACCGGGTGCGGGCTCGGATCGGGGACAAGCGTGTGCTCGTGCTGGTGAAGGCGTTCTTGAAGGCGGGCATCCTCACTGAGGTGGGCACCTCCAAGGAGACCGTTACCGGCACCCCACAGGGTGGGATTCTTTCGCCACTGATGAGCAATGTGGCTCTGTCGGTCCTGGACGAGCACTTCGTCGAGGCTCCGGGCGGGCCGCAGTCCACGACGAAGCAGCGGTGGACACGGCGCCAGAGGGGGCTGCCCAACTACCGGCTGATCCGGTACGCGGACGACTTCGTCGTTCTGGTGTCGGGCACCCGAGCGCACACCGAGGCGCTGCTTCCGGAAGTGGCGGACGTCCTCTCCACCGTCGGTCTTCGGCTGTCGGAGGAGAAGACGCTGATCACGCACATCGACGAGGGCCTCGACTTCCTCGGCTGGCGCATCCAGCGTCACCGGAAGCGGGGAACGGACCGGCAGTACGTTTACAACTACCCGGCCAAGAAGGCACTTCGGTCCATCAAGGCCAAGACGAAGGCGATCTGCCGGATGAACGTCAGTCTGCCGCTGGCAGTCCTGCTGCACAAGCTCAACCAGGTGCTGCGGGGCTGGACCGCCTACTTCCGCCCAGGGGTATCTGCCCGGGCCTTCCAGTACCTCCGCATGATCGTCTGGCGGCAGGTCTTCGGATGGCTCCGGCGCAAACACCTCGGAGTCGGGTGGAAGGAACTCCGCCGCCGCTACTGCGACGGCGGATGGTGGCCGCACGACGGCAAAGTCGTCCTGTTCAACCCCGGGTCGGTAGTCACCACACGTTACCGACCCCGCGGGACGACGATTCCATCGCCATGGCCCAGCACAAGCTGAGGAGAGCAACTGCCCAACGGGGCTTGTGGAGAGCCGGATGCGGGGCCAACTCGCACGTCCGGTTCGGGAGGGCGGCATGGAGAAACGGGCCGGGAGTGATCCCGGAACCGCGCTCCATGCCGACCCCACCACTACGTCGCGCTCGTCGACGACACCGGCAAGCTGCTGGCCAAGTGCCGGATCAACGACGACCTGGACGGCTACCGGCTGCTGCTGGACCTCCTGGCCGAGCACGGCGACACCGCCGAGACGCCGATCCCGGTGGCCATCGAGACCAGCCGCGGCCTACTGGTCGCCACGCTGCGGCAAGGCCCCCGCAAGATCTACGCGGTCAACCCGATGGCCGCCTCCCGCTACCGCGACCGGCACGGAGTCAGCCGCAAGAAGTCCGACCCGGGCGACGCCCTGGTCCTCGCGAACATCATCCGCACCGACGCTCCGGTGCACCGCTCGCTGCCCGCCGACACCGACCTGGCCCAGGCCGTCGCCGTCCTGGCCCGCGCACAGCAGGACGCGGTCTGGAACCGCCAGCAGGTCGCCAACCAGCTGCGGTCCCTGCTGCGGGAGTACTTCCCGGCGATAATCGAGGCGTTCAAGGACAAGCCGGGAACCCTGACCCGCCCCGATGCCCGCCGCATCCTCGCCGTCGCACCCACACCTGCCCTGGCCGCCAAGCTGCAGATGTGGAAGCTGACCGCCATGCTCCGGCGAGCAGGCCGCCGCCGGGGCATCGAATCGGACGCGGAACGAATCCAGCAGCTCTTCCCCGAGGAAGCTCCACGGCAGCTGCCTCTCGTCGAGGACGCCATGGGCAAGCAGGCGCAGGCCCTGCTGCTGCAGCTGGACGCCGCCTGTCAGGCGGTCGACGACCTGGCGCGGGCCACCGAGGAAGCCTTTCGGTCACACCCGGACGCGCCGATCATGCTGAGCTTTCCTGGGATCGGCCCCCAAGTCGGTGCCCGCATCCTGGGCGAGATCGGTGACGACAGGAGCAGGTTCGCCACGGCTGGAGGACTGAAGGCATACGCCGGCTCCGCCCCGATCACGCGGGCCTCCGGCAAACGCCGCTACGTTGGACGTCGGTTCGTGAAGAACAACCGTCTCAACCACGTCGGCCACCTGTGGGCCTTCGCCTCCCTCAGCGGTTCAAGTGGTGCGGACGCCCACTACCGGCGCCGCCGAGCAGGAGGGGACTGGCACATGCAGGCTCTGCGGCACCTGTTCAACCGGATGCTCGGCCAACTCCATCACTGCCTCTTGGCACGGGTCCCGTTCGATGAAGCGATCGCCTTCCCCTCAGAGCTCCAGCCAGCAGGAACAGCCACCGCGTGAAGCAGAACGAGGCAGCTTGTCCAGAGGCGGCGGGGGAGACGATCATTCGGTCATGAGACCCGAAGTGCAGACGTTCGTTGCCGACGGACCGCTTCCCGACTGGGAAGCGAGCGAGGAAGAGATCGACAGGCGTGAACGCCAGCTGAGGACGATCTCCCGCCCCGTCACGTCCGAAGAGGCGGCTGCCCTGGCCACCTGCTTCGGCCCCGACGACTGCTACGGCGTCGCCTGGACGCTCGTGCACCTGATCGAGACGGCTCCCAGCCGGGTGCCACAGTGGGAGGATCCGGGTCCGGAAGCCGGCGACTGGGCCGAGGTTCTGCGGGGGCGATGGGGCGGCGGCTTGACGGCTTAACTGCATGAGGTGTCTTTCCCACGCGATAGCCGAGGGAAAGAGGTCTGCTTCGAGCCCCGGGCCCGGCGGGCTGCGGCGGCGGAGGAAACCCCTGGTCGCCCGTTGATCGGGATGGCAGGGTCTGCCTCCACTCGAAGGGAGCTCCGCGATGACTGAGACGGAACGCGTCGACTGCACCGACTGCTTCGCCCTGCCGCCCCGACAACACCCGCATCGCGTACGTGAAGACCGGCGGCGGGATCAGCGAGACCTGGCACACCCCCGACCGCCCGGCCCTGGCGATCACGCAGATCAACATGGAGGAGGGAAGCAAGCGGGTCCGAGAACAGGACACATGGGCCCGGGGCGTCTTCCCCGCCGCGCACGAGCGGCTCAGGAAGGCCGCCGCCGCGATGCCCGCCGGCACCGCCGCCCAGCCCTTCGTCGACGCCCTGAGCGAGCTGGTCCAGGCGCAGGCCGACACCACCGGCTTCGTCGTCCTGCACCGCTGGGCGGAGATCCTGGAGCGGCACTTCCTGCCGGAGCTCCCCGACCCCGGCCGCACCACCAAGTCGTCACATCCGGGCACGCCACCGCTGGGGCGCCGTGGCTGTGGCGGTCTCTGGGGGAGTTATTTGTCGGTGACTTCGGGAGTCGCTTTGCTGCGCCTCTCGTG
>NZ_JBLVKW010000110.1:0-17884 GCF_048270745.1 Streptomyces sp. NPDC056231 | reverse complement strand
GGGCGCGCAACGATGAGACTGACCGGGGCGCTGTCACACTGCTGAACCGCCGTGCGGCCCACCCGGGTCGGGGGACACAGGGCCTGGGACCCGGGGCCGAGAACCTCCAGGGTGCACGGACCAAGTCGGGTCAACGGAACGACGATTGATTCCGTGGCCCTTCGATGTCGGGCGGGATGGCGTTGCGGCGATCATCTGCAGCACTTCTGTGGCAAGCGTGTCCGATGTGCTGTCGCCACCTCCGCGGCTGCTGTTGGAGGCGTCGACGCGAGTCGGAGCAGAGTTCTCATGTACGAGGCGGGTCCCAGGTCACATCTTCCGTGATCGATTCGAACGTCCATGCTCCGACGGCGTTCACGGCCACGAGGTGGCCGAGTGTCGCGGTAAGTGTGTTCCGGTCGAGTCCGCAGGCACGGGGCGGGTGATCCGCTTCCATGCTGGTCCGCCCGGCGCCGGGGGAGTGGTGCGCTGCGAGCGCCAGCGCGGTCAGGTGCACCAGAACCGCGGGCCGGGCCGCAGACGCTGCCACGGGACCGTGTCAGCGTCCTCGACCTGCCCGGGGCTGCGGTCATCGTCGGCTGGAAGGGCTGGAGACTTGCGGGTACCGGTCTCGTCCAGGGTGGTAACCGGTCGGGGCATGCCGCTCGGTCTGCCGCTGCGCCACCGGACACCTCCCTTCGGGACCACCGGTCAGCCGAGCCGCATGAGGGCGAGGTTGAGGGTGACGACGTTCACCCGGCGCTGGCCGAGGAGGCCGAGATCGCGGCCCTGCAGGTGCTGCTCGACCAGTCGGCGTACGGTCGCTGGGTGCAGGCCACGCGCTTTGGCGACGCGGTTGACCTGCTCGTCGGCGTAGGCCGGGGAGATGTGCGGGTCGAGACCGGAGCCGCTGGCCGTGAGCGCGTCCGGCGGGACCTGCGCCGGGTCGACACCGTCGAAGGCGGCCACGGCCGCCCTGCGGTCCTGGACGGTCTTGGTCAGGGCTGCGTCGTTGGGGCCGAGGTTGGACCCGCCCGAGGCGATCGGGTCGTAACCGGTGCCCGCCGCCGAGGGCCGGGGCTGGAACCACTTCGGGTCCGGCTGCGGCTGCTCCTTCGGGTCGTTCGGGTTCTTCTTGGGCAGGTTGTAGTTCTGGCCCAGCAGGCCGGAGCCGACCACCTGCCCGTTTTGTTCAAGCTGCGAGCCGTTGGCCCGCCGGGGGAAGGCGCTCTGGGCGATTCCGGTGAGCAGCAGCGGGTACGCCAGCCCGCAGATCACGGTGAAGACCAGGAGCAGGCGCAGCGCGGTCAGGTGCAGCCGGATCCAGGGCACGAGTGAGGTCGGCACGGCAGCTCTCCCTTCAGTGCAGCCCGGGAAGGAACTGAACCAGGAGGTCGATGAGCTTGATGCCCAGGAAGGGCAGGATCAGCCCGCCCACCCCGTACACGCCGAGGTTGCGGCGCAGCAGTGCCGAGGCAGAGGAGGGCCGGTAGCGGACGCCGCGCAGGGCGAGCGGGATCAGGGCCACGATGATCAGTGCGTTGAAGATGATCGCCGAGGTGATCGCCGAGGTGGGGCTGTGCAGGCCCATGATGTTGAGGCGATTCAGGCCCGGGTAGACGCCGGCGAACATCGCGGGGATGATCGCGAAGTACTTCGCAACGTCGTTGGCGATCGAGAAGGTGGTCAGCGCGCCGCGGGTGATGAGCAGTTGTTTGCCGATCTCGACGATCTCGATCAGCTTGGTGGGGTTGGAGTCGAGGTCGACCATGTTGCCGGCCTCCTTGGCGGCCGAGGTACCGGTGTTCATCGCCACGCCCACGTCGGCTTGGGCGAGGGCCGGGGCGTCGTTGGTGCCGTCACCGGTCATCGCGACCAGCTTTCCACCGCCCTGCTCCTGCCGGATCAGCGCCATCTTGTCCTCCGGGGTGGCTTCGGCGAGGAAGTCGTCCACACCGGCCTCGTCGGCGATGGCCCGGGCGGTGAGCGGGTTGTCGCCGGTGATCATGACGGTCCGGATGCCCATCCGGCGGAGGTCCTCGAACCGCTCCCGGATGCCGTGCTTGACCACGTCCTTGAGGTGGAGGACGCCCAGGACGCGGGCGGGCTCGTTACCGTGCCGGTCTGCGACCACGAGCGGCGTGCCGCCGGCGGCGGAGATCCCGTCGACGAGCGGGCCGATCTCCGTGCCTGGCGTACCCCCGTTGTCCTGCACCCAGCGGATCACCGCACCGGCCGCACCTTTGCGGATACACCGGATGCTGCCGTCCTCGGGCAGGTCGACGCCGCTCATCCGGGTCTGAGCGGAGAACTGGATCCACTCGGCGTGCCCGATCTCCTGCTGGGTCCGGGCGCGCAGGCCGTACCTCTCCTTGGCGAGGACGACGATGGACCGGCCCTCCGGTGTCTCGTCGGCGAGGCTGGAGAGCTGCGCCGCGTCGGCCAGTTGCCGCACGTCTGTGCCGCTGACCGGGGTGAACTCGGCGGCCTGGCGGTTGCCGAAGGTGATGGTGCCGGTCTTGTCGAGGAGCAGGGTGGAGACGTCACCGGCCGCCTCGACCGCCCGCCCGGACATGGCAAGCACGTTGCGCTGCACCAGCCGGTCCATGCCCGCGATACCGATCGCCGAGAGCAGCGCGCCGATGGTGGTGGGGATCAGCGCCACCAGCAGGGCGACCAGGACGACGATGGTCTGCTCGGCGCCCGCGTAGGCGGCCATCGGCTGCAGGGTGACCACCGCGAGCAGGAAGACGATCGTCAGCGACGCCAGCAGGATGTCGAGCGCGATCTCATTGGGGGTCTTCTGCCGGGCGGCGCCCTCGACCAGGGCGATCATGCGGTCGATGAAGGTCTCCCCGGGCTTGGAGACGATCTTCACGATGATCCTGTCGGACAGCACGGTGGTGCCGCCGGTGACCGCGCTGCGGTCGCCACCGGACTCGCGGATCACGGGAGCCGACTCCCCGGTGATCGCGGACTCGTCGACCGAGGCTGCGCCCTCGACCACGTCGCCGTCGCCCGGAATCAGCTGGCCGGCCTCGACGATCACATGATCACCGGGCCTCAGGTCGGCTGCGGGGATTGTCTCCTCCGGCACCACCACAAGGCCGGGGTGCCACGGTGAGGTGATCCGCCGGGCGACGGCCTCGGTACGGGTGCGGCGCAACGTGTCCGCCTGGGCCTTGCCCCGGCCCTCGGCCACGGCCTCGGCCAGGTTGGCGAAGACCACCGTGAGCCCCAGCCAGACGGTGATCAGCCAGGCGAAGACGCTGGTGTGCCGGATCGCCGAGTAGGTAGTCAGCGCGAAACCGACCTCCACCACGAACATGACCGGGCGACGGGCCATCACCCGGGGGTCGAGCTTTCGCAGCGCGTCCGGGAGGGAACGGGCCAGCTGTTTCGCATCAAGCATCCCGCCCGAGACCCGGTGCGCCTGGTGCGCGGGCGGCGTGCCCGCCGGCGCCGTCACCGGCGGATTCCTTCCGCCAGCGGCCCCAGGGCGAGGGCCGGGAAGTAGGTGAGCCCGACGACGATCAGGACGACGCCGGTCAGCATCCCCACGAACAGAGGCCGGTGGGTGGGCAGCGTGCCGGCGGTCACCGGCACCGGGCTCTGCTGGGCCAGCGATCCGGCCAGGGCCAGCACGAACACCATCGGCAGCAGCCGTCCGAACAGCATCACCAGGCCGAGCGCGGTGTTCCACCAGGTGCTGGTGGCGGTGAGACCGGCGAACGCGGAGCCGTTGTTGTTGGCTGCCGAGGTGAAGGCGTACAGCACCTCGGAGAAGCCGTGCGCGCCGCGGTTGAGGATGGCAACCCGCCCCGCCTCGAACGTCATCGCCGTGCCGGTGCCGATCAGCACGATCGCCGGGGTGGCGAGAATGTAGAGGGAAGCGAACTTGATCTCCCGGCTGCCGAGTTTCTTGCCCAGGTACTCGGGCGTGCGGCCGACCATCAGACCCGCCACGAAGACGGTCACGATCGCCAGGATCAGCATGCCGTACAGCCCTGAACCCGTACCGCCCGGCGCGATCTCACCGAGCATCATGTTGAACAGCAGCACGCCTCCGCCGAGCGGAGAGTACGAGTCGTGGAGTGAGTTGACCGCGCCCGTCGAGGTCAGAGTGGTGGAGGCGGCGAACAGCGTCGAGGCCGGGATGCCGAAGCGGACCTCCTTGCCCTCCATCGCCGCGCCCGCCGCCTTGAGCGCCGTGCCCTCGTGCTGCCATTCGAAGAAGGTCGTCAAGGAGGCAGAGGCGATCCAGAGCAGCGCCATCACGGCGACGATGGCGTGGCCCTGGCGCCGGTCGCCGACCAACGTCCCGAAGGTGCGCGGCAACGAAAAGGAGATCACCAGGAGCAGGTAGATCTCCAGCCAGTTGGTCAGCGGCGTGGGGTTCTCGAACGGATGTGCAGAGTTGGCGTTGTAGAAGCCGCCTCCGTTGGTGCCCAGCTCCTTGATGGCCTCCTGGGTGGCCACAGGGCCGCCGGGAAGGCTCTGGGTGTCGCCGCTCATCGTGGTGACCTGGACAGCCGGGTGCAGGTTCTCCACCATGCCGCAGGCCACGAAAACGACGGCGAAGACGACTGAGATCGGGAGCAGCAGGCGCAACGCCAGCCGAGTGACGTCCACCCAGAAGTTACCCACCCGGTCGGTGCGGCTGCGGGCGAATCCCCGGATCAGCGCCGCCACGACGGCGATACCCACAGCGGCCGAGAGGAAGTTCTGCACCGTCAGCCCCGCCATCTGCACCAGATGGCCCATGCTCGACTCGCCCGAGTACGACTGCCAGTTGGTATTGGTCACGAAGGAAACCGCGGTGTTCCAGGCGGTCGCGGCGGGCACCGCCGGGAAGCCGAGCGAGAGCCACAGGTGGTTCTGCAGACGCTGGAAGCCGTAGAGGAAGAGCACCGAGACCGCGGAGAAGGCGAGCACGCTGCGCAGATAGGCCATCCAGGTCTGGTCGAAGTCCGCGTTGACACCGATCAAGCGGTAGAGGCCGCGCTCTGTCCGCAGATGCCTGCGGCTGGTCAGCAGGTGCGCCAGATAGTCACCGAGCGGCCGGTGCGAGAGCGCGAGCGCGGCCACCAGGGACAGCGCCTGCAGGCTGCCCGCAAGCGCCGGGTCCACCTCAGAACCTCTCCGGGTGGATGAGGGCCAGTACCAGATAGACGATGATGACCGCGGCGATCGCCAGTCCCAGGATGTTGTCAGCCGTCACAGGCGCCCCACCCCCTTGGCCAGAACAGCAAGGACGCCGAACGCGAGGATGGTCACACCGATGAAGACCAGGTCCACCACGGTGACTCCACTCCGTAACTGATCGATCGGGTTCGGTGAGGACATTGTCGGCCGCAGAGCGAAGGGCGTACCGACTTTTCCTGGGCCATCAGGGGCGGGCGCAAGAGTTGCGTCAACGGTTCGTGCTGGTTTGTCGCGCGAGGTGCCGGGCCTGCTACACCAGAGGTCAGGAGGTGCACCATGCTCCGGTTCATCACCCGTGGGCCGCTCTCCCTGCTCGCAGCGGTGCTGGCCCCGGTTGCTCTGTGTGCGGTGCTGCTGCCGTGGCGCGGCAGCCTTGCGAACACCAACGTCGCCCTGATGCTGGTCGTCGTGGTGGTGGCAGTAGCCGCTCTGGGACACCGGGGAGCCGGTGCTCTTGCCGCGGTGGGCGCCGCCCTGTGGTTCGACTTCTTCTTCACCCCGCCCTACGAGCGGTTTGCGATCGGCAAGTCCGCCGACATCACCACCGCGGTCCTGCTGCTCTGCGTCGGCCTGGCGGTCTCCCAACTGGCAGCCCGCGCACGGCGTTTCCGGGTGATAGCGATCACGGACGCCGGATACCTGGCGCGGATCCACGACACCGCTGTGCTCTCCCGCTCGGCCAACTCTGCCCTCACCGTGGTCGACCACGTGGGGGACGAGCTGATCGACCTGCTGCAGCTACGCGGCTGCCGCTTCCAGTACGGCTCCCTGATCGGCCACCCGCCGCGTCTGGAGCACGACGGCTCGATCACCATCGGGCGCAAGCAGTGGGACGCGGACCGACTCGGTCTGCCCGACCAGGACGTGGAACTGCGTATGTTCGGCAACGGCAAGTACATCGGCCGGTACATGCTCGACCCCACGCCGGGAGCGGTGCCCTCGCGGCAGGCGAGGCTGGTTGCGGTCACTCTGGCAAACCAGGCCGGGGCCGCGATGGACACCCTGCGGCGGCCGGCGAAGTCGGTCTGACGGGGGCGTTCAGCCCGTGGTCGGCGCTCCCGGCCAGACGCGCAAGCCGAAGACGAAGGTGGTCCCGCCCCCCGAGGTGCTCTCGACCGTGAGTTCGCCGCTCATCGCCTCGACGAAGCCCTTGGCAACCGTAAGGCCGAGCCCCACCCCGCCGTTGGCGCCCCCGTCATGGGGCCGGCTGCGCCGGAAGGGCTGAAAGAGGTTGTCCGAGTCGACCTCCGAGATACCAGGGCCACGATCGATCACCCGTACGTCGACCCGGCCGGCCACGGCGCCCGCGTCGACCACCACCTCGACATCTGGCGGGGACCACTTGCGGGCGTTGGCCACCACGTTGGCCAACGCCCGCTCCAGAAGCCCGGGGTCGGCCTCGACCTTCGGCAGGCCGTCGGCGATCGCGATCCTGACGCCGGCGGCTGGCTGCAAGTCCGGAAGGCTGTCCACCGCCGCCCGGACCACCTCGCCGACATCGGCCGGACAAAGCGTCACCGGCACCGCGCCGACCTGCAAACGGCTCAGGTCCAGGAGGTTGGCCACAAGATGGTTCATCCGCTCCGCCTCGGCGCCGATCCGGGCGACCAGCCTGCGAGCGTGCCCCGCGTCCCGTTCGGTCTCGGGTGACCGGAGGCCGGCGGCTGCCGCGCTGATCGACGCCAACGGGGCGCGCAGGTCGTGCTCCACCGCCTCCAGCAAGTTGATGTGCAGTGCGTCTGTGCGGGCCAGCGCCTCCGCCGCCCGGGCCTGGGCGGTCAGCCGCTCCCGCTCCCGGATCAGCCGCAGCTGGGTGACGAACGGACCAAGCAACCGGGCATCCTCCTGGCTCAGCGACGGGCCCGCCAGGACGAGCGCCGTGTCCTGGCCGAGGCCTGCGGCGAAGGCCGCCTCATCCGGCCGGGTGGGCGGCTCCGGGCCCCAGGACGCTACCGGACGCCACTCCTCGCCCATCCGGACCAAGACGGCCGCGCCGGCCAGGGCGAAGACCTGGCACAGCTCCCCCAGCAGCTCGGGCAGCGCCCGGGCGGCGGAATCCACCGTCTCCCCCGCCAGCCGGGCCAGTACCTGCGCCTCCGCGCGGGCCCGGGCGGCCTGCTGCGAACGCCGGGCCAGACCGTCGATCAGGTGCGCGATGATCCCCGCGACGGCCAGGAACAACAGCAGGGCCGCCACGTCCGCCGCCCGGCCGATGACCAGGCTGTGCCAGGGGGTGGTGAAGAAGTAGTCCGCGGCCACAGCCGCCGCCGCGGTGGTGGCCGCTGCCGGGAGCAGCCCACCCAGCCGGGCCACCCCGGCGACGACCAGCAGCAGGCACAACAGCGCTCCGGAAAGACCAAGTGAGCCGCGTAGCGGCGACAGCACCGCCGCAAGCGCGGCCGCTCCGGCCGGCCCGAGCAGCCAGGCCGCCCAGCACCGTCGCGCCGACACCGGTGCGGGCCTGCGTCGGTGCGGCGCCGGCGGGACGGCGAGCAGGTCCGGGTCGGGCGGTGGCAGCACCCGGACATCGATCGGCCCGGCCACGCGGATCACCCGGTTGATCACCGAGCCGCCGATCAGCTCCTTCAACCTTGAGCGGCTCGTCGGCCCGAGCAGGATCTGGGTGGCGCTCTCCGCGCGGGCGAAGTCCACCAGGGCCTGCGCGACGTCGCTGCCGCTGATCTCCACATAGCTGCCGTGCAGCTCGCGCAGCAGGCGGCGCTGCTCTTCCAGGCCCGGCGGCTCCGACTGCAGCGTGCCGTCGTCCAGCCGGACGTGGATGCCGATCAGATCGCCGTGCACCCGGGCGGCCGTTCGGGCGCCCCGGCGGATCAGGTGCTCGCCCTGCGGGGCACCGTTCAGGGCGACCGCGATCCGTTCCTTGGTCTCCCAGGGGGCACTGATACCGTGCCGGGCCCGGTAGTCGGCGAGCTCTTCCTCGACCCGGTCTGCCAGCCAGAGCAACGCCAGTTCGCGCAGCGCACCGAGGTTGCCGGCCCGGAAGTAGTTGTCCAGCGCCACGTCGATCCTGTCGGGCCCGTAGATCTCGCCCTGCGCCATCCGGGTGCGCAGCGCCTCGGGGCTCAGGTCCACCAGCTCGATCCTGTCGGCGGCCCGGGCGACCGCGTCCGGGATCTGCTCGCGCTGGACGATGCCGGTGATCTGCTCGACCACATCGTTGAGGCTCTCCAGATGCTGGATGTTCAGCGTTGTCGCGACGTCGATCCCAGCCCGCAGCAGTTCCCCCACATCCTGCCAGCGCTTGGCATGTCTGCTGCCGGGCACATTGGTGTGGGCCAGCTCGTCCACCAAGGCCAGCGCGGGCCGTCGGGCCAGCAGCGCGTCCAGGTCCATCTCGGTCAGCTCGATCCCCCGATACCGCAACACCCGGCGCGGCACCACCGGCAGATCGCCCAGCTGCTGCTCGGTGCCCCGACGGCCGTACGTCTCGACGAACCCCACCACCACGTCAACGCCGCCCGCGCGAAGCCGGCGCCCCTCGGCGAGCATCGCGTACGTCTTGCCGACACCTGGCGCGGCTCCAAGGAACACCCGCAGCTTGCCTGTCATGGCCGATCGGTGTCCTTCCTCACCCGCCCTGCAGCTCCATGGTCGCACCGGTGGTCGCGTCAGCACGGGATCTCGATACGGCAGCGCAGGCGGCAGATCACGGCGCCGGTGTGGTGCCGGAACACCCGGTCGAGGACCGCGCCGCGCCTGCCAGCACCAGCCCCCGTACGTGCGGCACGTGGCCGTCCCACACCAGCAGCGAGGCCAGGATCGGCGTTCCGCCGAAAGAGGCGTTGGCCGCCAGCGCCAGCAGTGCGGCAGCGGCGCGCGAACTGTGGTCGGAGGTACGGGACGTATCACCAAGCAGGACAACGGTATGCAGACGGTTGAGGCGTCCGGCGACAACCTGGTGACGATCCTCGACCGCCTCTGTGAGGGCCGCGTACGAGGAACACGTAATCGGCCCTCACAGATTTCGCCCCGAATCGGGCTGCATATGGCCCTCTCCATAGGCGAATCGAGACTTGGCTCGAAGACCTTGAGGGCGGTTCAGCTGACAAGCCAGGGCACCCCCTCGTACTTGACGAGCAGATCGACATGACCCAACCCGCATAGCCCGCCTAACTCCACCGGTTAAATCGCTAATCCGCCCACCGCATGCCGATCGTGGAGAGTTGCTCTGTCCAGGATCGGGGTTTGTGATCAATTCATGGGTGGCTGAGCTGGGCTGATCAGTTCGGGTGTGCGGCCGGGTTCGTGGGGGAGCGGGTGCGGGAGGCGATCACTGTTGGCTGGGTTGTTGGTTGTGGTCGCGGTGTGAGCTGTGGGTTTGTCAGGTATCACGCTCTTCTGAGCGCTGGTCAAGCTGATGTCTATGCCCCGTGGGCAGTTGTGGCGGTGGTGGGGTTGCCGGCCCTGGTGTGTCCGGCCGCGCTTGCCACCCACGCCGTTCTGGCTGCGTTGGCTATCCGCTGTGCGCGGCTCGAGGATCTGCCGGTCATGCTGGACAGCAGCGGGCGGACCCCTCGAGGCTGTACCCGGTGTGACGCATCAGACGCCCGACCGGGCCGTCTTGACGGCTTCCTGACGCGTGAGCCGCGATCCGCGGCTCAATCCCTGCTTAGTCTTGCCCGGCTGTTCGCCGAAACGGCGGAAAACTGACCGCCACTGACATCCAGGGACACTCGATGGCCACCACGGACAACACTCGCACCAGCGGTTTGCGTGCGTGGATGCTGGAGGGCCTGTCCGACATGGGCAAGGGCCGGCCGGCCGCCCCGAAGACCGAACAGGAGCCCACGCACCGGGGCCAGCCCTGGTACCGGGTGATGTGCCTGACCGGCGTCGACTACTTCTCCACCCTCGGCTACCAGCCCGGCATCGCCGCACTCGCGGCCGGACTCCTCTCCCCTGTCGCGACGATCGTCCTCGTGATCGTGACCCTCGCGGGCGCACTGCCGGTCTACCGGCGGGTCGCGGAGGAGAGCCCGCACGGCGAGGGCTCGATCGCGATGCTGTCGCGGCTCCTCTCCTTCTGGAAGGGCAAGCTCTTCGTCCTGACGTTGCTCGGCTTCGCCGCGACCGACTTCCTCATCACCATCACGCTCTCGGCCGCCGACGCCTCCACCCACCTGGTGGAGAACCCGCACCTCGAATCGGCCCTGCACGACAAGCAGATCCTGATCACGATGATCCTGATTGCGCTGCTCGGCGCGGTCTTCCTCAAGGGATTCCTGGAGGCGATCGGCGTCGCCTTCGCCCTCGTCGGCGTCTACCTCGCGCTCAACGCGGTCGTCGTCGTCACCGGCCTGTGGCAGGTGATCACCCGAAGCCATGTCGTCACCGACTGGTCCGCCGCCCTGACCACCGAACACGGCAACGTCTTCGCCATGATCGGCGTCGCCCTCCTCGTCTTCCCCAAACTGGCCCTCGGCCTGTCCGGCTTCGAGACAGGCGTGGCGGTCATGCCCCATGTGAAGGGCGACCCGGGCGACACCGAGGCGAAGCCCACCGGCCGCATCCGCGACGCAAAGAAGCTCCTGACGACCGCCGCGCTCATCATGAGCGTGTTCCTGATCTGCACGAGCTTCATCACCACCGTCCTCATCCCCCACAAGGAGTTCGAGCCCGGCGGCAAGGCCAACGGCCGCGCCCTCGCCTACCTCGCCCACGAGTACCTCGGCAACACCTTCGGCACCGTCTACGACGTCTCGACCATCGCCATCCTCTGGTTCGCCGGCGCCTCCGCCATGGCGGGTCTACTCAACCTCATGCCCCGCTACCTTCCCAAGTACGGCATGGCCCCCCACTGGGCGCGCGCCGTGCGCCCCATGGTCATCGTCTTCACCCTCGTCGCGTTCCTCGTCACCTGGATCTTCGACGCCGATGTCGACGCCCAGGGCGGCGCGTACGCGACCGGCGTCCTCGTCCTGATCTGCTCGGCCGCGATCGCCGTGACCATCGCCGCCCGCAAGGCCCGCCAGCGCCGCTGGGCCATCGCCTTCGGCGTCATCTCCGCCGTCTTCCTCTACACCACCGTCCTCAACGTCATCGAGCGCCCCGACGGCGTGAAGATCGGCGCCTGCTTCATCGCCGGCATCATCCTCATCTCCCTCCTCTCCCGCCTCGGCCGCGCCTTCGAACTGCGCGTCACCCACGTCGAGCTCGACGACATGGCCGAGCGGTTCATCCGGGACGTCTCCCACCGCACGCCGAGGTTCATCGCCAACGAGCCCGACAACCGGGACATCGCCGAGTACCGGGACAAGATTGACCAGATCCGTACCGACAACGAACTCCCCACCACCGACGACTTCGTCTTCGTCGAGGTCACCGTCACCGACCCGTCCGAGTTCGAGGCCGGGCTCACCGTCCGCGGCGAAGTCCTCCACGACCGCTACCGCGTCCTCACCCTCGAATCCTCCTCTGTGCCGAACGCCCTCGCGGCCCTCCTCCTCCACTCCCGCGACCTCACCGGCACCCGCCCGCACATCTACTTCGAGTGGACCGAGGGCAACCCCTTCGCCAACTTCCTCCGCTTCTTCCTCCTCGGGCAGGGCGAGGTCGCCCCGGTCACCCGCGAGGTACTGCGGGAGGCGGAGCCCGACCGCGAGCGCCGCCCCCGCGTCCACGTGGGCTAGTACGGGACAGCCTTTATCTAAGGGGTAAAGACAGGAAAGCCCCGCCAGTATTGCTGTGATCGTCCGGCTCGCAGGCGGCCCTCTCATTGGCCGTGAGCTCGGCCCCGGACCTGTGGCAGGAAGCTGGTTCACCGCCGGTGACGGCGGCTGGAACCTGTACGTTTCCCGTGCACCGTTACCGTGTGAGCGGCATCATCCCGTTGGAGGTTCAGGTCACCGTACCGAGCCGTCGGTAGCCGCCGACGGCTCCAGTGGTGGTGCAAGACCAACAGCGCAACAGCGAGTAGCGTTGCGGCCTTGACCTGCTGCGCTGGGGACAGGCCCAACGTTCGGCATCGGTGCCGCAGTGATCGTCGCGGCGGGCGGCGTCGTATAGCTCCTGCGCCGCAGGGGCGACTCCCAGAAGTAGCAGAATCCGCGGTTCCCTCACTTCTCACGCCCGGCGCGACCCGTCGCATATGCGTGGGCAAGGCAGAAAGTCCGCGCATCTACGGGGGGACCGTCACCGCCACGGGGATGCATCCATTTTCTACATTCTGTAGTAGTTTGCGGTGTGTCCGCCCAGTCCACTCCCGATCCGGAGAACGTCGGATGAGCCCATCGATCCCTCACGCCGCCGCCTTCGACCAGCTGCCGCCTATGTGGCATATCGGCTCGTCGCCCTGACCGGGTGAAACCGGCCGCCTGGAGCTTCCGAGGCGCAGCCGGGAGAGGCAGCCGTTCCGGCCTCATCGCCCCAGGCCTCCGGTTCGGCACTGCCGGCGCAGCAATAGCCTGAACACGAACCACCCCCGGCGCGGCCCGGTCCGAGACGCATGACAACCGGACTCGCCATTTTGCGGAAGGAACGAGATCTGCATGAGTGCACCACCGCTACCCGGGGTTCTCGGTGACATCGCACCGATCCTGGACCACTGGGGGTACTGGGCCGTAGGCGGCCTGATCTTCATGGAGGACTTCGGTATCCCCGTCCCCGGCGAGACGATCCTGATCGCCGCGGCCGTGTATGCGGGGGCTGGGCAGCTCAGCATCATCGCCGTCATTGTCATCGGCGTTCTCGCCGCCATCCTCGGCGACAACGTCGGCTACCTCATCGGCCGCACCGGAGGGCACGCCCTGGTGCAGCGCTACGGCAGGTACGTCTTTCTCCCGCCCGAACGGTACGAGAAGGCCGAGAAATTCTTCACCCGCCATGGCGGGAAGGTCGTCACCGTAGCGCGCTTCATTGAGGGGCTGCGCCAGGTCAACGGCATCATCGCCGGTGCCGCCGAGATGCCCTGGGCCCGCTTCGTCGCCTTCAACGCGCTCGGAGCGGCGCTATGGGTCGGCTTGTGGGCGGGCGTCGGCTACTTCGCCGGCAACCACATCACCACCATCTATACCGAGGTCAACAGATATTCGACCTATCTCCTCATCGCCCTGGGTGTGCTGATTCTCGCGCTCGTGGCCCGCGCCGTTGTGAGCCGCCGCCGTCGCGCGGCGGGCTGATCATCCCTTCCGCATCAAGGTCTTTGCATCCGGCGACAAGCATCCGCGCTGGTCACAGCCGCCGAGGGGACGTCCTCGAGAGGTCACAGCCTCTCGCCCCGACCGCGCCAGGTAACCGCTTCTCTCGGCGGGCCTACCGCCGTGGCGCGGGTCGGGTCCTCGGGTGTCGAGATGCGCCCGTTCGTGGGCCAGCAGAGCCTGCCGCTCCGGTCCGTCCAGCAGCCTCAGCATCCCGGAAGAAACGACCACCCGCCCAGGCATGCCGAGCACGGCAAACGCTGTCGGCACCGGATCGTCGACCACGGCCAGGTCGCCGCCTGCCGCGATGTGCCCACGACGCCCCGCCCACGGCGCAACCACCGCCAGCACCGCGCTCACGAGCAGCGGTAGATACATCGGTATCGGCCAGAACACGGCTCATCCCCGTTCAGGCAGAAGGATCGCCGTGCAGCAACTGCTCCAGCACCTGCTCGTCCTCCGCCGACAGATCCGACACGAACCGGGCCAGCACCGCCGCACGGTCCCCGCCCTCGTCCAGCAGCGAGTGCATCCCCGAAGCCGCATGCCCGGCCTGGTCATCCACGGGCGCATAGACATGACTGCGCCCCTCCCGCTGCCGGGTCACCATCCCCTTGTCGCACAGTCGCGTCAGGATGGTCAGCACCGTCGTATACGCGGCACCGGGCACCTGTTCCTGGACCACGGCCGCGGGCACCGGACCGTCGGCCGACCACAGGGCAGCCAGCACCTCCGCTTCCAGCTCACCTCGCGCACGCCGCCGGGCCTCCCCCCGGTCGTCCTTACCGCCCGTCACCTGGCACCTCCCTCACTACTCCGGCCAGGTTGTCTTCGATCGCCCAAACTACTACGAGACGTAGAGAAGCAGCCATCTTGATCGCATGGCGTCTCGAATGACCGCTTGAGCACGCGCACCCGTCGAGCAAGTTCTACAGCAGCAAAGGACAGCAACCACCACAACCGCAACCGACCGGCAGAGATCGCATGTGCGACGCCGCCTGCTGACGTACCCGCTGGCCGGATGGCTGGGCGCGGAGGCGGGGCTGCAGTCGGCGGTGGTGGCGCTGGGTGCGATCGCCCTGACGGCCGGACTTCTGTCGGTACGTCTGTGGCCGACGAAGGAGCGGGGGACCGTCGAGCACGAGCACGCCGATCTGCGCGATGGGCCCCTGCACCTCGTTGATGCCGTACGGGGCCGAACGGCTGGCGGCACAGCCACGACTGTCCGGCCGACGCGCTGCACACCCGTCGAGAGAGCGGGTCGGCCGAGAGCGCTCAGTCCTCGATGGCCCGCCGCACCCGGCGCGACGGCCCGAACGCGTACAGGTCGAGGACCTCAGGAGGCTCGGCGAGGCCCGGTCCTCCGGCGCGTACCCAGGCCGCGATGTCGGCGGTCGCGTCCGGGTCGTTGACCAGCCCGAGCCAGACCGGGCGCCCGCCCGCGGCCCGTCCAGCCGTTGAGGGCTGCACGACGACAACATTGGCCTGCTCGCAGGCGTCGAGGCAGTTCACTGCCCGGACCCGGGCGTTTGATGCCAGTTCGGTCTTGAGAGCAGCGAGTTGGGCGGCGTGGTCGACGCCGGGGATCTTGTCCGTGCCGCAGCAGCAGCCCCGGCACACGGTGACCGTGCACCGGGGCTCCGCCTGCGTGGAAACCTTGTGCCGGCGGCTCACTGGACTGCCCGTTTCCACGCCGCCTCGCGCAGCAGCCGCAGTCCGTTGAGGCCGACGATGACGGTGGACCCTTCGTGGCCTGCCACGCCGAGCGGGAGTGGCAGGGTGCCGATCAGGTCCCAGGCGACCAGGCCGGCGATGAAGACGCCCGCAATGATCAGATTCTGCGTGACCAGCTGGCGGGCCCGGCGGGACAGCGCGATCACGGCGGGGACCGTACGGAGTTCATCGCGGACGATCACCGCGTCGGCGGTCTCCAGCGCGAGGTCGGATCCTGCCCGGCCCATGGCGACGCCGGTGTGGGCGGCCGCCAGGGCAGGGGCGTCGTTGACGCCGTCGCCGACGACCATCACCCTGCGGCCTGCATGCTCCAGTTCCTTGACCACGTCGACCTTGTGCTGCGGCAGCAGCCCTGCTCGTACGTCGCCAATGCCGACCTCGGCGGCCAGGCGGGCGGCGGCGCGGGGGTTGTCGCCGGTCAGCAGCACGGGCGTGGCCGCGGTGAGGGACGTCAGCGAGGCCACGGTGGCGGTGGCGTCGGCACGCAGTCGGTCGGCGACGGCGAGCAGTCCGACGGGGTCGCCGTCCACGGTGACAAGAACAGCGGTCCGGCCGCTGTTCTCCAGTTCACGTGCGACGGCGGCCGCCCGCGCGGAGTATGCGTCCGAGGATCCGTCCAGCAGCCGTGCCGGTGCGCCGACCGCGACCACCCGCCCGCCGACGGATGCGGTCACCCCGATCCCGGGCGTGGAGTCGAAGTCCTCCGCCACAGGAAGGTCTAGCCCGCGCTCGCGTGCTGCGTCCACGACGGCGCGGGCCAGCGGGTGCTCGCTCGGGTGCTCGGCTGCCGCCGCAAGAGTCAGCACCTCGTTCTCGTCCAGTCCCGATCCGGTGAGCGGGCGGGCATCCGTGACGCGCGGCGTGCCTTCGGTCAGCGTGCCGGTCTTGTCGAGCGCGACCGCGTCGGTCTCGCCGAGGCGCTCCATGACGACGGCGGACTTGACCAGCACACCGTGGCGTCCGGCGTTGGCGATCGCCGACAGCAGCGGCGGCATGGTGGCGAGAACGACCGCGCACGGCGAGGCCACGATCATGAAAGTCATCGCGCGCAGCAGTGAACCGGTCAGCTCCGCACCGAAGGCGAGGGGGACGAGGAAGACGGCGAGGGTCGCGGCGACCATGCCGAGCGAGTAGCGCTGCTCGACCTTCTCGATGAACAGCTGGGTGGGCGCCTTGGTCTCGGACGCCTCCTCCACCATGCGCACGATCCGGGCGATCACCGAGTCGGAGGCGTCCCGCTCCACCCGCACCTGCAGCGCGCCGGTGCCGTTGAGGGTGCCCGCGAAGACCTCGTCGCCCACCTCCTTGGCGACCGGCAGCGGCTCGCCGGTGATGGTCGCCTGGTCGACGTCGCTCGCGCCGTCCAGGACGCGGCCGTCGGCGCCGACTCGCTCACCGGGCCTTACGAGAATGGTGTCCCCGACCGCGAGTTCCTCGACGCGGACGATCACTTCGCTTCCGTCGGTGTCGAGGCGGGTGGCCTTGGCGGGCGACAGAGCCAGCAGTCCCCGCACGGAGTCGGCCGTCCGCGCGGTGGCGAGCGCCTCCAGCGCGCCCGAAGTGGCGAAGATGACGATCAGCAACGCCCCGTCCATCACCTGACCGATCGCCGCCGCCCCGAGTGCCGCCACGATCATCAGCAGGTCGACGTCGAGGGTCTTGTCCTTCAGTGCCTGCAAGCCCGCCCACCCCGGCTCCCAGCCACCGGTCGCGTACGACAGCGCATACAGCGGTCCCCACGCCCACGCAGGGGCGCCGGTCAGCTGCAGCGGGAGTGCGATCAGGAAAAGGATGGTGGCCGCAGCGGCCCAGCGCGCCTCGGGCAGGGCGAAGACCCGGGTGCGGCGGCGGGGTGCACCGCCTTCGTGCGGGGCCGCGGCCCGGTCTGTCGAGGGCGCGGTCAGGGTGGAGGGCATGGGGGACGAGGGTCCTTTACGACGGCATGACGAGATGGCGGCAGCCGGGACAAGCCCGTGCCACCCCTCCACCGTACAGGAACACATGAAGACACATTCATGTCTTCATGTCCGTAAGATAACGGGCATGGGCCACGGAGCTGACGCCAACACCACCGCCACCGCACGCGAACGCCTGGAATCGGTCGGTGCCGCCGACGTGGCCGCCACCCTCCAGGCCCTGGCCACACCCTCGCGGCTGAGGATCCTGGCCCGCCTTCAGGAAGGCCCGTGCGCAGCCACCGAACTGGCCGACGCCGTGGGGATGGAACAGTCCGCCTGTTCCCACCAACTACGCCTGCTGCGCAACCTCGGCCTGGTCACGGGTGAGCGTCAGGGCCGGTCAGTCATCTACGCGCTCTACGACAACCACGTCGCCGAACTCCTGGAGCAGGCCCTCTACCACGTCGAGCACCTACGGCTGGGGCTGCGCGATATTCCCGCGCTTCGTGAACAGGCCCGCGCCGAAGGCGGCAGACGCAGTGTCGATGGCCGTTCGGTTCGATGAGCAGCAGGCGGCAGAGGAGGACCGTCTGCTGCTGGATCCGAGGGCCGATGTCGGGCACCGATCGGACAAGGCGGAGGCAGTACGCGCGCTGCTGCTCCTGGCGGATGACGGCGGTCCGGTACGCCGGGCGCTGGTGAAAGGTCTCAAGGGCTCGCGCTGCCCTGTACGTTCCTCGCGTGTCGCAAAAGCAGGCTTGTTGTCGCCAAGATCGTGGTTGCTGCTGATGGGCAATGCCCTGCGGACAGGTGCCTGTGTGACTCCTCCCCCTCGTAAACGAGGGGGCTTCTCGCTATGCCGGTTGGGCTTCGCGACGGACCAGCCCGGCCCGTAGGACGTTCAGGGCGCCC
>NZ_JBLVKW010000109.1:0-19497 GCF_048270745.1 Streptomyces sp. NPDC056231 | reverse complement strand
GGTGGAGGCTGATCAGCCTCCACCGGACCCCTTCGCCATGTATGTCAGAGCGCGCCGAGTGCCTGACTGATGGCGTCGGCGGCCTCGATGACCTCGCGTACGAGGGCGAGGCGCTGCCCCTCGGAATCGGTGCGGTCCCCGAGCAGCGAGGTCGGGCCCCACAGGGAGATGGCGGCGACGACGTCCCCCGAAGCGTCGCGGACGGGCGCGGCCAGGGACGCGCGGCCCAGGGCGCGCTCCTCGGCTTCGACGGCGTAACCGGTGCGCCGGACGGTGTCGATCTCGGTGTCGAGGAGGTCGTGACTGGTGGTCGTGTACTCGGTGTGCGCGTCGAGAGGTTCTCCCAGCAGTTTGCGACGCTCTTTGGGGGCGAGACCGGTGAGCAGACACTTGCCGATGCTCGTGGCATGCAGCGGGGCGGTGTGTCCGGCCTGCGTATAGGACTTGGGGGCGCGCATGCCCTCGAAATTGCACAGGAACATCAGCTCGGTACCGCGGCGTACGGCCACGTTGGCCCCGAGCCCGGTGCGGGTGGCGAGGTCCTGGAGCACCATGCGGGCGGCCCGGTGCACGGGGTGGCGGTTGGTGGCGGTGGCGGCGAGGGGGAGGAGGCCGAGGCTGAGCCGGTAGAGGTTGCTGACCGGATCGCGTTCGACCATGTCGAGGCGTTCCAGGGTGGACAGCAGGCGAGAGGTGGTCGACGAGCCCAGTCCGGTGAGCTCGGCGACGTCGGAGACACGGAGTTCGGCCCGACCGGAGTCGAGCGCGCGCAGCACCGAGACCGCTCGTTCGACGCTCTGGTTCGTCCCGACATCAGTCGCCCGCGTAGCCATGACCCTCCTCGTTTTGCAAATCGCTTGCACAATCTGCATCAGCATATCGCGCATGATCGACGCCCGTACCTGAAATCAGCGACAGTGGCAGTTCCGCGACGTCACCCGGGCGCCGGACGCGGCGCCTCGGCCTGGTGAACCCAGCCGCGCGGGAGGCGGTCAAGCGGTAGGGCGCGATACCACCACTCAGTCCGCCCCCGACAGAAAGCGTCGCTGGACCTCTTCCAGGGCCGCGGTTTCGGCCCGCTCGTCCGGGTGGTCGAAGTGCCCCGCCCGAAGAACGAAGAGTTCGCGCGGCCCGGCCAGTGCGTTGTGTATCGCGAACTGCCCCGGTGGGGGTACCGCCGGATCGAACAGGGCGGCACCCACATGCACTGGGATGTGAAGGTGCCGGGCCGCTGTCGCGGCGTCGAAGTACGCCAGGACGTCCAGCACCGAGGGCTCCTCGGCGAGCCGGGTACGCACCGACTCTCCGCTGCCCGTGCACGGCAGTGTCACCCGGAGCGGATGGTTTCCGAAGGTCGGCACCGTAAGGCCGGCAGCATGGAAACGGTCGTCCCAGGGGAGCGCCAACGCCCCGATGCCGCCGCCGAAACTCGTGCCCAGGTACGTCAGCCGCCCGGCGGCCTCCGGCACCAGCCGCAGCAGTGCGGTGGCCGCACACCAGACATCCGCCACGCACCCGCCGATGAGGTACGACTCCCGGGCGCCGATGCCGTGCAGAACGTGCCCCGCCGAGACCGAGGGGACGCCGGGCAGCAGGCTCCGCGTTCCGAGCCCGCGCAGGCAGGGCCAGATGGTCGCAGTCCCCGGCGGGGGTTGCCAGGGGTCCGGGGCCTCCCGGCCTCCGTATCCGTGTGTTGCCACACAGCCCTGCGTAACGCGGCCATCGGCAGGGACGGTCAGCCACCCGCCGATACGGACGCCGTCGGCGGATGTGTACGAGACGTCGGCGACCCGCATACCGTCCACCGTGGCCCAAGGTCCCTCGATCCGAGGCGCCGGGTCGACACGTAGCGCACTCGCGTAGCGCTCCTGCCAGAAGTCGGCGAAGCCGTCCGGCCCTGGCGGAGCCCCCACCGCAAGGAGACGCGGCAGGTCGTAGCCGTAGGTGGGGTCGAACGGCAAATCATGCTGAAGCGAGCTGAGTTCACTGCCGTCTGAGGTGAGCGGATGGGTGGACAAGATCTCTCCTTGTTCGGTGTGCGAAGCGACCAGCACGCCCTTTTGGAACAGCTCTCGACATGACGTACCCCGTCCTGCCGGCGCTGAGCCCCCGGTACGGGCTTGACCTGCCGACTCAACGGTCACGTCCCTCTGGGCGGTGTAGTCACGGCAGCTGTTTCGATCAGGGCGGCGGCGAGTCGGTCCAGGGGCGGCGGGGTTGGGGAAGACCTGGATGACGTCGGTCCGTCGTTCGATCTCCCGGTTCAGGCGCTCCAGTGGATTCGTCGACCAGATCTTCTTCCAGTGCGCGGGTGGGAAGTACGCGAACGCTGTGATGTCTCCGGCTGCCTCCAGCAGCATGGCCTTGACCGAGGGGAAAACTGCCGTGCGAGCATGTCGCCCACCTCGTCCAGCTGATTGCGGACGGCCTGGGCGAAGATCGTGCGGATGGTCGCGGCCACCAGGCCGCTGTGCGAGTCGCAGATCACCAACTGGACGTGGTCCAGGACGTGGGTCCGCAGACGGCGTGGGAACTCGGTGCAGAACGGCTTCGACTCGCTGTCGCCGACCATCAGCCCGAGGACCTCGCGGTTCCCGCCGGCGGAATCCCCGTCACGTCTTCATCGCCTGCGAGACAATACGGTGGTTCACCTGCGCCTTGCAACAGGTCGCGGCTACTGAACTTGAATCCGTGATGTCGGTCTGACCGGCGCGGATGTGGTGCTGGTGTCCGGCTCGAAGGGGGTCGACCAGCGGGCGTCCAGACCGGTGTCGGCGAGGCAGCCAGCAGGTCGGCGCGGCGCAGCTCGGTCAGCAGGGCGGCGTGCAGGCGGGGCCAGACGCCGTCCTCGGTCCAGTCCAGCAGTCGGCGTCAGGCCGTCACCCCGGAGCAGCCCACGGTCTCTGCGGGGACGTCGCGCCAGGCGACACCGGTCCGCAGCACGTACATGTCGCCGGCGAGTGCCCTTCGGTCGGGAACACGCAGCCGTCCAGAGTAGCGGTGGTGCCGTTCGGGAATGGGCGACAGCAGCGGGGGCACCCGCTCCCACAGATCGTCAGGAACAAGATCAGCGTGCACGCCGGACACCCTGCCGACCCAGATCGCCGAATGCAAGACCGGCAGGTCAAGCACTCTGAACGATCAGCAAAACAGGCCTGCAAGGCAGGGGGAAGCGGGGCGTCAGCACGTGACGTGAAACTCGTTCCCGCCGGCGTCGAGGAACTCGCCAGGTTCCCAGTCGCGATGCGCGACCTCCAAGCGCAGCCTGTTCCGCGCCGTCTTCAGCGCCGCAGGCGGCCCCATCACCAGCGAGACCGTGCTGGTGGGGCTCCGGCGCAGCCGGACACCCCAGTCGTGGGACTCGACCGCCTGCCAGTCGGCCCGGGACTGCCAGAAGGCCAACTGCGCATAGCGGTCCTCTTCGGAGACGTCGAGGCAGATCGCGACGAGGCCGGAGTCGGCGAGCACGCCGGGGTGGCCGGGACGCAGTACGCAGAACTCGTTGCCCTCCGGATCGGCCAGCACGTCCCATGGGACGTCCCCCTGGCCGATGTCGACCCGCGTCGCACCGAGTGCGAGCAGGCGCGCCACCTCGGCCTCCCAGCCCGGCCCTCCGGCCAGGTCGAGGTGGAGTCGGTTCTTGTGCGCCGCCTTCGGCTTCACGGTCGGCACGAACCGCAACTGCAGGCCGCCCGTCCGGCCCTGGGTCGCGTCCAGCCAGAAGCGATTCATGCGCGCGACATCCAGCGCGTCGATCACGATTCCGGTCAGCATCCCGTTCCCCCTCAAGCCGTCGAACCCGTCGCCTGCTCATTGTCGCTGCCGCTGCCGGCGTCAGTGCTGGGTCCCAGGTCGGGAACACGCAGCCGCCCGGGGTAGCGGTGGCGCCGTTCGGGAGCGGGCGGCAGCAGCGGGGCCACCCGCTCCCACAGGTCGTCAGGAACCAAATCAGCACGCACCCCGGACACCCTGCCGACCAAGATCGCCGAGCACAGGACCCGCAGCGAATCTCATTCTGAAGCGATCAATTAAGGCTTGTCCCGTAATGATCTTCGATGTATCTGGACAGTGGTCGCTACTGGCGAGACCAGATGCCCGGTCAGGCTTTGTGGACTCGGGAGTGCAGATGCATGTCGTGCCAGCCGTCGGCGTGGAGCAGCGCCTGGCGTCGTACGCCTTCCAGGGCAAAGCCAGTCTTCTCTGCGATGCGGCAGGATGCGACGTTCAGCGTTGAGTGGCCGAGTTCGAGTCGGTTGAAGCCGGCTTCTTCCAGTGCCCAGCTCGCCACTTGGGCCACTGCCCGGGAGCAGACCCCCTTGCCACGAGCCTCCGGGGTCGTCCAGTAGGAGATCTCTGCTTGGCCTCCGGTCATGATGATGGACTGGAGGGAGACCCGCCCGAGAAGCGTGCTGCCGTCGGCATCGACCACGGCCCAGTGGCAGGCGGTCTCAGTCTCCCAGCCACGTCGCCACTGTTTGATCCACTCTTGGGCTTCGTCTTCGGAGTCCGCCTTGCGCAGGTGCCAGCGTTGGATCGCCTGGTCCTGGAAAGCTCGGGTGACGGCGGCTGCGTCGGGTGGCAGCCACGGCCGCAGCAGCAAGTCGTCGTCGATCGGCAGCGCCGGCTGGGCAGAGGCGTTGAGGATGCCAGGGGACATGACTGGAGTGACCAGGGAAGGCATGGTCGACATCATGGCAAGTCCGGCCCTGTGCCCGCGGGTAATCGTACAGACGTGCGGGGCAGTAGTGTCAGGAGACGCTCCGCTGGTAGGTCCACATCTCGGCCATCTGACCGTCGTTGAGGCGGATCAACCAGATGAGATGGGTGTCGATGATGCCAGGGTGGCTTTCGTGGCCGACGCCGCCGATCACTGAAAGCAGGTCGTCGGTGCCGAGGATCGTGTCGATGTGGAAGCGGAGTCCCGGTCGGCTGGCGTGGATATGCGTGACGCTGCGTTGAACGTCAGCGGGCCCGGATATCTCTGGGTGGGCATGGTCGGCCCAGTGGGAACTCAGCACCTCCGGAGCGATCGAGGTGTCGCCTGTGTTCGACATCTGAAAGTACCGCTGCACGATGTGGTGTGAGTCGTGGCTGTGCGCGTCCATCGGGTTCTCCTTCGCTGCGGCGGCTGGCAGCTTGCGATAGGAACCGTAAGATCACGCGGCGCGTGTGTCTGCCCGATCGCTCAAAACGTCCATCCCGAACAGTCAACCCCTACCCGGTGACGGTGAGATTGTGCAGGCGAGCGACGCCGAGCATGGCGTGATGGACGCCATCGCCTTTGAGGCGGCAATCTCGCAGGATCTTCCAGCACTTCGTGCGCGCGAAGACGTGCTCGACACGCGCCCGGACCTGTTTGTGTGAGGTGTTGTGCGACTTCTGCCAGTCGGACAGATCTTGGCCTTTGCGGCGGCGGTGCGGCATCACCAGGCCGGTGCCCGGATATCCGCCGTCGGCGATGGTCGTGGTGGCACCGACGGCGTCCTTCGCGCCAGATTCTTCCCATGCCTTGCAGTCGTGCGGTTGCCGGGCAGCGGCCGGCCGATGACCACGACGAGCCGGGTACCGGCGTCGATGACGACTTGGTGGTTCGTGGAGTACCGATAGTTCTTCGATTGCTCGGCCACCAAGTGGTCGCGGGTAGGCACCAGGGTGCCGTCCACGATCAGCACGGTGCCCTGGTGGAACCGCTGCCTGGGCTGGAGGGCAAGTTTGGGCCCGATATGGTCGATGATCCGGTCGGCGGCGGACTTGGAGATACCGAAGAGCGGGGCGAGTTGCCGCAGGGTCAGGTTCGTGCGCCAGTATGCGGCGACCAGCAGGCCCCGATCCTCCAACGGCAGTCCCCACGGAGGGCCTTTGCGAATCGGGTCCGCGCCCCCACGTCGCAGCGCGGTGGTCAGCCTGCCGAACTGCTGCGGGGTCAGCCCGGCGAACGGCGCTATCCAGGACGGTTCCGACGCCGTGATCACACCAGTCACGCCAAGATCATTTCACCGAAGCCGGCAGCTGCGGCACGGCTGGAACGTGCAGGCTCAGCTCGCCGTCGCTGTCCGAACCCGAAAGGCGACCAGCACGGCTCCCGCCAGACGACTCATCCCACGCCGGAATCGAGGTGTGTCGATTGCCGTGCACGCGACTGCGACCATCGAAGCCCAGAAGAGCAGCCACACCAGCACGACCACTATGTGCGCGACCGCAAGCATGGCGATCTGCGGCGCGATGGAGCGGCTGGAGGTCAGGAATTGCGGGACCAGGGTGAGATAGACCGACGCTGCTTTCGGATTGAGGACGTTGGACCACAACCCTTTGCCGAAACACCCGAGTTGAGCCCATGGCAGGCGCCATCGCCTGCGTGCCGTTGGTTCGACGCCTCGACGCGCTGAACGCCACATCGCCACGCCCAACCAGATGAGATAGATGCCGCCCACGAGCTTCACCACGGTGAGCGCGCGAGCCGACGACATGACCAGGGCGGACAGGCCCACCGCGGCAAAGGCCGCGTGGACCAGGAGCCCGCATGCCGAGCCCAAGGCGGCGCGTACGCCGTCGGACCGCGAGCCCGCGATCACCTGCTGCGTGACCAGCGTGAAACTCGTACCGGGAATCAATGTCAGGGGTGTGACTGCAGCCACGAAGCCGAGTGCCAGATGCCACTGCACGCAACGAGCCTACGCAACAGGCGGGCGCCAAACCTCCAGTTGCCCTGACCGGTTCGAGCCAAGCCTGACCGGGACAACCCGCACCTGCACTGACTTGGAGATCGTTTACGGGACAGCCCTTAGTGAGCCCCGGCCAGACGCCCGCCTGCACCACCTACGAGGCGGCCGGTCCGGGGGTGGCTACGCCGACGTGGCGACGGCGGAGCTGGGTCCAGCGCGGCAGGGACTGGCGGTGGTGGGCAGGCGGGTTCCTCCAGGGCGGCGGTCAGTTCGTCCAACCTCGCCTGTGCTGCGGCCAGCTTGAGGCGGTTGGCGCGGGCGAGTCGCCCCCGCGCGACCTACATCGACGCAGCATCAGTCACGAAATGCAGCTGCCGTGCTGGTGGAGTCGCGTGGGGGAATGGGACGCCGCATCTCCTCGTATCCGCTCACGTACTCCATGTGCTGCACGCCGATGAAATGGTCGAACACGATGCTGGTGGTAGTAGCGGCCACAGGGCCCGTACTGAGCCTCGTGGCGACGAAGTCGCGCAGTTGCGCGCTCGAGGTACACGCCACATGGATCAGGAAGTCGTCCGGGCCACCCATGAAGAACACATTGAGTACCTGTGGGAATCGAATGACACGGCCCGCATAGGACTTCACCTGATCCCGGGCCTGGGCCTGGAGTCGTACGAACACGATGGCCTGGATCGGGAACCCGAGCGCCTCGTAGTTCACGAAGGTATTGATCGACCTGATGACACCCAGATTCTCAAGCCGTTTGATCCGGGCGTGGCACGTCGACGGGGCGATGCCGGCCTTGCGTGACAGGTCGTTGTTGGACATCCGGCCGTCCGTAGTCAGTTCCCAGAGCAGGATCTCGTCGATCTCGTCAATCTTGATCTCCCGGGACCGCTCGTTCACGTAGCGCTGCATTGGTGACCTCCTCGTCCACAGCCTGGGCCGCCGAGCCGCGGTCTGTCCGCGATACAGCAGGACTTTCGGACTTACGTGGGCAGTTTCGACCAAGGGTGAAAAGTCTGCCTAAATCAAGCGTAATTCCGAAGGATTTTCATAATCAGCGACGTCTCGTCGAAGGATCTACCAACCTGGGCATGAGGTCAACCCGGGAGGGTCGGCGTGACGCACGCCACACGTCTTTCGCTGCAACGCGATTCGGCGGCGCCCACCGCTACCCACCTGACACCGTCACGACCCTGCAAGGGAGCAGCAATCCAGTGATTCCACCCAAGGGAACGCCCGAACGGAAGGCACAGCTCGACCAGTTGGCCGACCGCGCGAAGTTCATCCGGCTCGAAACGGTGCGGCTCTCCAAGATCGCCGGGGCGGGCCACTACACATCCTCGTTCTCGGCCGCGGAGCTGTTCGCCGCCCTGTACTACTCGGTGCTCAATTACAAACCGGCGGAACCGAGGTGGGTGGACCGGGACCGGTTCGTGCTCAGCAAGGGGCACGCCGCGATCGGGCTGTACCCGGTGCTGGCCGACGTGGGCTTCTTCGCCCCGTCCGAACTTGACACCTACACGCGCCTTGGCAGCCCGTTCGGTGACCACCCTGACATGAAGAAAATCCCCGGCATCGACTTCAGTTCGGGTTCGCTCGGCCACGGGCTGTCGATCGCCGTCGGCATCGCGCTGGGCGGGCGCGTCGGCGACCGGCCCTATCGGACCTTCTGCATGCTCGGCGACGGCGAACTGCACGAGGGGCAGGTCTGGGAGGCGGCCAACGCCGCCGGCCACTACCGGCTGGGCCGGCTCGTCGCGATCGTCGACCGCAACAAGCTGTGCATCGACGGCTTCACCGACGACGTGATGAGCGTCGAGCCGATCGAGGACCGCTTCAACGCATTCGGCTGGCAAACCCACCGGGTTGATGGCCACGACTTCGACGCTCTGCTCGACGTGTTCGACGCACTGCCCAATGTGCAAGATGGCCCACCGCAGCTCATCGTGGCGGACACGGTGAAGGGCCGCGGTGTGCGACTCATGGAATACAACCCCGACTGGCACGTCGGCAACCTCGTCGGTGCCGACTACGACAACGTGATCGCGGAACTGCAGGCGGGTCTGCGGCCGCTGGAGGCTGTAAATGACTGAGAGGCAGGACCAGGCAGAAATCTTCGGCGGTGGCGCGGCCAAGCTGCGCGACAAGCGCTCCTTCGACGGCAGCGACGTCAGCTCCATCCCGGCGTTCGTGTTCGGCGAAGAGCTCGCCGAACTCGCCGACAACGACCCCCGCATCATCGTGCTCACTGCCGACCTCGCCAGTGCGAACCGGGCCACCGACTTCGCTGCGCGGCACCCTGAACGCTTCTTCAATCTGGGCATCGCCGAGAAGGGGATGATCACCACCGCGGCAGGCATCGCATCGTGCGGCTACGTGCCGTTCGCCGCGACGTTCGCGTCATTCTCGGCGTTGTTGTGCGCGGAGCAGATTCGCACCGACTGCGCCTATCCGCGGATGCCGGTGCGTATCGTCGGCCACCACTCCGGCATGTCGATGGGGTTCTATGGCACCAGTCACCACGCCCTGGAAGATCTTGGTGTCCTGCGCACGTTTGCCGAACTGACGGTGGTGTGCGCGACCGACGAGAACCATCTGCGCGCGGTGTTGCGGGCGTCGGTGGACCATCCCGGCGCGATGTACATCCGGCTCGGCCGCGGTCGCGATCCCGAGGTCTACGCCGGAGTCCCTGATATTACGCTGGGCAAGGCGATCCGGCTGCGCGAGGGCGCAGACCTGACGATCGTGGCCACTGGCAGCGAGGTCAAACCCGCTCTGGACGCCGCGGAATCCCTTGCCGCGCAAGGCATCAGCGCGCGCGTCGTCGACATGCACACCGTGGCCCCGCTGGACGTCGACGAGGTGCTGGCCGCGGCGCGTGATACCGGCGCCATCCTGACGGTTGAGGAGCACAACGTCACCAACGGGCTTGGCACGGCCGTCGCAGAGGCACTTTTCGAAGGTGGCGCACGCGCGGTGCCGTTCTACAAGCACGGCGTGCCCGACGAATACATCCCCGTCGGTCCGCCCGCCGCGCTGTACGCGAAATACCGTCTCGACGCCCCCGGCATCGCGGAGGTCGCTAAGGAGCTGCTCGCATGATCAACAAGAACGACACCCGCTTGGCCAAGCGGTCCCAGACAGTGATCCCCGGCGGGATCTACGGGCACATGGCCGTGCGGGGGTTCTCCGACACGTTGCCGCAGTACATGGCCTACGGCAACGGCTGCCGCATCACCGACACCGATGGCAACACGTACATCGACTTCATGTGCGGGTGGGGTCCGATCGTGCTCGGACACCGCCACCCCACGGTGGAGCGGGCGGTGGCCGAGCAACTCGGGCGGGGCGACTGCCTGAACGGCGCACCGCCGGTGATGGTGGAACTCGCCGAGCTCCTGGTCGACACCGTTGCGCACGCCGACTGGGCGCTGCTGGCCAAGAACGGCACCGACGCCACCACTGTGTCGGTGACGATCGCGAGGGCGGCAACCGGACGGCGCAAAGTGCTGATGGCGAACGGCGCCTATCACGGTGCAGTGCCGTGGTGCACGCCCGTCACTGCGGGCGTCACTCCAGAGGATCGTGCGCATCTTGACTATTTCGATTTCAACAACCTGGAGTCGGTGCGCGCCGCTGCAGCGCGGGCCGGCGACGACCTGGCTGCCATCATCGTCTGCCCACACCGGCACGACGTGAACAACGATCAGGAGCTGACGGATCCCCAGTTCGCGCGCGGACTACGTGAGCTGTGCGACCGCATGGGTGCCGCGCTGATCCTCGACGACGTCCGCTGCGGCTTCCGGCTCGACATCGCGGGTAGCTGGGAACCGATGGGCGTGCGGCCCGACCTGTCGGCATGGTCGAAGGCCATCGCGAACGGGTATGCGCTGGCGGCGGTGACCGGCACCGATGCTTTCCGGGACGCGGCGAGTCGGATCTTTACGACGGGCTCGTTCTGGTTCTCTGCGGCGTCAATGGCGGCGGCTGTCGCCACCATCACCGAGCTGCGCGAAAGCGATGCGCTGGAGCGCATCGCGCGGGCGGGGCAGCGGCTGCGCGACGGGCTCGCCGCACAGGCGTCGGCGCATGGGTTCGAGGTGATTCAGTCGGGTCCGGTGCAGATGCCGCTGCTGCGGTTCGCCGGTGACGACGACTTCACATTGACCCGGCGTTGGACCGACGAGGCAGGCGCACGCGGGGTGTACGTGCACCCGTACCACAACTGGTTCCTCGGGGCCTCTCACACCGATGCCGATATCGACGAAGCCCTCGAGCGCACCGACGGCGCGTTCGCGGCACTCACCCGCTGATGAAGATCACCGGAGCGGTGCTGGAAGAGTCTGGCCGTGCAAGACCTTTTGCAAAGTCACGCCCGATCACGGTCGGCGAAGTCGAGCTCGGCGAGCCAGGTCCGACCGAGATCCTCGTCAAGGTCGAGGCGGCCGGTGTGTGCCATTCGGATCTGAGCGTGGTCGACGGAAATCGCTTGCGGCCCACCCCGATGCTGCTCGGCCATGAGGCCGCGGGCATAGTGGTGGCCGTGGGTGCGGCGGTTACCGACATCGCACAGGGCCAGCGTGTGGTGATGTCGTTTGTGCCCCGTTGCGAACGGTGCGAGGCGTGTGCGGAGGACGGCCGCCTGCCGTGTTCGGCAGGCACGGCCGCCAACAACGCGGGCACCCTGCTGCACCAATCGCGCCACCTGCGTCGGGGTGCCGAGATCGTCCACCACCACCTCGGGGTGTCTGGCTTTGCCACGCACGCTGTTATCGACCGTGCATCGGCCGTTCGTGTCGGGGCCGATATCCCGCCCGATGTCGCGGCGGTGCTCGGATGCGCGGTCCTCACTGGCGGCGGCGCCGTGCTCAATGTCGCGAAGCCGGCACCCTCGGATTCGGTGATGGTCGTCGGGCTCGGAGGCGTCGGCATGGCCGCGGTCATCACGGCGAAAGCACAAGGCGTCGAGCGGGTCATCGCCGTCGACACCATCGCCGCGAAGCTCGATCAAGCGACCGATCTCGGCGCGACGGAAACCTACACGCCTGCGCAGGTCGAGCGGCTAGGTATCAAGGCCCGGTACGTCGTCGAATGCGCAGGACACCCCAGCGCATTCGAAACCGCCTTCACCGCCACGCAATCGGGAGGTACGACGATCACCGTCGGGTTGCCTTCCCCAGCCGCGCGCGCGTCGCTGTCCCCGCTGACCATCACCGCCGAAGCCAGAACTGTGATCGGAAGCTATCTCGGCTCTGCCATGCCGTCCCGCGACGTCCCCCGCTACGCGCAGATGTGGCGGGACGGGAAACTGCCTGTGGAGAAACTCATTTCGTCGCGGATCGAGCTGGGCCAAATCAACGAGGCGATGGACCTGCTCGCGGACGGCCTGGCCATCCGGCAGGTGATCGTGTTCGACACGGCCTGATTCCTACAAAATCGGCACCACCTTCGGATTTCGTTCGCCGACCAAATGTGGTCTGCATCGCAGTCGGGACACCTGCCGTACGAGATCACGAAAACACCTCTGACACAAAGTTATTGAGCCACTCCGTGGCAGCCCTGTCATCCCATCTCGAACCATGCAGCGGTGCGCCGCGCCTATGAGAGGAGCTCAGAGATGAGCACAGAGACCGAAACCCTTGTCCGGTATCGGATGTCGATCGCCGGACAGGACCGCGACAGTGCGTCCGGCGAGATCATCGAGGTTCGCAACAAGTTCGACGGTGTCGTCATCGGCACCGTCCCCGCAGGCACCGCCGACGACGCGCAAGCCGCTCTCGACGCGGCGCAGGGCGGCGCCGAAATCTGGTCTGCCACACCGGCATTCCGGCGGGTAGCAATCCTCAAGGCGGCGGCGGCGCAGATCCGCGCACGTCGCGACGAGCTCAGCTCTGTGCTGTCCGCCGAGAACGGCAAGACCATTGCGAACGCCTTCATGGAGATCGACACGACCGTCCGGATCTTCGAGGGCTTCGCCGAGGAGTCGCTGCGGCTGTTCGGGCAGACCGTCCCCCTCGACATCCAGGAAGGCCTGCAGACCGACCTGATGATCACTGTGCGCGAACCGCTCGGCGTCATGGTGGGCATCCTGCCGTTCAACTTCCCCGCCGAGCTGTACGCTCACAAGGTCGGCGCCGCCCTTGCGGCGGGCAACGCGATCGTGGTGAAGCCGCCGGAGGACGACCCTGTCGCGACGATCCTGCTGACTGAGATCCTGCATCAGGCGGGCGTGCCTGGCACCACACTTCAGCTGGTAACGGGGTACGGCGACGTGGTCGGCGACCACCTCTCGAAGAGCCCCGATATCGCCGCGGTAACCTTCACAGGCAGCACCGAGGTCGGCGCGATCATTGCGGCCAATGCCGGCCGCAATGTGGTGCGGGCGTTCCTGGAACTCAGCGGAAACGACGCATTCATCGTCTGCGACGACGCCGACATCGATGCTGCGGTCGACCACGCCGTTGCGGGGCGGATCTACGCCAACGGACAGGTGTGTGTCGCCACCAAGCGCATCATGGTCGCGCGCTCCCGCTACGACGACTTCCTTCTCAACTTGCGCGCCAGGGTGGAGGCTCTGCGCGTGGGCGACCAGACCGATGAGAACACCGACGTCGGGCCGCTGATCAGCGTCGACGCCGCCCGTGTGGTGGAACGCCAGATCCAGGAGGCGGTGGGTCAGGGCGCGCGCCTGCTTGTCGGTGGCACCCGCGACGGAGCGTTCATCACGCCCGCCCTGTTGGAGATCGACACGAGTGTAGGCATTGCCACCGACGAGGAGATCTTCGGCCCGGTGTTCTCCGTGCTGGCGGTCGACAGCCTCGACGAGGCGATCGAGATCGCCAATGCCTCGCAGTTCGGGCTCAACGCCGCGGTATTCACCGCCGATCTCAAGCAGGCGATCAGGGCCGGGCGCCGGATCAAAGCCGGCATCGTATCGGTCAACGGCGGCAACGCCTACCGACCGGACGTGGCCGCGTTCGGCGGGTACAAGAAGAGTGGTCTAGGCAGGGAGGGGATCGCCTACACCCTCGACGAGTTCACTCAGGTCAAGAGCATCGTGCTTCGCGGAGTCATCACCGAAGACTGAGTCGCGCGGTAGTCACACCGAAGATCCTTCGGAATCAGACCCTCGATCAGGAATCGCCGGTGTTACTTCGCGCGAGAGTTACGCAAATGTTGCACCGATCTTCCTCGAACGCTCCATCGCGCCGGTCTCGGTGTCATGTTTACCCCGACAAAGTCGTCAGGAAGTCACACACATGATCAGCTCACCGCAATCTCAATCGACGGCCACCGCCGTGGACCCGTCGCCCAGTGGCGCGGTCAAGCTGCACCGTGGGCTCGGCGTCGGGTCAATCGTGTTCATGGTCGTCGCCGCGGCCGCGCCTCTGGCCGTGGTGACCGCCAGTGTGCCGATCATCATCTCGGTCAGCGGTAGCATCGCAGCGCCACAGTTCTTTCTATTTGCGACAATCATCCTGGGGCTGTTCTCCGTCGGCTTCACGTCGATGAGCAAATACGTGCCAAACGCCGGCGCTTTCTACTCCTACATCCAGCGCGGACTGGGCAGACACGTCGGCGTTGGTGCGGCCGCGCTGGCGCTCGGGTCGTACGGGGTGATGCTCGTAGGCCTCTACGCGTATCTCGGGGTGGCCACGACAAAGCTGCTGACCGCCGTGCACATAGGCGCGCCGTGGTGGACCAGCGCCATCGGGTGGGTGTTGATCGTCGGCTTCCTCGGCTATCGCGATATCGAGTTGAGCTCGAAGGTGCTCGGGGTGCTGCTGGTCGCAGAGACGCTCGCCGTGGTGATCGTCGACATCGGGATCATCAGTCATGGTGGGCACGGCGGGCTCAGCCCCGCGCCGTTGTCGCCGTCCGCGTTCGTGACGGGCGCGCCGAGCCTCGGCCTGATGTTCGCGTTTTTCTGCTTCATCGGCTTCGAAGCCACCGCAGTGTTCCGCAATGAGGCAAAGGATCCGGACCGAACCATTCCGCGCGCAACGTATATCGCGGTGCTGTTCATCGGCGTCTTCTACGCGATCGCGGCATGGGCGGTGGTGCAAGGACTCGGCATCGGCAACGCCGTCGAGGTGGCCTCCAGGGAACCGGAGAGTGTCGTGCAGAGCTTGGCAGCCATGTACGTCTCGCCGATCCTGACCGACGTGATCCAGGTGTTGCTAGTGACCAGCTTCTTCGCCTGTGTGCTGTCGTTCCACAACGTCATCACCCGCTACCAATTCACGCTGGCTGCAAAAGGTTTGCTGCCGAAGGCCATCGCGGAGGTCGACGACAAGCACCACACGCCTTCACGGTCGTCGCTGGCCTTCACAGCGATCTCGCTGACCGCGATGGTGGCCGTCGCGGTGTTCGGCTGGGATCCGATTACACAGACCTACATGTGGTTCTCCGGCGCGTCGACGCTCGGCCTGATCGCGCTGATGGCGATGACCAGCCTTGCCGTGATTGTGTTCTTTCACACGAAGGCCCGTGGGCCCAGCATGTGGCATGCGGTGATTGCACCAGGGCTCGCATTCATCGGGCTCACCGTGATCCTGGTGCTGGTCATCGGAAATTTCGCACTGCTGGTAGGAAGCACAACCAACGCAATCGTTTTGGGCGGCATCATCACAGCGACGTTCGCCTTGGGGCTCGCCGTCGCCGAACGTATAAGGCGCGCCCATCCCGATCGTTACCAGGCGCTGGCCCAGGACGTCTGAGGGTTGTCCCGTAACTGCTGGTCATCTCCGACGGGAGACCGCCTGCGGCGGTCAGCCGAAGATGAGCTCGACGTCCTTGTCCAAGCAGTACTTCACCGATATCGACTACGTCGAACTCGACTACTGACAGGGGCGTATGCCTGGCGTGAGTGTGCCCGCATGTGAGCCGAAGCACGGTAGGTGTCACAAAGGCAGGAGTGTTGTCACTCGGGGTCGTCGACCGGCGTGTGCGGGTGAGCCGGGACACGATGGGTACAACCTGGCCACGTGTTGGAACCAGGGCTCATGAGGCTCCCGGCGGGAGTTGGGTGTCACAGGCATCCGGTTGGATGAGCGCATGACTGTCTATGACGTGGCCCGCCAGCTCCCCACCGTCGCCGTCCTTCGGGACCTGTGCCGTTCGTTGGCGATGCTCGATGCGATCCTGAGCCCGGACTGGGAAGGCCGCTACTACTCCTTGAACGCTGGTTGGGCCGACGGCGAGGAGATGGCCTCAATGCGCAACGGGTCGGGAGACGAGTACTCCATCGTGTTCTCGGCGGCTGGGGCCTATGTCCGCGGCTTCGGCCACGAATCGCCGATGAGTCCGTATGGCAACGATGGCGAGCCCTGGCCGGGAGTGATCGACGAGGTCCCTGAGCTCTTCAAGCCCTTCGTCGAGGAGCTGGCGTTCACCGACGAGGACGGCGTGCCCGTCGTGACAGCCTGCTTGTGGCGGGGGACGACGGACGATCGGTGGCACCACGGGACGATCGACTTCCCCGAGGGCGCTGTCGACCCTGACGGGGCGACGAGCCTGTTCGAGTTGCTGGTCGACCGTTCGCCGGAAGCATTCCAGCGCTTCGCGGAGGACTACTACGAGGTCTCCGTGGACCTGGGGATGGTGGGCCAGGTGTATGCCCTGCGGCCACTGAGCCAGGAAGCCGTGGCGTTGCTGAACCCTGAGATCAGCTTGGCGGACCTGGCTCAGGACATCTCCGAGATCGGCTATCCGCAGCCGGACCAGGGGTTGTGAGCTGCTGTCGCCCAGGCAGGCCGGTGTCGCCGCGATCGGTATCGAAGACCTCGACTTCACCACGGAGAAGACCCGGGAGAAGCATGGCCGCAGGAAGCGGTTCCGGCAGCTCATCTCCGGCATCCCGACCGGGAAACTCAAGGCCCGGCTGGTGTCGATGGCTACCGAACACGGCCTCGCGATCATCGCGGTAGATCCTGCCTACGCCTCCCACCGCACCATGTCCCGTCACGATGCCGCAGGTATCGCGATCGGACGACGCGCCCTCGGGCACCCGGTCCGGGATGGGGTATCCCCTGCTCGAACGGAGTTGAGAGCTTGGGGAAGGACGGCACCGCCCCCGCACGACCGGAGCGATCGTGCGGGGCATCGGACCGTCCAGGCCGGACCAGGTGACCGGGGGCGTGAGGGAACCCGCCCACCCGCAACGGACCGGCCCCCTGGAGGGCCGTCACCGAACGGGACGCGAAAGCGGGAACCCAGCGCATCCAACACCGTTCGGGATGCGCCCGGTACGCAGCAGTGGGTCCAGGACTCACTCACGCACACTGGTTAGGAACGGTTGTGCGCCACCGACTTCACTGCCGCTGACGGACTGTTCACCCTGGCCGTGGTCCTGACCTGTCGTCGCTGTGCCGCGCTCGACTGACCTCGGGCGGGCGGCGTCTCAGTCGGCGGCGGTGACGGGCGGGAGGGTGAAGGTGCCGTCGAAGACCGCGTCCTGGGGTTCGTACAGGCGCAGGATGGGCCGGAGAGGTCGTCCGGGCGGGGTGGGCAGCCAGTTGGCGCGGCGGTCGGGGTCGGGGGGGCTCGGTGGGCTGCAGGTAGAGGGACAGGGAGCCGTCGGCCGCGTAGGTCAGCTCGGGGGTGCGGTCGCCGATGGAGTAGCGGTCGGCGAGGTTGGCGACCAGGTAGTAGTCCGGCAGCGAGTACATGGTGATCGACCAGAAGGCGTCGACGGGCGGCAGCGTGCTGAAGCGCATGGTGTAGGCACGGCTGCCGTCCAGCTGTCGGCCGTCGCCGTCGACGAACGTCATGGCGTACGTGGCCTCGTAGCCGTGGTTGCCCCACAGCCCGGCGCGGGCGGCGGCGGCCCGGACCGTGCGGGCCTGCGCGCGGTCGGGGATGATCCAGCGCGGGTCGTGCTCGGTGCCGACGCTGAAGTGGTCCAGGTTGTAGTCGAAGGCGTGGTAGGTCAGCCGCCAGCCGTTTTGCTCGGGGCCGACGCCGTGCTGGGTGAACTGCTCCACCTGCTCCTTGCCCGCCCGCAGCCCGGCGCGCAGGGCTGCGGAGAGTGCCGCGTCCGCGCTGGTGTAGGGCGAGGCGGTCTCCAGCAGCCCCAGCGGCTGGAACTTCTGCTGGTAGTCCTGGTCGTCGGTGGCCGGCGGCAGCGCCCGCATCCACAGCCGCAGCTTCTCGAAGAACTCCAGGTCCTCGCCCACGCCCGCGCCGGGCTCGGGCAGCCCGGGCCCGGCGACGCCGGCCGGCTCCAGGGTGAGGGCCTGCTGCAGGGCGGCCACCGCAGGCAGGTCCTCGGCACCGTCCACGGCCCAGCGGCCGACGATCGTGCACAGGCGGGTGGACGCGGCGATCCGGGTCGCCCCGTCCGGCACGGCACCTTCCCAGCCGGGCGGGGTGATCAGGAAGGTTCCCGCACCGGTTCCGGTGGCCCGGCGCCCGACGTAGGCGAAGTTGTTCGTCCACGCGTCCGCGAACTGCAGCACGTAGTAGCGCCCGGCCGTGTCCGGCACCCGCAGCAGCAGTGGGCCCGCGCCCAGGTCCAGCTGCGCCATCGAGTAGACCGTGTCGTTGTTGATACTGACGAAGGTGTCCTCGGGCCCGGCGAGCCTGCCGGCGTGGCTGAAGGTGTTGAATGGGGCGGGCGCCATGCTGCCCATGCCTTGTGCGGTGAACCGCTGCACCTGTTCCAGGTTGAACACCAGCGGGTAGCCGTAGACGTACGCCTCGGCCGCCAGTACCTCAAGGTCCGACATCACATGCCCCGCATCGTTCGAAGACTCCGGTGTTCGGATCGTCACCCGGTATGGCCCCTCCCGCCAGCGGTCCGCTCCGGGCGCCGCGAAATGCCGCGGTCACCTGCAACGCTCCTCAGCACGGGATGGCGTCACTCGACAGCCCCGAAACTCCCTGACCACCGCATTCCGTCGGTGCCTCACTGACACCGCCCAGCCAGGGCCGCGTGGTCCTCACCCGGCCTGTCCCCGCTGCCCAGCGCGGAAGCATGAGGCGGGCCCCTGGCCGCGTCTTGTCAGAGAGGCGGCCCCCGGGGCCCGCATCCCACACGCTATCGAGGCCGCAGCCACGGCCCCTTCGGACACTCTGTCCCCCCTGGGCCGGTCACCCGGTCAGTGGCTCCCAATCACGCCGGAGTGGCTCCCAATCACAGCGGAGACCACCGGCCATGGTCGAGTACATCCCTGCCACGAACGGCCCAGTCCTGGCTCCCAAAAACGACGGCCCATCAGGTCGGGCAAAGCGGCGCAAGCCCCGGACGCGCGACCTCATACGGCACCCAAACTGCCTGCAGGCACGGTCCTCCGCTGCAGCGTCGCCCGTACGATGACCGCGTGACAGCCCGCCGCATCCTTGGCGCCGGACCCCCGGCCCCGCACAGCATCCGCGCCGCACAGGCCGACCTCCTCGACGCACTGCCCGGGGTCCGTCTCCCCGACCTGGACGAGATGCGAGCCCGAGGCGTACTCGGCGCCCACCCAGCGACGACTCCGGCCCCGCGGCGGACCCTCGGCGCCGGCGGCGGTGCCGACGAGGAACTGCCTCACCTCTCGACCTGACGCGCCTTCAACACTGGCCTAGTGTCAGCCCCCTGGTTAACGCCTTCCCAGGAGGACGTGGAGCAGGGTGACAACGGCAACTCCGACCAGCAGCGCAGTCCTGAAGGAAGGGCGCAGGAAGCCAAGGTACGTCGCCCCAGAGCGAGCTAGTGGCTCGTCACGCAGCCTTGGCCGGGTAATCAACGGTGATGCTCCTATCGTTGGTCAAACGGCAGCGAGCCACTCGCGGTAGGTGCTGGCGAAGGCGTCATCGCGGCGAAGGCCCCGCTCGATGTTGGAGA
>NZ_JBLVKW010000108.1:0-19878 GCF_048270745.1 Streptomyces sp. NPDC056231 | reverse complement strand
TGCATGGCCTTCATCCGGCCCGGCTCGCGCAGCAGGGATTCGATGCGGCCGAGCCGCTCGGCCCAGTCGGCCGGCTTCACGCCGGGGTAGGCCACGTCGAGGTACGAGCGCCACAGCGGCACACTGCCGAACATGCCCGTGCCGAGCAGCCGCAGCATGCCCCGCCGGAAACGCTTTACCCGCAGGTCGCCGAGGCGGATCGACTGCTTGCGGGTAAACGGCGCCAACTCGACAACCGCAGTGATCAGCGAGGGCTCCTGCGCCGCGGCAATGGTGGCGGCGCCGCCGGAGATCGAGTGGCCGACGAGCACGGCCGGGCCGCCCAGGTGGCGGATCACGGCGAGCAGGTCGCCGGCGATGGCGGTGCGGCTCCAGGCCGGCCAGCCGACGCTGGACTCGCCGCAGCCGCGCAGATCGACCGCGGCAATCCGATAGCCCGCCGCCACCAGCGAGGGGATCACAGCACGGTACGCGGCGCGGCTGTCACCCATGCCGTGCGCGAGAACGATCAGCGGGCCGGACCCCGCCACCTCGTAGGCGATCGTGCCGCCGTCGACGGCAAGGTACTCAGTCACGACATCTCCCAGGCGTAGCTAACACTCTTAGCTAAAAGCTAATCCCAATAGCCAAACCTGTCAACGCAGCCGCCACTACGACCCCCGGTACCCGCTCCAGGCCAGTGACCAGCGACAACGCCCCGTTGATCAAACCCCGACCACCTTGGGTCCGGGTCGGCGGTGCGCGCCCATGGGCTCGCTGGTTTCAGCTGGTTCATAGCCGGCCCGCGAGGCGGGCGTAGGTGTCGATGGCGCGTTCGGCCTTCGCGTGGCGATGCCCCGTTCCTGCCCACAGATGGTTCAGTCGTGTGTCACCGGCAGCGGCGACGGGAGGCCGCCTCGCTATAACAATCCTCGAACGTCAGTTGGAGTACTACGTTGTACTTCGACGATCAAGGAGGAGGCATGAAAACCTGCGCGGAGTGCGGTGTGTCCATGGACTCGCGATCCTGTGACGACCTGTTCCATGCCTTGCTCGCGCTGGATCACGCACGGCAGGCACCATGGGGGCCGTTGCACGGCGTCTCAGTCTCTTGCTTCTTGTTCCAGCACCCCAGTCGGCTTCCCGCCGACGACGGTGCGATGGCTTGGGCGCTCCTGCACGCATATCTCGAAGGCGGCCTCGATGAAGTGAACCAGCTTGCCGGCCAGGCTCGTCGCGGCAACTCCCATCGCGTGAAGAGCATGCCTTCACAGGTCGTCCGCGACGCGGCGCTGCCGCGCCGGGACGCGCCGCCATCCCGTTTCTCTGTCACGATCGAAGATGTCGCTGTCGACGGGACGTTCCCCGCGGAAAAGTTTGCGGAACGCGTCAACGCCTGGGCTGCCGCCACGGTCGACGCATGGAGCCGCAGCACGTGACCGGAAGACCGTGGGCCCGCCGAAGAGCGGGCCCACAGCATGTCTGAGTTGCTGAGGTGAAATGTGTGATGTCGGTCAGCCGTCCATGACCAAGCCCGTGCCGGTGAGACAGCGGTCGACCAGGACAGGGCGGTGCTGAATCTGCTTGAGCCTGTGCTTGACGGACCGGGTGATCTGGCTCAGCCCAGCTGCGGCGAGGTTGTCGATGTCACGTTTGACCAGTGACCAGATGCCTCCTGCGGGTGCAGGTCCGGCGCGTAGGTGGGCAGCTGGAAGACCATGAGCCAGTCGGAGTTCGCGGTGATGAACTCTCGCAGGGTGGGCGGTCAGGCGGATGCGTACGTTGTCCTACACAAGCACGACGGGGCCGCCGAGCCGGACACGTCCGCGACTTCGCCTCCATGCTCCACAACCGACTCGGCGACCTGCTGCCCGACTGGATGGGCCGCGTCCTCGCCGACGACCTACCAGCGAATCAGACCGTATCGATCACGACTCCAGACAGGCCCTGAGCGGTTACTGGCTCAGTTCGGGGTAGTAGGTCAGCTGGTACGGCGACAGCCGGGAGACGGCCAACTGGCCGCCGCCCCGGCAGATGGGGCAGACGCGTTGCCCGCCGCACTGGCGGCAGTTGCTGCGCCCATGGGGCTCGCTGGGCACCCAGCCGCGTCCACCACAGTCCTGGCAGGCGCCGAGGCCGTCGCACTCGTAGCAGAGCACGTAGCCGGGCGTGAGAGTCTCGGGCGTCCGGGCCGGCTCCGGCCACTGGAACTCCTCCGGCTCGCGAAGGGCCAGGGCGGGGGTCTGCCCGCTGTAGAGCACGGCCGAGTTGTGGTCGCCCGTGCGGACTTCGATGCGGGTGCCGTCGGGGCGGCGGGCGGTGAGGACGTACGTGCGTTTCGTGCCGTCGATCTCCTCCTGCGGCCCCGCGCCGTCCCAGCCGGCCGACCTGAGCAGGCCGGCCGCCCGCAAGGCGATGTCGGCAGCGCCGACCCCTTCGGGGCGTTCCCCACGGAACACGGCCGAGTAGCTGTAGCGCAGAGGCTCGTGCCAATCGGCGACGTTCGGCTCGTCGAGGAAGAGCAGGCCGAGGTCGGCGCCGGGGGTCAGGTCATCGATCAGCTCGACGAGCTGCGCACGCAGGGCACGCCCGAGCCGTTCCAACTCCTCACGCGCACCTGGTATTTCTCCCACCTCAGCCCCTTGTCCCGCTTGATCACGGGCATCCTATGCGGGTGAGAACGATGAGAACACAGGCACAGGCGCGTACCCGGCTGCTACGGCACTTCACGGAGACGCTCCGCGCGCTGCCCCCGGAACTGTCGCTGGCGCTACAGCATCCGGACCTGCCCCACGCGGGCCTGCACCACGGGGTTGTCCTGTCCGAGGACCTGAATCATCCCGATGACGGCTGGGCCACCTTCGACATCCGGTACTGGGTGCTGGGACCCACACCGGACACCAGCGACCGCTACTTCGACCTGGTGACGGGGGTGTGGCGGGAGTGGGGCTGGGTGACGAGGGACGAAGGGCTTGCCCCTCCGCGCACGAGCTGGGCAGACACTCCCGACGGCTACACCCTCGCCCTCACGCGGAGTCTGAACGGCTACCTGAGCATGGCCGGCTCGACACCCCTGTTCCTGCGGGACTCGGTGGCGGGTGAGCCGATGCCGACACGGATGGCGCGGCAGGACGGGGAAGCGGTGTCCTCCTCCCCGGCGTGACCAACCCGCCGGCCGGTGGCAGTGCCCGGCCAGGACAAGGACGACGGACCTCGCAGCAGCGCCCACAGCGCACCGGATTCGTCCTGCTGACGCCCCCGCCGTACCTGCTCGTCGTGCACTGTCTACCGAAGCGCGCCACGGAGGGGGACGACACCGACCGGCTGTGCGGCACACTCGAGCGCCACCTGCCCCGCCACGGCGGCCGTCCGCCCCAGCACCGGGGTTCGGCAGCATCCCGCGGGCCCAGTGATCCGGGGCAGTACCGTCGTTCTTGCCGGAAACACCGGTGGAGTCCGCCGATCTTGCTGGTTAGTGTCGTGGGATGAGTACTCGCACCTTCCGTATCACCGTCCGCGGTGTCTTCGACGGACTCAGCACCGATCAGCACGCCGAACTCCTGGCCCGCGCCGCAGAGCACGATGTTCTGCGCGCGGCCTTCACGCCCGAGGGGCACCTCAGTTACGACCTGACAGCGCGATCCGCCTTCACCTTCCGTTTCCTGGATTCCGGGGAGGAAGAGGAGGACATCCTGGAAGCGTCCGAACGCGCCGAAGCGGCGGCGAAGGCGTGGCTGACCGAGCGCGGCTACGGCTACAAGAACCTCAGGTCCCAGGCCGAGGATCTCTCCCAGGCGCCACTGAGCAAACGGCAGCGCCGCGCCGCAGCCCAGAAGAACCTCTGAATCCTCCAGCTGCACGGTCTTCACCCGGCCGTCGAGCGTTCCTCGCCACGCAATCCTGGCCAGGCAGCGCTCATCCCGGTGAGCATCGCAGCAGGGAGACGGCACTCAGGCCCACGCCTCGGTCACAGGACCCCGGCACCCCAAGCCCCTGTCCAAGGACTCCGTCCGGCCATCAACTAAACAAATCCTTGACTACTCAAGCTCCTGTTATGCTTGAGCAGTCAAGGAGGTGGCAATGAGTGATGCGCTGGACGCGTCGCTGCGTCTCGTGAGGGCCCAGACGGCCCTGGTGAAGCGGTTCGACGCAAGTCTGGGAGGGCTGCACGGGGTGAGCCTGGCCGACTTCACGATGCTGCTGCGTCTGGGGCAGGCACCCGGCAGTCGGATGCGCCGGGTGGACCTGGCCGAGGCGCTGGGTCTGACTGCCTCCGGGGTGACCCGGGGGCTGGCGCCGCTGGAGCGGATCGGGCTGGTGACGCGCGAGACGGACGCCCGTGACGGCCGGGTGGCCTACGCCACGCTGACCGACACCGGCCGCGCACGTCTGACGGACATGCTCGCCACGGCGGAGCAGATCGCCGCCGAGATCTTCGCCGCGCCCCCGTGGAGCAAGGAGGACATCGGCCAGATGTCCGCGCTGCTGACGCGCCTGGGCGGCACCGGCCTGCCCGGCCACACCCTCACCCCATAACCCGCGGCACACCTCCCGACGGATGCCTCATCCGCGCCTTGGAGCAACCACTTGACTTCCTCCCCCGCCCCCGCACCGCCCCTCGCCCCGGCCGCCACCACGGCCCACGCCCCGGCGGCCATCCGCACGAAGGGCCTGCGCAAGGTCTATCCGCGCGCGCAGGGCGGCCTTGTCGCCGTCGACGGCCTGGACCTGACGGTCCACCAGGGCGAGTTCTTCGGCCTGCTCGGCGCCAATGGCGCCGGCAAATCCACCACCATCGGCATGCTCACCACCCTGGTCGCGCCCAGCGCCGGAAAGGCGTGGGTCGCCGGGTACGAAGTGAGTGCCGACCCGGTCGGCGTGAAGTCCCGCATCGGTGTGGTCTCCCAGGCCAACACCCTTGACCGCGCGCTCACCGTCGCGGACAACCTCGCCTTCCGCGGCCGCTACTTCGGCATGCCCGCCCCAGCCGCCCGCCGCCGCGCGCTCGAACTGCTGGAGCAGTTCGGCCTCGCCGACAAGGCCGGCGCCAAAGCCCACCAGCTCTCCGGCGGCCAGGCCCGCCGGGTCATGATCGGCCGGGCCCTGATGCACCTGCCGGAGGTGCTCTTCCTCGACGAACCCACCGCGGGCGTCGACCCGCAGGCGCGCGAGGACCTCTGGCGGATCATCGCAAGCCTGCACGAGACCGGCCAGACCGTGGTGCTGACCACCCACTACCTCGACGAGGCCGAGGCCCTGTGCCAGCGCCTGGCCGTCGTCGACCACGGGCACCTGCTCGCCTGCGACACCCCCGGGGCGATCAAGGCGTCCAGCGGAGCGCAGACGGTCATCACCGTCCACTACGACGGCGATGCCACCCCGGCCACCGACGCTCTCCACAGCATCCCCGGCGGCGCCCACGACGTGGCCGTGGACGGCCCGACCGTACGGGTTCGCACCACCCATCCCGACGGCGTCCTGGGCCACCTGCTGCGAGCCGGCAGCGCGGCCGGCCTCACCGTCCGCGACGCCACCACCACACCCCCCAGCCTGCAGACCGCCTTCCTCACCCTGACCGGACGTGACTACACGCCATGACCACCGCGAACCCCCTCGCCACCACCCCCCGCCCGCTGTCGTCCCGCCGCGCCGCCTGGCACGCCTACCGCGCGCTGACCACGCGCGACCTCCACGTCCTGGGCCGCAACCTGCCCGCACTGCTCATCCAGGTCGGCCTCCAGCCACTGCTGTTCACCTTCGCCTTCGCCTACGTCATGCCCAGCATCGGCAGCGGACTGGGCGGCGCGACCTCGTTCTCCACGATCCTGCTGCCCGGCCTGATCGCCAGCACCCTCACCTTGCAGAGCATCATGTCCGTCACCGGGCCGCTGGCCGCCGAACTCGGCCCCGGCCGCGAGATCACCGACCGCGCCCTGGCGCCCCTGCCCGTCTGGGCCCTGGGCCTGCAGAAGATCACCTCATCCGCGGTCTTCGGCCTCGTCTCGACCCTCGTCGTCGTCCCGATCGTCTGGCTCGTCCACGCCCCCGGCAACGCACCCCGAGCCCACATCGACAACTGGCCCCTGCTGCTGACCACACTGGTGCTCAGCGCGCTGCTCGCCTCCACCCTCGGGCTGCTGCTCGGAACCGCGGTCGACGCCTCCGCCTTCGGGCCGCTGCTCGGCCTGCTCCTGGCCGCCGCCACCATGCTGGGCTGCGTCTACTACCCGTGGACCGCTCTGCACCCGATCCGCTGGGTCCAGGTCCTGACCCTGGCCAACCCGCTCGTCTACATGAGCGAGGGCCTCCGCGCCAACCTCACGCCCTCCACCGGCCACATGCCCACCTGGGCCTACCTCACCGCCCTCACCCTCGGCACCGCCGCTCTGGGCCACCTAGCCCTGCGCCGCTTCGCCCGGCGAGTGCAGACCTGACCCCGCTCCCGCCGCAGTAAGTACCGGATTTACTGCAGGGCGGGCGTGACGATCGAACCAGCGGCCGAGACTCGCTTCGCAGCCTGGATCGCGGATCCCGCCAACAAGGTCCCCGTCCACCAGCTCACGGGAAAGCCCGCGGTGAACTGGCAGCTGCTGACCTACATGATCGGCGTCGAGTCCCGCAGGATGCATTTCTTCGCCACGAAGAACCGCGCCGCCCTGGACCGCCGAGCCGCCACCGAACTGCTCGTCTCCGACGGCCGCGTCCGCACCAGCCTGATCGACGGCTTCCACGAGGTGACCTGGCCGATGGAGCGAATCGCGGTTGGGTGACCCGGGCGCAGATGCAGGCGGTGACGGTGGTGCGGTTGTCGCGGCCGGGGCTGTCGGCCTGCATGGCACTGATTTCGCCCCGCGGGTGCCGGTGGCGGTCGTTGTCGTGAGCAGAGGCCGGCAGGGCGACGGCGGAGACGACAGCGCCTGCGGCCAGGACGGTGGCCTCGTTACGGCAGGCGGATACAGAAGCGGACATAGGTGATGCCCCCTCAAGAACAGTGACCCAACAGCCGATACAGGCCGCAGGGCGGTGCGGATACCCTGGCCTCTCGTAGGCCGAGGACCCAAACCGTGACCCGTCGGCGAGGCCAACGGCGGGCCCAGCAGCCCCTTCCATGCTCCGGCGCACAACCCGACGCCATCTTGAAGGGCGGGGATCGAGACCGCGCTCAGCCGCGTCCGGATGCCGAGAATGAACTCGGCCATGGAGGGGTGGGCGCAAACGTGCCGACAGGAAATGCTGGACCGCACACTGATCTGGAACCAGCGCCATCTCCTGCACGCCCTAAGTGAGTTCGAGTCCTTCCACAACGAGCGCAAGCCGCACCAGGGCATCACGAACGCCCGACCGCTGCACCCCCTTGCCCGCGGCGATCAACGATCCAGGGCAGATCGCCCGCCTCGGCATACGCGGTCACGAACGCCTGAGCGGCATCCTCCACGAGTACGAACATGCCGCGCGACCTGTATGGATGAGGCTTTCGGCAAGCACAGGGCAGCAGACGACGGCGACCGGCTTCGCCACGACATCCCGGAGCCGGAAAGTCCTGAAGGTGATGAAATATGTCACAGAGGCAACGTTCAATGTTCAACTTATTTCGGAGTAGCGTCACTCCTGCCCCGCCACCACCGGGGCGCCGCCGGAGCCCCACCCACACGGCTCCGGCACCGAACAAGGAGAAAGATCATGAATCACACCCTCGGACGTCGCGCCGCCACCGCGGCCGTCACCCTCGCAGCCATAGCCGGCACCCTGCTGGCAGCGGGCGGCGCCGCCTCGGCAGCTCCGAACCCTGCGGCCGGCCATGCCGCGGTTGCTTCCTACACGCCGGGCGCCCCGTACGGCGATCACCGTGGCGACCGAAACGACCACCGCTACAGCTGGGGCGACCGGGACGGAAACGGCCACCGCTGGAGCGACCGGGACGACCACCGCGGCGACCGGCGCTGGGACGGCCACCGCAGCTGGGAGCGAGAGGGCCGGTACTGGTACAGCAACGACCACGGTCACCGTTACCGCTTCGACAACCACCGCTTCTACCAGTGGGAGCACGGCACATGGGTCGTCGTGATCGGCAACGCCCACGACTTCGACCACAGCATCTTCCGCTGACCACACGGACCATGGCGAGCGCCGAGTCCGGGCACCGTTCCACCGCCCGGGCCCGGCGCCCCCGGCCCCAACACCCCTCGAACCATGATCAGTTGCGTAGACCACATGCTCGACATGGAGCTCGCATCCCCTCTGGGTGAGCGGATCCTCGTACCGACCCACCTGCTCTACAGGTCACATGACCCGCTCGCCGTGCAGCTCCTCTTCCAGGACGGCTCCCAGGACCTGGTCCCGTGGGTCTTCGCACGCGACCTTCTCGCCGCAGGGGTTCAGACCCTCAGCGGAGACGGCGACGTGCAAGTCTGGCCCGCCGGATCCGGCCCCGAGGCGCTCCTGCACCTCCTCCTGTCCTCCCCCCACGGGTCCGCCCGCCTCACGGCCTCACTCCCGGCGGTCGAGCGGTGGCTGCGCTGCACATATCAGCTCGTGCCCGCCGCCAGGGAAACCGAGGCACTGGACCTCGACACCCACCTCGCCCAATTGCTGGACGGAGCCCCCTGAGCCATTCACCCGGGGGCCACCACGGCGGTCGTGGCCGACGTCACGAAGTCAAAACGGACATATGATGCCATCATCAATGTCGTGCAATATTCAACCATTCGGCTGGGACGCACTCCGGTGACGACGACAGGGCCGCTACGTCGCCTCGCCGGCCTGCTCCGCACCAAACGGGCCGACCATGTGGTGCACGGCGCCAAAACCCTCATCGCGGCACTGCTCACCTGGGGCATCGTGGCCCCCTGGTCCCCCGACGGCCGGCCCTACATGGCGGTCGCCACGGCTCTGCTCATGGTCAACGCCTCCACGGTCTACCAGTCCGTCACCAAGGCGGCACAAAATGTAGTGGCCAGGATCGCCGGGCTGGTCCTCGCCCTCGCGACGGCCCGGCTACTGGGACCGACCGCGGGCGCCGTCGCGGTCATCGCGGTCATCGCGGTCCTGGCAGGCCCCCGCCGCACCGCTGACGACCGTCTCCAGATCGCCTCCACCGCAGTCATCGCACTGGCCGCCACCGCAACCAATCCCATGGGCAGCCTCGTATCCCCCGTGCTCCAAACGCTCACCGGCGCGGCCGCGGGCATTGCGGTGAACGCCCTCGTCCTGCCACCGCTCTACCTGAACGAGTCCGATTCCGCCGTACGCGACCTCGCCCGCTCCATGGGAACACTGCTGCAAGACATGGGTACCGGCCTCTCCCGGCGACAGCTCACCTCGAAGGCCCACAGCTGGCTGCACCAGGCGCGCAGCCTGGACAAACGCCTCGCTCGTGCAGAGGAACAGGTGCGGCAGGCCGACGAGAGCCTGCGGTGGAACACACGCTGCGTCGCGCACGCGCGGCGCAAGGAGACGACCTTCAACGACACATTCAGCGCCCTGCGCGGCGTGTCGATCCAGGTACGCGGAATCGCGCGGACCCTCGCCGACAACGCACACGACAACCACGCCGATCACCACCTGGGGCACCAGTTCCTCGACCAGTACGCCGAAACCCTCCAGCTGGCGGGAACGGCCGTCCAGGCATTCGCCGAACCGGCCCCGGCGACCGGCTCACCGGGCACATCCCCCCGTGAACGCTTGCGCGGAGCGATCGACGGCGCGCTGACCTGGCACCACACCATGACCGACATGATCGCCCGGGGCACCCTCACCAAGCCCGGTGCCTGGCACGTCTACGGCTCACTCATGACCGACGCGGAAAGGCTGCTGGCCGACCTGGACCGCGCGGACACGCGCTGACTGAGGTTTTCACCGCTCCGTGCAACCTTCGACCACATGGACCGGGGGCTACCGGCACGCCCTGACAGCCAAGGGCTCCCGGGTCGCACCGCGACTTGCCCGACCGGGCGGTGGGGCCGTGAACGCCATCCGGCCGCAGACCGCCGTCGTGCAGACCTGCATCGACCACTGGAGCCGTGAGGAAACAAGGTGTCAGCTCCGATCCTGGCCGTCGCTGATCCGGCATGACGACCCGGAGGAGTTTGCGGTCAACCGGCTGCGTGTTTGGTGGCGTTGGGCTGCTGCTGCCCTTGAGCGAACGGCAGCGTCGGCCGGTGCCGGCGACCGGGGCGGGCTGCCGGTGCACGGCGGTGCACAAGCCGTTGCCCGTGTCGCCGCGACCACCCGGCCCCGAGCGGCAGGCAGCCGATGAAGCCACCGCAAATATTTCGACGCAACGACTCTTCGGGATATGGCGCACCTCACGAGCCAAGTAGTTCATCGTTCAACCATTTCCGGGTACTGTCGTCAGTGCCTGACTGAAGGCAAGCCCCCGCGGCCTGTTGTGCAGGTCCCGCGGTAAGCAAGGAGGAAAGATCATGGCTTTCAGGATTGCGCGACGCGCTGCTGTCGTGGCCGCTTCTGTGACGGTCGCAGCAGCCGGAATCCTCGCGACGGGTGGTCCCGCCTCGGCAGCGGTCCACCCGACCGGCGACCGGACAGCCATCGTTTCCCACCACGTGCAGCTCCTCGACACCCATGACGCCCGCGGCCGGGACGGGGGACGGATGAGCGACGACAACGCCCGTCGACGCTGGGTCAGTGACCAGATCGAATGGATCCTGAACCACGACCAAGTCACTCACCGGATGAGCAACGACGACGCCCGTCGACGCTGGGTCAATGACCAGATCGAATGGATCCTGAACCACGACCAAGCCACTCACCGGATGAGCAACGACGGCCGTTGACGCCGGGGCAGTGACCAGGCCGAGTAAATCCGGGACCACGAGGGACCTCACCACGGCGTCCGGGAGCACGAGGGGCGTTCATACCGCTGAAGCCCCTTCGTCCCTGCAGTTCCTTTTGCTTCACGCACCCGGAAAGCCCCCCTCAGCCGTTCATGTCGACCCACCGTCACGGCGCTCTCCGACCCACTGAAGCCGAGCTGAAGCGCTCCGGGATCGGTGACTCCTCCACCCCGTGAACGGGGAGACTTCTCGCTATGCCGGTTGGGCTTCGCGACGGACCAGCCCGGCCTGTAGGACGTTGAGAGCGCCGTGGGGCGGGATGTCTCCGATGCCCGTGTGGAGGCGCTGGTTGTTGAACCAGCCGACCCATTCCGCGGCGCCGAGTCGACGTCGGCCAGGCCGCGCCGGGGCTTCCTCAGCTTGATCAACTCACTTTTGCAGAGGCCGATCCGGGACTCCATGAGCGCGTTGTCCAGGGCGTCATCGACGGTGCCGACCGAAGCGTCGATGCCGGCGTCGATCAGGTGCGCGGCGAAGGCGAAGGACGTGTCGAGCGCCCCGGATCGCCTTCCCGCTCAGCTGAACCAGCAACGGGGTAACGGACCGGCGCTCCGTCTTGAGGGCACCTGAACGGCCCAACTTCCCGAGCGGCCCCTACGTTCTGCTGATGATCCTTAATTCCGGCCTTCCAAGGCGCGCATGCGCGTGCGTGAAGTGCGCCGATCAATGGGGCTGACGTCGTGGTCAACGGCCGCAACGCCGACCGCGTCGCCGAGACCGCGAAGCGGATCCACGGGCGCGGCGTCACGGCCGACGTCGGTACCGCCGAAGGGACGGCCGACCTGATCCGGCAACTGCCCGACGTCGACATCCTGGTCAACAACGCCGGCATCTTCGAAGCCAGGCCCGTGTTCGAGATCCCCGACGCGGACTGGCTGCGCCTCTACGAGGTCAACGTGCTCTCCGGCATGCGCCTGGCACACCACTACACGCCACGGATGGCCCGGCGCGGGTGAGGCCGCGTGGTCTTCGTCAGCAGCGAGGCCGGCGTCCAGACGCCGACGGACATGGTCCACTACGGGATCACCAAGACGGCGCAGCTGGCCGTGTCCCGCGGCATGGCCCAGGAGGTCGCCGGCACCGGGGTCACGGTGAACTGCGTGCTGCCCGGACCGACGATGAGCGACGGCGTGCTGGCCATGTTCGACAAGCTCTACCCCGGCCTCGACCCCGGTGAGCAGGAGCAGCGCTACCTGGCCGAGAACCGTGCGGCTGCTTCCCTGCTCAAACGCCTGATCCGCCCCCACGAGGTGGCCAGCATGATCACTTACGTGGCGTCGGAGCAGGCCGCGGCGACCACGGGCAGGGCGCTCGGCGTCGACGGCGGTCTCGTCCCCACAATCTTTCCCTGAGGCGGGCGCTCGGCATGGAGCCGATACCCGTGCCGGACGGCTCGCACCCGACGCGTCCGCGGAGGTACCGGCCGGGAGCCCGTGGGGAAGGCCCGTGCCTCATAGGCCGGCGCCCGAGCCCGGATCGACCGGTCGGCGTGTGTGTGGCAGCCAACACTTGTATTACCCAGCGTCTGCAATTATTGTTCTTACCTGTAAGGCGCTCCTGCATTCATATGCATCCTGCGCCCAGCTCTGACCAGACGCCGCCGTGCAACCACTGCCACAGCTCCGTCGGCAGAGTCGCCAACCGCAGAGGCATCCGTCCACTCATGCCTCACCCCCGTGCCGGGGATGCCGTCACACACCCCGGCACCACTGATCGAAAAGGCACTGTCATGTCCCTCAAGGAAATCCTTCCCGGCAAGCTCGGCTTCGGCACCGCCCCGCTCGGCAACATGTTCCGCGCGATCCCCGACGAGGAGGCCGCCGCCACCGTCGAGGCCGCCTGGGACCAGGGCATCCGCTACTACGACACCGCCCCCTTCTACGGCGCCGGCCTCTCGGAGTCCCGCCTGGGCGAGGTCCTGTCCACCAAGCCCCGCGACGCCTACGTCCTGTCCACCAAGGTCGGCCGCGTCATCCTCGACGAGCTGGAGGAAGGCGCCCGCGACCTCGGCGAGAAGGGCGGCCTGTTCGAGCACGGCAACCCCAACAAGATGCTCCACGTGTGGACCGCCGAAGCGACCGAGCGCTCCATCGAGGACAGCCTCAAGCGCCTCGGCGTCGACCGGCTCGACATCGTCTGGGTCCACGACATCGCTCAGGACTTCCACGGCGACCTGTGGCTGCAGAAGTTCGAGGAGGCCCGCACCGGAGCCTTCCGCGTTCTGTCCCGGCTGCGCGACGAGGGCGTCATCAAGGCCTGGGGTCTGGGTGTCAACCGCACCGAGCCCATCGAGCTCACCCTCGCCCTCGACGAGCCGCAGCCCGACGGCTTCCTCCTCGCCGGCCGCTACACCCTCCTCGACCACGGGCACGCCCTTCAGCGGCTGCTGCCGATGGCCCAGGAGCAGAACGTCGACATGGTCGTCGGCGGCCCCTACAGCTCCGGCGTCCTCGCCGGCGGCACCCACTTCGAGTACCAGCAGGCCCCGCCGGAGATCGTCGAGAAGGTCTCCCGCCTGAAGGCCCTGGCCGCCAAGCACGGCGTCTCCATCAAGGCCGCCGCCCTCCAGTTCTCCCTCGCCCACCCGGTTGCCGCCGCGGTCGTCCCCGGCGCCACCCGCCCGAGCCGGATCGCCGAGGACGTCGCCGCCCTGAACGAGACCGTCCCGGCCGCGTTCTGGACCGACCTGCGCGCCGCCGGCCTGGTCAGCCCGGCCGCCCCGCTGCCCAACGGCGCCTGACTCCCAGCCCCCTCCCCGAAACCCTCGCCCCAGCACCAGGATCCAGGAGAAAGATCATGGCCTCCACCTCCGTCAGCCGCATAGTGCCCGCCTCCCCCCACAAGGTCTGGAGCCTCATCGGCGGCTTCGACGCCCTGCCCGACTGGCTCCCCTACATCCCCGAGAGCACCGCACTCGAAGGCGGCCGGGTCCGCCGGCTGAAGAACCCCGAGGGCGAGGTCATCATCGAGCGCCTCGTGGACTTCAACGAGACCGAACGCCACTACAGCTACGCCATCCTCCAGGCCCCGTTCCCCGTCAACGGCTACGTCTCCACCATCCGGGTCCACACGATTCCCGGCCGGAACGACATCGCCGAGGTCCAGTGGTCCGGACGCTTCAACCCCGACAACGCCGGCGAGGACGAAGTCGTCGACCTCTTCACCGGCATCTACCGCGACGGCCTCGACGCCCTCCACAAGACCCTCGCGGCCTGACACCCGGCCCCGCCCGCCGCGAGGCCTCACCGCGCAGCCCGGGTACACGCCCCGCGTACCCGGGCTGCGGTGTGCCCGGGTACGCCCCCACACCGAGCGCGGTGTCGTCGCCGAGGCCTGCGCACCGGCCCGGACCCCGACACCCTCAACCGACCCCAAACGCCCCAAAGCAACCGTCCGGCAAGACGGTTGGTGGCACCGGGTAACACCGCAGCAGCGCCACCGCCTCGACGAGAAGAACCCATCATGCAGATCGATCTCTCCGGCCGCACCGCTCTGGTCACCGGCTCCACCCAGGGCATTGGCCTCGCCATCGCCACCGGCCTCGCCCGCGCGGGAGCCCGCGTCGTCGTCAACGGCCGCAGCGAGGAGCGCGTCGCGGGCGCCGTCCGCACCGTGCGTGCCGCCTCCGTCAGCGACGACGTCACCGGCGCCGTGGGCAGCCTGGCGACCGAGCAGGGCACCGCCACCGTACTGAAGGCCGTGCCCACGGTCGACATCCTCGTCAACAACCTCGGCATCTTCGGCTCCGCCTCACCGCTGGAGATCGACGACGCCGAGTGGCGCCGCTACTTCGAGGTCAACGTCCTGTCCGCCGTCCGGCTCATCCGCGCCTACCTGCCCGGCATGAAGGAACGCGGCTGGGGACGGATCCTCAACCTCGCCAGCGACTCGGCGGTGGTCATCCCCGCCGAGATGATCCACTACGGCATGACGAAGACCTCGCTGCTCGCCGTCAGCCGCGGGTTCGCCAAGGACGCCGCCGGCACCGGCGTCACCGTCAACTCCGTCATCGCCGGGCCGACCCACACCGGCGGAGTCGAGGAGTTCGTCCGCGAACTCGTCGGCGACAAACTGCCCTGGGACGAGGCGCAGCACGAGTTCATGGTCAAGTACCGTCCCCAGTCCCTGCTTCAGCGGCTCATCGAGCCCGAGGAGATCGCCAACATGGTCGTCTACCTCGCCTCGCCCTACGCCTCCGCCACCACCGGCGGCGCCCTGCGCGTCGACGGCGGCTACGTCGACTCCATCCTTCCCTGAGCCGTCGCAGATCACGGCGTCCCCGCCCCGCCCAGTGCCAGGCCTGTGGCTCCTTCGAAGGCCGGACCCGCTTCGAGCGGGTCCGCAAGGAGACCGGCATGCCCGGGGCAGCCGTCGGCCTGATCACCGAGCCCGCCCGGGCACAGGACGTCATCACCTCCGGCCGGGCCGACGCCGTCCTCCTCGGACGTGAACTCCTGCGCAACCCGCACTGGGCACACCACGCCGCCGCCGAACTCGGCGGCGAGGCCCCCTCCCCCGTCCAGTACCACCGCGCATGACCGACCGGCGGACGACACCCCGACCTCGCCCGCCGGCAGATGCGCGCCGGGGTGCCGTGCCTCGCACGGCGCCCGGGTTCCCTCACCGACGGCGGCCGGGGCGTGCCGCCGTCGGTGAGGGGACCCGGGCGGGCGGATGATTGCATTAGCTCTATATGGGCTGTAGCCAATATTTCACTGCATGGCTTATCCTGCATTCCAGCCACACCCGGAAGGAGACCTGGACCCCATGACCGCCACAGACCCAGCACTCACCGCCCTCGCCAGCGGATGGGGCGCCCTCTCCCTCCTGCACGGCAGGATCGAGGCGCACATCGAGCGCGCACTGCAGTCCAAGCACGGCCTGAGCGTCCGGGAGTACTCGCTGCTCGACGTGCTGAGCCGCCAGCACGACGGCGAAGGCGGCCATCTGCAGATGAAGCAGGTCGCCGACGCGGTCGTGCTCAGCCAGAGCGCCACAACCCGCCTGGTCACGCGCCTGGAAGACCGCAACCTGCTGTCCCGATACCTGTGCCCGACCGACCGCCGCGGCATCTACACCAACGTCTCCGAGGCCGGCCTGAAGCTCCTGGAGGAAGCCCGGCCGACCAACGACGCCGCCCTCCGGGAAGCCCTCGACGAGGCCGCCAAGAACCCCGAACTGTCCTCGCTGGTCGCGGCGGTGGAAGCGGTGGACGCTCCGTCGCGACGCCCGTAGACCCGAGCGACCCGATCGCCTTCCCGCGCGACCGATTCCAGCAGTGCGCGGGAACCCTGCAGCCACCGGCCGGGCAATGACCGTGTCACGCGGCTCGTACTGACACCTCCACCGGGCGGGGAGGAAACCCGCCGGTTCGGCCTTGGCGCGCCCTTGAGTGATGGGGCGGCCAGCAGGTTCCGGGCCGCCGGGTCACCGGACCGCCGCCGCCAGGCGCCCAACATGCAGGGCAGGCCCTTCGTCGCGCGGCGCGCGCACGCGATCGCCGCAGGGGTCGGCCCAGGCGGGGCAGCACCGCCCAGGGCGGCCGCATCCGTCGCAGGCGGGTTGGCCACGGCCTTCGGTCCGCCTCGAGACCGACCGCGGACACCGACGCCCCCCTCCCCCACCCCCGCTCCCCTCTCACACCCCACACGTAACGGCGGGTCCGCACGACGGCGGAGCCACTGACACGAGCCGGTCGATGCCGCTCAGAGCTCATCGGCAGCCGCACGCGCAGCGTCGACGTCGGGCGCCGTCGCACAGTTCTCCGCCCCCCACTGCGTCCCGCCTGGGCGCGGGCAGGTTCGCGACACAAGCCACCCTGCGCGCTCACCGACACACCCCTGCACCCACACATTGCCCGCGCTTGCACTTGTAGGCGTCTGCAACTATTTTGGATGCATGCAAGGCGCTCGTTCAAGTAATCACAGAAGGGCTGAGCCCATGCCCCTCGCACTCCTCGCTCTGGCTGTCGGGGCCTTCGGCATCGGCACCACCGAGTTCGTGATCATGGGGCTGCTGCCCGAGATCGCCGCCGACTACGGTGTCTCCATCCCCACCGCGGGCCTGCTCGTCACCGGCTACGCCCTCGGCGTCGTCATCGGCGCACCACTGCTGACCGTGCTCGGCACCAAGGTCAGCCGCAAGCGGATGCTCATGCTGCTCATGGCCCTGTTCGTGCTCGGCAACGTGGTCTCCGCCCTCGCCCCGAACTTCGGGCTGATGCTGACCGGCCGCGTCGTCGCCTCCCTCGCCCACGGTTCGTTCTTCGGCATCGGCTCGGTCGTCGCCGCCGATCTGGTCGCTCCGGACAAGAAGGCCGGCGCCATCGCCACCATGTTCACGGGACTGACCATCGCCAACATCGTCGGTGTGCCGCTGGGCACCTACATCGGGCAGGCCACAGGCTGGCGCACCACCTTCGTCGTCGTCGCCGCGCTCGGCGTGGTCGGGCTGCTCGGTGTCGCCAAGCTCGTGCCCGCCACACCGCGGCCCGAGGGCGCGCACCTGCGCCGGGAGCTGACCGCGTTCCGCAACCCGCAGGTGCTGCTCGCAATGGCGATGACGGTGCTCGGCTTCGGTGGTGTGTTCGCCGCGATCACCTACATCGCGCCGATGATGACCCGTGTCGCCGGCTACTCCGACGGCGCGGTCACCTGGCTGCTGGTGCTGTTCGGCGTCGGCATGTTCCTCGGCAACCTGCTCGGCGGGCGCTATGCCGACCGCGCGCTGATGCCCATGCTGTACGTCACCCTCGGCGGCCTCGCCGTCGTGCTCGCGCTGTTCACCTTCACCGCGCACAGCAAGATCCTCGCCGCGATCACCATCCTCCTGGTCGGAGCGCTCGGATTCGCCACTGTGCCGCCGCTGCAGAAGCGCGTGCTGGACCAGGCCCACGGAGCACCCACCCTGGCCTCGGCCGTCAACATCGGCGCGTTCAACCTCGGCAACGCTCTGTCCGCCTGGCTCGGCGGCATCGTCATCGCCGCCGGCTTCGGCTACACCTCCCCGAACTGGGTCGGCGCCGTCCTCGCCGCCGCCGCGCTCGTCCTGGCCTTCTGGTCGGCCGCCCTGGAGCGCCGTACCCCCACGCCGGAGCCCGTCGGCGCCGCCGCCCGCACCCCCGTTCACCACTGACTCCCCTCCCCTTCATCTCACCCCCAGGGAAAGCACCATGAGCACCATCGCTGTCACCCCACTCAGCACCGCGGACGCCGAGATCCTGATCGCGGCCGCCCACCGCGCCGCCCAGGCGGCCGGAGTCCCGGTCAGCATCACCGTCCTCGACGCCGGCGGCCATCTGCTCGCCTTCCGCCGCGACGACCAGGCGGTGCTGATCTCCGGCGAGACCAGCACCCGCAAGGCCTTCACCGCCCTGCAGTTGAACGCCCCGACGGCCGACCTGGTCGACCTCGTCAAGCCCGACGGGCCCTTCCACTCCCTGCCCACCGCGCTCGACCGGCCGCTGCTGTTCATCGCCGGCGGCATCCCCGTCCACCGCGACGGCCGCCTGATCGGCGCGATCGGTGTCGGTGGCGGCGCCCCCGCGCAGGACCACTCGTTCGCTTCCGCCGCACTGAAGGAACTCGCCTGATGACGCGCACGCCGCAGGAGGTCTTCGCCGACCACGGCACCCGCCTGGGTACCGGCGACCTCGACCTGATCAGCCAGAACTACACGGAGGACGCCGTCTTCCTCACCCCCGAAGGTGTCCTGACCGGACGTCAGGGCGTGCAGGACGGCATCGGCCGCCTGCTGGCCGACCTGCCCGACGCCGACTGGCAGCTGACCCCGCAGTTCGCAGGGAACGTCCTGTTCCTCCAGTGGACCGCCACCAGCGCCACCCACCAGGTCGCCGACGGCGTCGACACCTTCGTCTTCCAGGACGGCCTCATCAGCGCCCAGACCGTCCGTTACACCCTCTCCCCCCGTACCGCCTGAAGGAGCACCAGCACCATGGCACCCACTTCTGTCCCCACCGTCACGTTCAACAACGGCGTCGAGATCCCCCAGCTCGGCTTCGGCGTCTTCCAGGTCCCCGACGACGAGACCACCGCCGCGGTCACCGCCGCACTGGAGACCGGCTACCGCAGCATCGACACCGCCGCGATCTACGGCAACGAGACCGGCGTCGGCCGCGCCCTCGCCGCGTCCGGGCTGCCCCGCGAGGACCTGTTCATCACCACCAAGCTGTGGAACGCGGAACAGGGTTACGACGCCACCCTCCGCGCCTTCGACGCCAGCCTCGCCAAGCTCGGCCTCGACTACGTCGACCTCTACCTGATCCACTGGCCGGCCCCGGCCCGCGACCTGTACCGCGACTCCTGGCGGGCCCTTGAGCGCCTCGCCGAGGAGGGCCGCATCCGCGCCGCCGGTGTCTCCAACTTCCAGCCCGGCCACCTGCTGCGGCTGCTGGACGGCGCGACGCTGACCCCGGTCGTCAACCAGATCGAGCTGCACCCCGGCCTCCAGCAGGCCGAGCTGCGGGCGTTCCACGCCGAGCGCAAGATCGCCACCGAGGCGTGGAGCCCGCTCGCCCAGGGCGCGGTGCTCGACCACCCGGTCATCGGTGAGCTCGCCGCCAAGTACGGCAAGTCCCCCGCCCAGGTCGTCATCCGCTGGCACCTGCAGCTGGGCAACATCGTCATACCCAAGTCGGTGACCCCGGCCCGTATCCGCGAGAACTTCGACGTCTTCGGCTTCGAGCTCACGGCCGATGAGATGCAGGCCGTGGCCGCGCTCGACCGCGACCTGCGCACCGGCCCCCACCCCGACGAGCTCAACTGAGCCTGCATTCCCCCTCCCGCTCCGTTCCGGGCAGACCGCCCGGAACGGAGCCCCGTGTCCGCCCCGGAAGGACCTGCCATCCGTGATCTTGCGTGGGTATCCCCGGCTTCAGCCGGGGAGGGAAACGCATCCTCGGTCCGGAGGCGCGAAGCGCCGGAGTTCGCTGTGTTGTCAGTGGCCTGCACTATGTTGATCACGACAGCCGAAGGGGGGTGGGCCGGATGATCCGTGCGTACAAGTTCCTCATGCGGCCCACTGCGGG
>NZ_JBLVKW010000107.1:0-20072 GCF_048270745.1 Streptomyces sp. NPDC056231 | reverse complement strand
CACTCGAACCCACGGATGCGGCGGCCTGAAGCACACTGGCGGACCCGTGGGTTCGCGCTGAAGAAGCTTCGGTTTCCCTGAACCCACGGGGCTCAGAAGGACCTGAGGAACAACCTCTACAAGGTCTGGAACCGGATGTCGTCGGGCTCGTACTTTCCGCCTCCGGTGCGTGCGGTGGCCATTCCCAAGCCACAGGGACGCGGCACGAGAATGCTTGGCATTCCCGCTGTCGCCGATCGGGTGGCGCAGACCGTGGTGGCTCGGCATCTAACGCGACGGGTGGATCCTGTTTTCCATCCGGACAGCTTCGGATACCGGCCCGGACGGTCAGCCTTGGACGCGGTGGAGAAGTGCCGAGACCGCTGTTGGAAACGGGACTGGGTGGTCGAGTTCGACATCTCCCAGTTCTTCGACAGCGTGCCCTGGGACCTGCTGGTCAAGGCGGTGGAAGCGCACACTGACGCCGTTTGGGTGAAGTTGTATGTCCGGAGGTGGCTTGCCGCCCCGCTCAAGATGCCCGACGGCACCCTGCTGGAACGGGAGCGCGGGACCCCGCAAGGGGCCCCGGTTTCTCCCGTGCTGGCGAACCTGTTCCTGCACTACGCGTTCGACGCCTGGATGGCCCGGGAGTTCCCGTCCGTCTGGTTCGAACGCTATGCGGACGACGCGGTGGTGCACTGCGTCACCGAGCGCCAGGCCCGTCAGGTGCTGGCCGCGCTCGCGGACAGGATGGCCGAGGTCGGGCTGCACCTGCACCCGGCCAAGACCCGGATCGTGTACTGCAAGGACGGCAGACGCCACGGCTCCTTCGAGCACACGGCGTTCACGTTCCTCGGTTACACCTTCCGTGCCAGACGCAACCGGAATCGGCACGGCAGATTGTTCCTGTCGTTCGACCCGGCTGTCAGCAACGACGCCCTGAAGAAGATGGGGCGGGAGGTGCGCTCATGGCAGCTGCACACCCGCTCGGATCTGTCCTTCAACGACCTTGCCCGATGGATCAACCCCGTCGTGGCAGGCTGGATCAACTACTACGGCCGTTTCCGGCCGTGGGAGCTGCATCCCTTCGTGATGCGCATCAATGCCTACCTGGTGCGCTGGATCCGCCAGAAACACAAGCGGCTCAAGGCCAAACGCAAGGCCCTCGCGAAGATGCAGGAGATCGCCCGGCGATACCCCCGCATGTTCGCGCACTGGCGACTCACCGTGACAGTGAGTGCCGTGGTGGTCTGACGATCAGAACGACAAGAGCCGTGTAACGGGAGACTGTTACGCACGGTTCTGTGAGAGCCGAGGGGTGAGATTCCCCTCGGCTACTCGGCAGATATGTCCGGGCAAGGCGGGCCCCTGACCTGCGGTTCCCGGACTTGAGTGAGACGGGTTTCGCGAGGTCGTCTCACTCAAGTCCGGGCAACCGGCCGTCTTGGTCAGATGTGGAGTTCGGGCGGGAAGCCGGTCCAGCGCAGTTCTGCGGGCAGGTGTCGCATGTCGTTGTAGAACAGCACGGAGGACGGCCTGCCGGGTGCGTATCGGATGACCGTCAGAGCCGCGTTGCCGTGGTTGAGGCCCATCCAGCGCCACTCGGGTGCCTCGAGGGCGGCTCGGATCAGCCATCCGATGAGGAAGTTGTGGGTGACGAGCAGTTCGTGGCGGGGGCGATCGCCGTCGACCGGACCTGTGAATTCTGCGAGTGCTTCCCGGGCCAGTGCTGGACCGCGGTTGCGCTCCTCTTCCGGAACCTGGGCGAGGAAGGCGAGCATGGCGTCGGCCGAATCCGGCGGCAGCTCGTCCTTCGTAGGTAGGTAGGGGACGTAGTCGCCGGCCAGTTCCGACTGATGCAGTGGGACGGTGTCAAGTTGTACGCTGATCAGCCGGGCCGTCTGCTGCGCCCGGGGCAGTGGACCGTGGTAGATCGCCGACAGTGGGGTGCTCTGGAGCCGTTCACCGAGCAGAACGGCTTGGCGCCGGCCGCTTTCCGTCAGGGTCGTCTCATCTTCTGACGCTTCACCGTGCCGAGCGAGGTAGAGGTATCGAGTGGCTGTGTCTGTCATGTCCCGGGTCTCCGTTGCCATCCGTGATCTTGTACGTCGGGATGGACGCTGAGCTCGTTGTGCATAGTTCCGTAGCGGCTGCGCCGGCACAGTTCGCGATGAGCGTCGGGACGCCTTCGGGGTTGCCGAGCCGCTACTCGATCTCCGAAGACCGGCGCCGTCAGCGACCGCCTCCACCAGGCGATCGGCGACCTCCGGGCGGTGCGCCCGCGGATGCCGGTAGCCGGCCAGCCACCGCACGTTCGCCATCAGCACCGCATCCGGCGTCCCGACCCGCGCCAAGTCCCAGCCCACCGACCGGCAGGCCGCCTCAGTCACCGCGAACTTCGCCGCGTCACTCGGCGAGTCAATCTCTCCATGAGACAGGTCAAATGTACGCGCATTGTACGATCTTCGTACGCGAAATGTGCGTTTGCCGTTGTAGGATGGGTGTGGAGGTTTTCATGTCCGAGTTGTTCGATGCGATTGACGCCCTGATCGCGTCCGCTTCCCCGCTTCCACCGCCGGCCGAGCGGGAACGCCTGCGCAAAGCTCATGGGTTGACCCAGGACCAGGTCGCCAAAGCGCTCAGGGTGCGTCGGCCGACCGTGGTGTCGTGGGAGAGCGGGAAGACCGAACCACGACCGCCGCAGCGCGAGGCGTACGCCCGGCTGTTGGAGAAACTTGCCGAGCTCTACCCGGCCGACGCCGTCGTGGCCGGTCAGGTCCCGCCTCCCGAAACGGCAGGCACCGCTACGGAATCCCGTCCGCTGCCCGCACGGCCGGCCGCCGAACCCGACACCACGCCGCAGTCCGTCCCGGCCCCGGCTCCGACGACGGGTGCCCGTCCGGACAGTTCGGCGAGCATTACCCCACCGATGTCGCGGCGCCCGGCCGTACGGAGGGCCACCCCGAAGCCGACCCCCGCCCGAGCCGCCGCCGATCCGGGCTGTGCAAACGGTCCGCTCGGTGTGCTGGACGGCGACGGCTCGCTGTACTGCCTCGGCGGACTCGTCCTCGACTGTCCCGCCAGAACCATTCCCGAGCTGGTCGACTGGACCCTCGCCGACGCGCACCTGGGCGCGCCGCGCCTGCACCCGTCCGGCAAGGACGCCGACCCGCTGATCGTCCTCACCAGCGCGGCCGCTGAACGGCTCGGGCTCCCCGAGCGCCTGGAGGACCGGCGCGGCCTGCGGCTGCCCGAGGACCACAAGGTCGTCAAGCAGATCACCAGGGCGAAGTGGAAGCTGACCCGGCGCGGGTTCGGCCCCTGGGCGCGGATCTACCGCCCTGCCTCCGGCGGACACCGCCAGTGTGTGCAGTTTGCGGTCCTGCCCTGGGGCGCTCTCGACGCCCGCTCCTGGGGCCACACCGACCAGATGGACCCGGCTGGCATCGCCGATGTACTCGGCACCTACGCGACTCGCGTCATCACCCCCTGCGGCTCCACTGCCGTTTCCGGCCTGGAAACGATGACCGCGCTGCGCCCGCCGACTCGCGCTGTACGGAACGAGGACACCGACGCCTGGGTGTCCGGGCCGGTGCCCGGCTCGCTCCCCGGCCCGGTCGACCCGGCACCGGTGGAGGCCCCGGACGAGCACCCGATCGTTGCCGCCCTCTACCCGCGCACCCATCAGCGCACCACGGGGGAGGTCCTGGACGAGGAGGCGTACGAGTGGACCCGTGACCCCCAACTGCTCACCGACACAGAGTGCACCAGGACGTTCGCAGTCGGCATCGATGTCAACACCGCGTTCCTCGCCGCCGCGAACCGGCTCGTTGTCGGCCTGTGCGCACCAGTCCACGTCACGGCCCCAGTGTTCGACAAGAAGACACCCGGGAGCTGGCTGGTCGACCTCTCCGGCATCGAGCTGGACCCGCGCCTGCCCAGCCCGTTCACACCGCACGGTACCCGCCCGGAAGGCCCGGCCTGGTACGCGACACCGACCGTCGCTTACGCCGCCGAGCTCATCGACACCTACAAGCTGCCGGTCGCCATCCGGCCGCTGGAAGGCTGGATCCGCACCGAGTCGGGTGCGTACCTGGACCCCTGGTACAAGCGCCTTGCTGAGGCGTACAAGCAGACGATGGGTGACCTGGGCATCGTCCCGGGCATGACCGAGACCGAGTTCCTTGCCGCGATGATGACGCACAAGCAGACCGACCCGGGCATGGCTGCGGTCTTGTCAGCCATCAAGTCGACGGTCAAGGGCGGCATCGGCAAGCTGCGCGAGCGTCCCCAGGGCACCGGGTACAAGTTCGGCGAGCGGTGGCCCGCACTGGAGCGTTCGACGTGGCGCCCCGACATCCGTGCCGCAGTCATCTCCGCCGCCCGCATCAACATGCACCGCAAGGTGGTGAAGACGGCGTTGGCGACACAGACCGCTCCGGCCCCCGCCGGGCACCTGATGCTTGGGGAGGACGCATTGCTCCCGATCGCACTGCTGTCGGACTGTGCCGTCTACCTCTCCGACGGGCCGTCCCCGCTGGACTTCCTGCCGCACACCGCCGACGGGAAGCCGGCCCCGGGTACGTTCCGGCTCGGTGTGTCCCCGGGGATGGTCAAGCACGAGGGCACTCAGGAAATGCTGTGGGCTGTGCAGATGCTCGACGAAGGACACAATCCGGCCCGCCACATGAAGGGAACCGACGTGTAGGTTCTCACTTTCCGTGTCATTTTCTCGGTCGCGATGTCATCTGAGTGGCCGATCCGACACGACATTGAGAACCGCTGGTCTGCCGTCACTCGTACGCCGACCCCTCCCTCACCCATCAGCTGGCACGCGGAGGCTGGTAGGCCAGCTGGACCTGCCGCGGCATGCCACGTCGGCCGGTGAGCGTGGCCCGGCCGGGTGGCCGACGGTGAGGGGTCACCGAACCGATGAGCGCGCCCTCGGACTTGTCGCCCGAGAGTGTGAGGCCGCGCGCGCCCTGTTCCCGCAGGTACTGCATGACGGGTTCGTACATCGACCGCCCCGCCCCCGCCGAATTGCGGCACAGCACGATGCGGAGGCCGATGTCCCGAGCGAACGGGAGGTAGTCCAGGAGGGGGTGGAGCGGGTTGCCCGAGGCGGTCGCGACGAGGTCATAGTCGTCCACGAGCAGGAAGATGTCGGGCGTCGTGTACCAGCTCCGGTTTCGCAGCTCTTCCGGGGTGATGTTCGGCGGGGGCATCCGCCTTGCTGCGAGGTCGGTCAGAGCCTCGACATGGGACGGCAGTTCCAGGCCGTTGGGGACATATTCCGCCACATACTCCGAGGGCAGCTCATCCAGCAGTGAACGCCGGTAGTCGACGACCACCAGTTGTGCTTCCTGAGGCGTGTACCGCTCGCTGATCCTCTGGGCGAGTAGTCGCAGCAGTGATGTCTTCCCGGACTCGCTCTCCCCGAGAACGACCAGATACGGGTCGATCTCGAAGTCGATGCCGAAGGGCAACAAAGTCGTTTCGTCAAGGCCCAGGGCGATTTCGGCCTTGGAGCGGCCGAAGTTCAGGGGGAGCGAGTCCACGGGCAGCAGCGTGGGCAGGACGCGTACGGGCGGGGCGGTCGGCCCTGTCCACTGTGATCGGATGGTATCGACGAAGTCCGCTGTGGCATCTGCCAGTCCTGTGGGCGCGCTCGGCTCGTGGACGAGCCGAGGCACGGCGGCCAAGAAATGGAACCTGTCGGGGGCCAAACCGCGGCCCGGCGCACCGACTGGAACATCCGCCGCCACCTTTCGTGCGATCTCCGATTCCATCGGGTCGGTGAGACGCAACTCGACTCGCGTGCCGAAGTAATCTCGTAGCGCTGGGCGGACGTCGCCGTAGCGGGTGGTCGCGAGCAGCAGATGGACGCCGTAGCCGAGGCCGCGTGTCCCGAGGTCGAGAATGCTCTCTTCCAGTTGCTCGTACTCGTGCTTGAAGCCTGACCAGCCGTCGATGACCAGGAAAACGTCGCCCCACTGTTGATCCGGCCACTTTCCTGCCGCGCGTCCCTTGCGGTACGCGGCCATGGAGTCGATGCCATGGGTCCGGAAGAACTCCTCCCGCACGGCGAGTACGCCGGCGACCTCGGCGACGGTACGCCGGACGTGATCCGGCGCGAGCCGCGAGGTCACCCCTCCCACATGTGGCAGATGCTGGATCTGCTGCATGCCTCCGCCGCCGAAGTCCAGGCAGTAGAACTGGACTTCGGACGGCGTGTGGGTCAGGGCGAGTGAGCAGATGACAGTACGCAGCAGCGTCGACTTGCCCGTCTGGGGTGCGCCGACGATCAGGCCGTGCCCAGCCGCGGCCGAGAAGTCGAGGTACATCAGATCGCGGCGCTGCTGGTCGGGCCGGTCAACCAGTCCAACCGGGATTCGGAGTCTGCCCAGCCCCTCGTATGCCGGAGGGTGCAGGCCGCGTTCCGGCGAGGCCGCCAGTGCTGGCAGCAACTGGTCGAGGGTGGCCGGGACGTCCAGCGGAGGCAGCCAGATCTGGTGCGCGGGTGGCCCCTGGCCTGAGATTCGGTGGACCAGCACGTCCAGCAGGCTGTCCGCGAAGACATCTTCGACGATGGTGCCGTCTGCGGTGTCCGGGGCTTGTTCCGGTGCGTAGGGGGCCGAGACGTATGCCGCTCGGAAGCGGGTCATGTGGTCGGTGTCGTGCTTGAGATAGCCGGAGCCCGGTACGGGAGGCAGGTGGTAGGCGTCCGGGACTCCAATCGCCGTGCGGGATTCGGCGGCCGAGAAGGTCCGCAGACCGATCCGGTACGAGAGGTATGTGTCAAGGCCGCGTAGCTTGCTCTCCTCCAGGCGCTGTGAGGCAAGCAGCAGGTGCACACCGAGCGAGCGGCCGATGCGGGCGATCTGGGCGAAGAGGTCGATGAACTCAGGCCGTACGGTGAGGAGTTCGGAGAACTCGTCGATCACGATGAGTAGCGAGGGGAGGGGATCCAGCGGGGCACCCGCCGCGCGCGCCATTTCGTACTGGGAGACATTGGGATAGTTGCCCGCAGCGCGCAGCAGTTCCTGGCGGCGCATGAGCTCGCCGCTGATGGCGTCGCTCATGCGGTCCACGAGGGTCAGTTCGTCGGCGAGATTGGTGATGAATGCCGAAACATGCGGCAGATCCGACATGCCGGCGAAGGTGGCACCGCCCTTGAAGTCGGCCAGGACGAAGTTCAGTGTCTCCGACGAGTGCGTGACGGCGAGGCCGAGGGTCAGCGTGCGCAGCAGTTCCGACTTGCCGGAGCCGGTGGCGCCGACGCACAGGCCGTGTGGCCCCATCCCGCCGTGTGCTGCTTCCTTGAGGTCGAGCATGACGGGCTGGCCGTCCTCGCTGACCCCGATCGGCACCCGCAGCCGCTCCTGGGGTGGGCGATGCGACCAAGTGCGGGGCACGTCGAACCGCTCAGCGTCGCCGATGTCGAACAGTTTCGTGAACGGGATGTCGATGCGGGGCGGGGGCGCCGTGTCCGGCTGCACGCCGAGCCAGCGTTCCCTCATCCGCTGTGTTGTCTCAGCCAGGGCCTGTCTGGCCTCTGCGGAGCCGGTGACCTCCTCCAGGTGGGGCACAGCCACACGGAAGCGCCGTCGGAGCGACAGGGCCCAGCCGATCCCGAGGCTCGCTGAGAGAGTCGCATCGATCTGTGACTCTGACGGGTCGTCCAGGGGCAGTTCGACACGGGTTCCGAGCAGGCCCAGCAGACTCGCCCCGAAGTCGCTCCAGCGCCGGGCGGAGACGAGGAGGTGGAGTCCGTAGTTCAGGCCGGTGTTGGCAAGCCGGTGGACCTCTTGAGCGAACTCGGGTATCTCCCAGTCGAAGTCGAGCCAGCCGTCGATCACGAGGAAGACATCGCTGGCGCTGTCGCGCGGCAGCCGTCCCGCTGCCCGCAGCTCGCGGAACTCCTCGACGGAGTCGATGTCCAGGTCCCGGAACAGAGCCCGCCGGGCGGCGATGGCGTCCTTCAACGCCGTCAGGACCTCCGCGACCGTCTCGTGCTCGTGTGCCGCGGCGACCTTCTTCACGTGCGGCATCGACCGCAGCACACCCAGCCGGTTGACGGCTCCCTCCAGGAGATACAGTTCCACCTCGTGCGGCGTATGGGTCAGCGCCAGCGACATTGCGAGGACACGCAGCAGTGTCGTCTTGCCGCTGCCCAGCCTGCCGACGACCGCTGCGTTCCCGCTCCGGTTGGAGAGGTCCAGGCACATGAGCTCGCCGCCAGAGGTCGTAGCCGTACGGCCGATCGGCGCTATGAGCCGGGACGCACCCTCCCACGAGTCGCAGATGAACCCTCGGTCCGGGGTGTCGACCGGCGGAGGGAGGAGCGTCCCCAGTACTAGTTCGTTCGCCCGTGCCCCCTGCGAGGGCAAGCCGGTAGAGGGGTCGGTGCGCGCAGCGTAGGCGAGGGGGACATGTCCCTCGCATTGGCCGGACTTGGTGGGCGTCTGTTCCGGGCCGCTCTGGTTGACGACGGCGTCGTGTACATACGTGTACAGCTCGTCGGGTGTGATGACACCGTCACGGTCGAGATCGGCCAGTCCGGTGCTGAGCCCCTCATTGATCGCGGCGGTGAAGCGTGCCACGGGCCGGGCGTTGTCCAGCGTGAGCTGGTCTCCCTCGTAGGCGTACTCGAGCGCGGTGGAAGCAGTGATCACGAAGGTGCCGCGGCCGACCAGTGCCGCCTCCACGTCGACCGGCGCGGGAGACATGGGAGTGGCCCGGTGGAAGAGGCCGCTGTAGCAGCAATCGAGGAGCACGATCTTGGTGCGGGCCTCGCACTCGTCCAGGAGCTGATGGATGAGGTCTGCGCGGACGGCGGTGGTGTGTGGGCGGCTCAGGTCCGTTCCGATAGTCGCGAAGAACAGCCGGTCGGTGTCGTTCCTGATGCCGTGGCAGGCGAGGTAGAGCAGGACCAGATCGTCGGGCGCGCGATTGCTGAGCAGCGCCTCGATCTCTCGCTCGATCTCCTCTTTGGGCCGGTTGGTGAGCGTACGGACGAAGTCGAAGCGGCCCACCGCCTCGTCCTTTAACAGGGCTTCCAGCTCGCCGGCGCCGCGCGCGGGCGACCGGAGCTGGCTCAGGCCAGGGTCGACGTATCCGTCAGTCGCGACCAGCAGTGCGATCCGGCGTCCTGCCATCGCTGTCTCCCGGCTCCCCGTTGCCGCCGTCCGCGCTGACTCCTGCGGCGATCCGCGAGGCCACGATGTCGACCAGCTTGTTCTGGTCCTTCGCGGAGAGCGCCTGGAACGTGCCCTTGTTTCCGTCGAACTCCCATTCCACAGAACGGGCCTTGGAGCGCTGAATGTACGCCACCAGGACGTTGCTCATCGCCTTCAGTGCCGCAGCCGAGAAGGCGCCGCTGACAACGAGGGCTCCGATTTCGTACCCGGCGGAGGCCATCGAGCCGGCCGGTGCGGGAGCCTGCTTGCGCTCCACATTGAACAGGCCGAGCGTTCGCAAGTCCCGGTAAAGGCTGCGTACTTGACGCTCCACTTGTTCATCGGACGCCGTGGGCCCGGCATCTACTCGGAGCACCAGCTCGTACACCCTGCCTCCCCGGCATCGCAGTTCACCCTCGACGACTGATCATATAGCGAGCCTGCCGGGCCGCACGAGTCACTCGCCACCTACGTCCGTGCGTGCAAGGCCACGATGCGAGCGGGGCAGGGGGCGGCCGTCCGACGGGGAACCAACGTCAGGAGACACCACGCGTAGCCGTCGTTGTCCTCCCGGCCTGTCGCCCCGACCCCGCCCAGGGAGAGGCCGATCGCCCTCCAAGATGCGATCCCCCATACCCCGTTATAACGGGGGTGCATGGTCTATTCTGAGCGAGTTGCCTCGGCCTCTCCGACCACCCACGAGGCGGCCTCGCAGGGAGGCGCGATGATTCAGATCACTCTCGGCAAGAAGAAGGACGTCGATCCGAACAGTGATCCGCTCCGGCGCTCGCAGATCGGCTGGAGCGACGGGCTGTCCGACCGGCAGCTCTACGAGATCGCCCGCGGAGTCTGGGTGATGCCCGGATCGCGCGTCGAACGCGAGCGGTTCGCGGTTGTCAACGGACGCGGGATCATCCGCCAAGCTATGGAGATCGACCGGGTTGTCGACGTGTGTGGTGGGCGACGGGCGTTCGAAGGGCGCATCCTTGGCCCCGGGCATCCGGTCCACGATCACTACGTCGGCAAGCCTGCCCCGAACGGTGCCCAGCAGAACCCCATCACTTACTTCGACTCACCTCTGGGCAACCGCGAGTGCAACTGCGGATGCGGCAAGCCCATCAGCCGGGGCGACTTCCTTCCCGGCCACGACCAGCGGGCGATCCACGAGAGGATCGCCCGCGTCGGAACCGTGAGGGACTTCATCGCCTGGTTCGACCAGGCCTGGAAGCCCGACGAGGATCAGCAAGGCGATGCGGCATGAGGAAATGCCACCGAACTGAGACGGAAACCGCGGGACGTCCGATGAGACAGCAGCACGAGCAGCAGGTCACCGCGGTCCGGAATGACAATGATGGCGCGAACCTGCACGACGCCGCGATCGACGGAGAGTAGGAGCGCCCGGTGGGCATCATCGGAGACAGCCTCGACAAAGCCGCAGCCGGCACCGCCACCCGCCCCATCCCCAAGGGGGCTCCCGCGCAGATGCGGTTCCTGGTCAAGCAGTACAAGGGCACCAGGGCCGTGGCCGAGCTGCTGGACATTTCCCAGCGCACCGTCGAACGGTACGTCAAGGGTGAGTTCAAGAAGCCGCATGCGGACCTCGCGGCCCGGCTTGCCGGTGAGGTCCGCATGCGGTGGCAGCCGCGAGTGAAGGAGAAAGCGAAGAAGCAGGCCGCCACCACCACCGGCATCGTGGTGGAGACGAGGGCGAGGTTCGGGTTCACCGCAGCGCCCGGCACTACGGACGACGGGCGCATCAGGCTGATCACTCAGCACCTCCCGCCCGAGTACGCCGCCCGCCTCTTCGACGCCCAGGCTGTCGGCGCCACGGACGAGCAGCTCCAGGCCGTCGTCGCCGAAGGACTCCAGGAGCAGTACTTCAAGGACCGTGGCCGCCGCGCCGACGGACTCCTGGTCGAATTCACTGACATCGACTACGTCGAGCTCGACTTCTAGGGCGTGTTTCCAAAGCAGCGTCGTCCGTCCGGCAGGCGGGATTCTCGAAATACGCCCTAACACGGATGCGTAGATGGTTGTGGCTGAGGGGTTCAGCCGGCTACTGCGAGTGAGAGTGTGCGAGCCCGGTGCTCAGCGGCTGGGCAGCAGCGTCGCGACGGTCAGGACCGCTGAGCGACGAAGGCGAACTCTGTTCCCGGACGATCGGGTGCGTCCCGGACCTCTTGCAGCACATATCCCTGGGGCATGCACCAGGAAGGCCCGGGGGCTTGCACCAGTGCGTCGAGGTTGGTCACAAGTGAGGCTGAACTAGCCCTTGTTGAAACACACTTGGAGGAACTCGTGGTCATTCCCGCCTCACCGTCGGCGCGCAGCGGAACCCGGTACCGCGGCGGTCTCCGGGCGGCCGTGGCAGCCGCCTGCTGCGGACTGCTGCTGAGCGGGCCGGCCGTCGCCACTGCCGCCGCTGCGCCCGCCGCTCATGCCCGGACGCAGGTGCAGCACGAAGACCATGGCCGGGGCTCGCTGGTCTCCGCCGAGAAGCTGTACACGCTCGCGACCCCGTAGGCCGTGACCGCGGAGCTGGGCGCGGCCGGGTTCGAAGACGACACCGTCCGGTACGGCGTGGTCGCGTACCGGCTGGTCTACCGGACCGTCGATCCGTACGGACGGCCCACCACGGCGAGCGGGCTGCTTGTGCTGCCGCTCACCAGCGAGGGACGGTTGCAGGCGGTCTCCTTCGCCCACGGTACTGGCAGTCACAAGGACGATTCCCCGTCCATGCGGCGCGGCGAGTTCGTGTCCGCGCCGGTGATCGCGCACGCGGCGGCCGGTGCCGCAGGGGTCGCGCCCGACTATCTGGGGATGGGCAAGGGACCCGGTTTGCACCCCTGGATGGACATCGGCTCCGAGACCACGGCATCCCTGGACATGCTGCGGGCGGCCCGCGCCTTCGTGGCGCGCACCGGACATGCGCTGGAGCGCAAGGTCATGATCACCGGCTTCTCGCAGGGAGCGTCGGCAGTTCTGGGCCTCGGCCGGGTCCTGGAGGCGGGTGAGGACCGGTGGTTCCGGGTGGGCGCGCTGGCACCGGTCAGCGGCGCGTACGACTTCGGCGGCGCGGAGTTGCCCGCGCTGCTCGAGGGCAGACTCGAACGCAAGTCCAGTGTGCTGTACGCGGCGTACACCCTGGTGGCGTTCAACAGGCTGCACCACATCTACGACAGCCCTGGCGAGGTCTTCCGCGCCCCTTATGACAGCACCGTCGAGGCGCTCTTCGACGGCGCCCACACGGGGGAGCAGCTGATGCGGGGCACCCCGGGCGCTCTGGACGAGCTGCTGACCGAGCACGGCCGCGACCTGCTTACGCATCCGACGGGGCGGATGGCGGCGGCGCTTCGCACAACCGACGCCGTATGCACCGACTGGGCCCCCCGTACCCCGGTCCGGCTCTACATGGCGAGCGGGGACGAGCAGGCCGTCACCGCCAACACCGCGCACTGCCAGGCGGCTCTGCTCAGGAACGGCGTGGCCGCCCCGGTCGTCGATCTCGGCGATGTCGACTACCACGGATCCCGTCACCTGGGGTCCAATGTCGCGGCCACGTCGGCGATCGTGCGCTGGTTCAGTGAGTTGCGCCGACAGTGACCGGAACGTGGGAGTCGCAGCCGGTGACCACAAGGGGAAGCAACATCCCACTGCGGCCGCAGCATTCATTGCTCCTCTCGGCCTGCCTGTGCGCCGGGTTACTGAGGTGCGGCAAGGCCCTGGACTGAGCATGCGAATCGTCCACGCCGTGCTTGGGAAAACACGACAGAAGGTGTCTGGATTCTGCGCAAGCATCCTGTCGGCGGTGCTCGCACGGGCGCCGCCGCAGCGCGTCAAGAACACGGAAGGACACGCATGTCAGCAACACTGGACGGAAAGGTCGCTCTCGTCGCAGGGGCGACGCGGGGAGCCGGCAGGGCAATCGCGGTGGAACTCGGCATGGCTGGGGCTACCGTCTACGTAACTGGCCGAAGCACACGGGGGCAACGCTCGGAGTACAACCGCCCTGAGACCATCGAGGCCACCGCCGATCTCGTGACCGAGGCGGGAGGCCGCGGCATCGCGGTCCCGACCGACCACTTGGTTCCTTCCCAGGTCCGAAGCCTGGTGGATCGCATTGCATCCGAACAAGGCCGGCTGGACATCCTGGTCAACGACATCTGGGGTGGTGAACTCCTCTTCGAATGGGACGCCCCCGTGTGGGAGCACGACCTCGACAAGGGACTGCGGCTGCTCCGGCTCGCGGTGGAGACGCATGCAATCACCAGCCACCACGCTCTTCCCCTCCTCCTGCGGAACAACGGCGGTCTGGTGGTCGAGATGACCGACGGCACCGCCGAGTACAACCGGGACAACTACCGGGTCTCGTTCTTCTACGATCTGGCCAAGGCCGCGGTGCTGCGCATGGCCTTCGCACTGGGGCACGAACTCGGTCCGCGGGGTGGCACAGCGGTGGCACTGACGCCCGGGTGGATGCGTTCGGAGATCATGCTCGACCACTTCGGTGTGACCGAGGAATCGTGGCATGACGCGCTGGAGGGAGAGCCGCACTTCTGCATCTCCGAGACCCCGTTCTACGTCGGGCGAGCCGTCGCTGCCCTGGCCGCCGATCCCCAGGTGAGCCGTTGGAACGGGCAGTCGTTGTCCGCCGGTCAGCTCGCCCGGGTCTACGGCTTCACCGACGTCGACGGCAGCCGACCAAACGCCTGGCGGTACATCGTCGAGGTTCAGGACGCGGGCAAGCCCGCCGACGCCACCGGATACCGCTGAACCGCAATCAACTCTCGCGGCCCGGCTCAGTGCCGAAGGTTCCGGCACGGAATCGGAGGCACCGCCGGATCGCCGCCGATCGGCCGTACTGTTCCGGGAATCATCGCAAGCACGGGATGAACGTTCGGGTCAGCGCCGATCCATTCGGTCGTCCGCTGTGCACCTCGTCGCCCGGCGCGGGCCATGGCCTCCGCGCAGCCCGTACCCACGGCATCATCGGCTCCCTGGCCCGCGCAGACATCCCGTGCTGCGCGGACAGGGAATACCGGAGTGCAGGCGCCATCGGGGGATAACCTGCTGATGACGTCCACTTTCACCAAAGAGCAGCACGGAACCTGCCCCGAGTACTGTGCCACCCGCACGGATGGCACCGTCCTCGGGCTCACCCCCACCCCTCGGACTCACCACGCCCGACGGCGCCCTCGATCTCTTCGGTCGGCCGCCCCCTCGCCGACCCCAGCGGCCGCACCATCGTCGTCACCGTCCACCAGGAGTACCCATGACCACCGAGCAGGAAGCCCGCGACGCCATCCACCACGCCTTCGGTGAGACGGCGCGCGCCGAAATCGAAACCTTCCCGGCTGGGAACCTCTCCATCACCATCACCAAGGGCAAGCACGCCGCAACCATCGACGGGCACCCTGAAAGCGGCTGGGGCTGGACCGTCGACCCGTGCGAGGACGACGGCTTCAGCGGTCACGAGAACGTTGCGACCACGCTCGACGAGGCGCTCGCCGACGTGCGTGCCGCACTGATCTGACCTGGACAAAAGAGGCTCGCACAGCAAGGTTCGAAGGCCAACTGGCCTCGCCTCAGAGAAATGGCCAGGCTGGGGGCCGTCCCGTAATCCCTGGCGGGCGTACGACGACAGCTGCGGCACCTCGCTGCGTTGTCGGAACGCCCGAATACGCCCAGTATCCCGAATACACCCAGTGTGAGGACGCCCCTCCACCTGGCGATGCACCACATCTGACGCCGCGCGCTGATCCATCAGGGGTTACGGGACAGCCCTTGGAGGCTCAGCACGATGGCGGCGCCAATGCCACCGAGACACAGAGCGAAACCTGCCTCGCGTCAGCCACCCTTTCTCCAGCGGAAGAGGTGGTCCAGGGCGAGCCGCCCGGGGCCGATGGCGGCGAGGCCCTCGCCACCGAACAGGCCGAAGAGCTTTTGGGAAGCCCTGCCCCGCCATCAGCAGGCCGAACGTGATTTTGATGAGGAGCAGGACGCAGTCGCCCGCTGACACTGCCGACCGCGCTGGAACGTGGGCCGCAGGTTCGGGGGAGGCGCGCAGCCACTCAGGGACATAGTTCACCGGGAACTCTCCTCCCGAGATCCCGGGACGGTGCCGAGGGACCACCTCTGGCTCCGCTCCTGACTTGCCGGCCGGTCCCTCACCGGCGCGGCTCAGCGGCACAGGGCCGTGTCCACGACACTCTCGACATGCTTCATGGCTGCCTTGTCGGTCGGCTGGATGGTCACCGCGACGTCGGCGGCACGGCCGTCGTCGGTGACGCCGCCCCGGGCCTCGTATCTCGGGAAGCTACCGCCGTGGCCCCAGGAGACACCGCCGCACGACAGCGGCGTGCTCACGAATCCCAGTCCGTAGCGGATGCCGGAGCCAAAGGGGTGTCCGGCGGGGACGGTGGTGCGCATCTGGGCGAGCTGGGCCGCTGGGAGGAGGCGGCCGCCGACCAGGCCCTGCTGGACGGTGTCCCGCCTGGCGACGGCAAACGCCGTGGGCGGCGCCAGGGCACTCATCGTCATGACGTCGACGACCGCCGCGGCCGCGGCCGCCATGCTCTGCGCCGACCGCCCCGCTGCCGCCTCGGCCAAAGGGGACCTCTGCCGTGCCTGCTCGCGCACGAGTCAACTCCGGGGGAATCGTTGGGAAACCAGCGGCATGTGCCAGGCCCAGCATTTCCGGATGCGGCCGTCCGGGGCGATGCTGCTACCTGCCCGCTCCAGGTAGGGCTAACCTCCTGGTGCGCTCAGCCGATGGGAAACAGGGCGGGGACGTCCTCGCTGCAGGGGCGGCGTCAGGAGAGCAGACAGGCCGGTGACCGAGTGCTCGGAGTCCTATGGGGTGCTGGAGCCCTGGCCGGTCTGGCCCTGCTCGCAATGGTGGAAACCCTCAAGGTCGCCTCGTCATTACTGTTCCCGGCAAGGTGACCACCCGGATCCGTACGGTCCGAGACTTGCAGGACGCGGTGAGTACTCCGGTGGTCGCCGCATCCCCTGGACATGTCGACCGGCAAGGACAACCCCTCATGACCGAACGCATCGTCAGTTCCCGCTCCCGTGGCTTTCTGTTCCTCGACTCACACCCTGCCGGCTGCACCCGGCTCGTCCAGGACATGTGGCAGGCCGTCCCCGAACCGGCGCAGGAGGGTCGTACGGACGCGGACGAAGCGCCCGTCGCGCTTGTGATCGGCTCGTCCGCCGGGTATGGGCTGGCCGCCACCATCGCAGGACTCGCCAGGGCCGGTATCCGGGGCGTCGGCGTGTCCTTCGAGAAGGCGCCCGGTCATCGAACTGCAACGGCCGGCTGGTACCGGACTGCCGCAACGGCCGAGCTGGCCGTGAAGCACGGGCGGGACTTCGTGTTCCTCAACGGCGACGCGTTCTCCGACACCCTGAAGGACCAGGTCGCCGACCTTCTCGACGAACGGTTCGGCGGGAAGCTCGACTACCTCGTCTATTCCGTTGCAGCCCCCCGCCGCACCGATCCCGATACCGGTGTTACGTACGCGTCCGTGCTCAAGCCGATCGGTGAGAATCACCGCACGAAGACCCTCGTCTTCGACGGCGATGGGGCACCCGAAGTCACGGGAGTCGAGACCGGGCCGGCCGAGGGCGACGACATCGAACAGACCGTCGCAGTCATGGGCGGCACGGACTGGGCCCGCTGGATCGACCACCTCGCCGGGCGCGACCTGTTGGCACAAGGGTTTGCCACTGTCGCCCTGTCCTACATCGGATCGCCGCTGACCGCCGCGATCTACCGGCAGGGCACCATCGGTGCGGCCAAGGCCCATCTGGAACAGACCGCCCGCGACCTGAACGACCGGCTCGTCAAGGAATTCGACGGCCGAGCCCTGACCTCAGTCAACGGGGCTGCCGTCACCCAGTCCAGCACGGCCATTCCCGGTATTGCGCTCTATGTCGGCTTGCTGCGCGGCGTCCTCGAAGACACCATGGTCCCGCCGATCGCCCAGCTCACCCAACTCTGGGACCAACTCACTGGCACCGCGCCCCTCGACGTCGACGACGAGGGCCGCATCCGCCTCGACACCTGGGAGCTGACCCCCGATGTCCAGGAGGCCGTCGCCGAACGTTGGAAGACCGCCACCACGGAGAACATCCCGACCCTCGCCGACCTCGACTGGTTCACAGTCCAGGTGCAGCAGCTCTACGGTTTCGCGGTGCCCGGCATCGACTACGCCGCGCCCGTTGAGATCGACGTCCCTTGGCCCCAGCGCACCTCCTGACACCCGGGAGGAACGCCATGCACCCACCGTCCGACGACACCCTCGTCCGCCGGCAGTAACGCCTCGAAGGAGACTGCTCGGGAATGGCCAAGCGGCGCGCGACAGCCCCGAATCCTTCACTGCCGTTCTGACCGCAAGGACATCTCCAGCCAGACGGCGTTGACCTGGAAGTGACGTGAGGGGGAAGCGCCCGAAGCAGGTGTCTTTGCCGCAGCCCGCGCGGCGGCGCGGGCCGACCACAGCCGGGCGAGTACGGCCTGGTCGATGCCGGCCAGCAGTCGCCAGGCCGTGGGCGTGGAGGCCACCGGTCCGAACATCTCGCCCTGGTCTCGCAGCACGGACAGCCCTTAGCGTCCTATTTCATGAGTCCTACGAAGTTGCCCGCCGACGACTATTACGCCTCGCTGCCCAAGCACATCGCCGGGGCCGGAGCGATCATCCGTGACGCAGCAGACCGCATCCTGGTGGTCAAACCGTCCTACCGTGACGACACCTGGGAGATCCCCGGCGGCGGGCTGGATGCGGGAGAGGACCCACTGCAGGCAGCCCGGCGCGAGGTCAGGGAAGAGCTGGGGATCGACCTCGCGCCGGGCCGACTGCTGGTCGTCGACTGGGTACCGGAGCAGGCCGATGGCCGTCCACCACTCGTCAACTACCTCTTCGACGGCGGTCTGATGTCCCAGGACGAGTGCGAGAACCGAATCCACCTGGACTCGGACGAGCTTGCCGAATGGCGGCTGGCCACCTCCGTCGAGTGGGACGCCCTGTTCGCCCCGCACCTGGCCCGCCGCCTGCACGCCTCCTCCCGCGCTTTGGCCGAGGGCAGCGCCGTCTACCTGCAGCGCGGCTTCGCCCCCACGCGTCCCGAGAACTGACGCCCTCGCCGCTCTTACGGTCGGCGCGGGCGCCGACCGGCTGTGAGGGTGAGACGCGGCTGGGTGGTGACCGACGCATCGAAGGCAAGTCGTACCGGGGCGCCGGCTCCCAGCTCCGAGTGTCGTTTGAGGGCGTCGACTCAAGCGAGGAAAGCGGCGGCAGTAACAGCACGCATGCCGAAATCTGCCAGGCCGGCGAGCACCCCTCCTGACGTCGGAAGGGCTCACGCTTGGCTCTGGGGGAGCTGGGAGGTGTGTAGACGTGCTCGCCTGACTGCAGTAACCCGGCGCGCGCGGCGAACCTCCTGTGGCAAAGCTATTGGCCATAAGCGCTCCCGCCGTCCACTCGGCGAAAGACTAAAGAAGGTTTTTCCTGTGCGTTTGTACAGAATAGCGCTGTGGTTCACGATTCCTATGGCAGTTCCTCTCATGGCGGCACCGCCCGGGGTGACGACGGCCGGTGCCGTCGGAAGGACGATGCCGGGAGGCCCTCTTTCGCTTTCGGTGTGGCAGGCCGGAGCGCTTCCGGAGCCGGCTATCGAAGCCGTGCGGCCGTTCCCAGCCCTCATGGCGATGGCAGTGGCATTCCCCCATACAGCGCCTCGGCCCGCCATCGTGTCGCGGATCCAATGGCAAGCCGACGAGACCCAGCGCGACCCCCATGCCCACTACGCGGAAGGAGTGGCGGCGGTCTTCATCCATCACACCGACACTCCCAACGGCTACGACTGCGCGGACGTCCCGCGTACCCTGCGCAATCTGTATACGGGCCAGACCCGTGACCGGCGATGGGGAGACCTCGGCTATAACTTCCTCGTTGACAAATGCGGCACCATTTACGAAGGCCGTGCCGGCGGTGCGGACCGTCCCGTCATCGGCTCCCACACCCTCGGGTTCAACCAAGGCACTGCGGGGATCGCCGCGATTGGCACCTTCGGAAGAGGGACGCCAGTGCCCGCGGCCATGGAACATGCGATCGCGGCGCTCGCGGCCTGGAAACTCAGCCTGCGCGACATCGATCCCACCAGCAAGGTGCGGCTCACGTCCACGAACGACAAGAGCCGCTATGCGAAGGGAACTTCAGCAGAATTCGATGCCATTTCCGGCCACCGCGACGGCTATGCCACTGACTGCCCAGGGGAGGCGCTTTTCGCCCGACTCCCTGCGATCCGTATCATGGCTGCCGGCCTGCAGGGAAGGTCTTCACGAGCATCCGCTGGTGCCGGGCTTCCCCCAAACGTGCAGAGCCTCCACCGCGTCCAGTGACGGTTCATCAGAGAACCCGCTACACATGAAACGTCGCGTGCTGCTACTCACCGTAACGACAAACGCCGCTCGAACGGAGCACGCGAGATACGCGGCGGGGGCGGAGCTCTCGCACTCAGCCACTGCCTGTTCCGCTTCCGCGCGTGCCCTGGGTCCGGTCCTCGGAGTCCTGAGCAAGGTTGCCTGCAGTTGATCCGGGATCTTCGACGGAGCACGTCTTGCACCAGAAGGACTCATCGTTCGAAGGATGAGCGTCCTGCACCGCACTCCCCGACGTTTCACCCTTCGCGGGCTGAAGGCTGTGATGACCTTCCCCTCGTAGCGTAGAGGCCGTGACTGTAGGGGAAGTTGGGGGTCATGGGAGAGAAGCGACGGAAGTTCAACGCGGAGTTCCGTGAGGGGGCTGTGCGGATTGTCTCCGAGACCGGTCGGCCGATCGCGCAGGTCGCGAAGGACCTGGGGATCAACGAGACCACCCTGAGCACCTGGGTGTCGAGGGCGAAGAAGGC
>NZ_JBLVKW010000106.1:0-20451 GCF_048270745.1 Streptomyces sp. NPDC056231 | reverse complement strand
CATAGAGCCGCAGAGCACCCGAAGGAGAAGGAACCTCCTGGCCACGGGGTTGGGGGCTCAGCCGGGCTCAGGGGAACTCACGGGATGTCGCACACAAAGTCGGCGATGCTCTGTCCATCCACCCCTGGGGCACCCTTGTTCGCCCTGACTTCCTCCCACGCTTCTTTGACTTCCCACTTCGAAATCTCAAACGGCTTGGTCTGCGACTTCAACTGGTCCACCGAACTCCTCCCGGACGCAGTCCGGTTGATGCGATCAACACAGTCACGAACGACCCGGCCCCTTCGCTCCACCCCCATTACAGGGGCTTCAGCACTACTACGAGCCGGTCCGCCGGCACGCCCCGCGTCGGTACTCGACCCCTCGCAGTGTCCGCTGCTTGGGGAACTCCCTCTCGCCGCCGCTATGCGGCGGGCTGTATCGGGGCTGCCTTCTCCTGTTCCATGCGGAAGCCGCAGACCGGACTCACGTCGCCTACACGCCGGACACCACCTGGCCAATAGACGGGCACCCGCCAGGCTCATCCCGGGGTCTGTCTCACACCCCGGTTTTGATGTCGTCTGTCTGTCTTTCGACGCGTCAGCAGCGATTCACTTACGTTCGTCTTTCCGGTCCCTACCTGACGTCTCTTACGACGCCTTCTCCTCATCGCTCACCACGACGGTCTTCAGCCAACGCAGCATGAGGTGGTTTGAAGCCTCCCCCCGCAGGGCGGCTCCGAAGGGCCACAAAACCTTCATCTTCCGCACAGCACCACTTATGGAAGCTTGCCTACAACCAACTCCCTTTCATGTTCAGGACACAAGAGACCGGACAGTTGAGTGGCAGCTGAGGCGTGGCTGTCCGGGGAGACGGTGGCGGATCCGTTACCCGCGTACGGCGATCCCGTGCCCGGTGGCGTCCCGGGCCGGTTCGGGGGCCGACCAGCGCGCCAGTGACACGCCGCTTTCGGCGGACAACTGGCAGGTCATCGCGGTGGCCTGAGCCCGCCGCAGCGGCGTGAAGGCGCTCGGGCGTCCCGAGCGCCGGCGGTCTGCTGATGCAGAGGCTGACCGGCCGTGCCCGCACCGCCTGGCCGCAGCTGGGCCCGACCGGAGAGTCTCAGCCGGTGGCGACCTTCGCGACCAGCTCGCTGATCTGATCGACCGCGGCGGAAGGACCAGGGAAGAATCGGTTCTTGGTCAGCGCGAAGGAAATGCCGGTTGCGGTGTCGGCATACGCCGCGCTGCCTCCCATGCCGGGCATGCCGAAAACGCTCAGCGTCTCCTGCGGGTTGGCTCCGGGCCGGCCGAGGCTGTAGCCCAGCGCGCGCGGCATCGGGAAGCCGACCATTTGGTCGACATCGGCTGTGGCCAGGGCTGTGACCTCAACCAGCCGCTCGTCCGAGACCAGCCGGACACCATCCACCTCACCGACCAGCGCGGCGTACATCCTGGCCACCGCGCGGGCGGACATCGTGCCGCCCGAGGGAATGTCCGAAGTGAGCACCACGGCGTCGTTGCCGTATGTGGCGCTGGGGGTCACGGCGGGCGGCGTGGCCTTGAGCATCGGCATGTCGGCGGGTACCGCTGCCATCATGGCGGCGGTACCGGGCGCCTCCTCGAGTCGGGCGAGCCGGCCGAGCTCGGACTCCGGGACGCCGAAAAACAGCTCGTCGGCGATGCCCAGCGGAGCCGCCACCTCCTGCCTGAGTACCTGCGAGATCGGCTTGCCGGTGGCCCGGCGGACGATTTCGCCCATCACGAAGCCCCAGGTCATCGCGTGGTAGCCGGTCTTGGTCCCGGGCTCCCACCAGGGCTCGGAGTCGGCGATCAGGGCACACATCCTGTCCCAATCGGCCAGGTCCTGCACCGTGAGGTCGGACGGCACTGCCGGGACGCCGATGGAGTGGGTCAGCGCGTGGCGAATGGTCGCCTTGTTCTTGCCGTGGGCGCCGAACTCGGGCCAGAGGTCCACGATCGGCGTTTCATAGTCAAGGGCGCCGCGGTCTGCGAGGACGTGCACCACCGTCGCAGTCACACCCTTGCCGGTGGAGGCGCTGTAGAACGGGACGTCCGAGGTGACCGGACGGCGGCTGTCCGGATCGGCGACGCCCGCCACCGCGTCCACCACCAGCTCACCGTGCTGGTACACCGCGACCTGGATACCCAGCTCGGCACCCGACTCCACCAGATGGTCAATGGCCTGTTGCACAAGCTTCTGCATGATGTTCATGCCCTCTCGATCTTTGGCTGCGGCGCTTTTGGGCACCGTTCACCCGAGGGTCGATACCAACGGTGAGAACTCGACATCTCCACAGCGCCACTCGGTGCTGCCCGACCACCAGGCCGGCCAAGCTGGGGATGATCTGGGACGAGAACCCAAACGAATGGGCACATGCGCCCGCCCATGCGCGGCCCGCACCGGCCACCCGGCCATCGCCACCGCACCGCGGGGGCCCGGCGGCGTCAGCATCGGCTGGATGCTTCAATCCGGCCGCCGGGCGGCCACCCTACTGGCCCGGGGTTCGAGGTAGCGCCGCTCGGCGATGCTGGCGGTGGACTTCGCGGCGCGTTGGTGGTGTTGGTACGCCCCGACCATGTCGCCTGCCTTCTCCAGCAGATGCGCCCGCACGGACAGCAGCCGGTGGTGCCCGTCCATCTGCTTGTCACCGTCCAAGGCGGACAGCAGGCGGCTTCGCCGACAGCCCCGAGGGCACCCTCGGCTGTGCCTGCCAGCCAAGGTCCCACGAAAATCCCGCGGCTCGCCGTCCGAGCCGACGCCTGTGCCGAGCCGACCGATCGCTTGCCCTTTACAACTATCTCCGGCCGTTACACATGCCTGCGACTTTCCGGGGTAGATGACACCGCGGTACCGGCCTGAGCTGGGCCCCTGGTTGAGTCTATTCGCACTGCTTGACACCGGAAGGTCGTTCTCTGCTGCCACCTGCGCCTGTTTCGCGACGAGTGTGCTCAGCCTTCGCTGCGACAGAACACGTGCCATCGAATGTTGAGCGGTGTTGTGCCACCGAAGTTTGAGTGAGGGTCAGTCGGACCACCGAACACACCAGAACAACACACCGGGCTCCGCGCAGCGGTGCCCGGTGCGTGTGCTGCCGGTGGTACCAGACGACACCAGCGGCCACGGCCTCCCGTCAGTGGAACTGGCCAGGCTGGTAGTCGCCGGCGGGTTGCTGGATGATGACGTTCGCCCGGTTGAAGGCGTTGATGAGGGCGATGCCGCACACCAGGGCAGCCAGTTGCTCCTCGTCGTAGTGCTTGGCAGCGTTCGCCCAGGCCTCGTCCGTGACCCCACCGGCCGCATCCGCGATGCGGGTGCCCTGCTCCGTCAGCTCCAGCGCGGCCCGCTCGGCCTCGGTGAAGACCGTGGCCTCCCGCCACGCCGCGACCAGGTTGAGACGTACAGAGGTCTCACCGGCAGCAGCGGCGTCCTTGCTGTGCATGTCGGTACAGAAGCCGCACCCGTTGATCTGACTGGCGCGGAGCTTCACCAGATCCTGCGTCGCGGTCGGCAGCGTCGAGTCCTCAAGCACCTTTCCTGCCGCAATGATGTGCTTGAAAACCTTACCGATGGTAGGACTGCTGAAGGCGTCCAAACGGGCACTCGTGACTCCTCCCCCACCTGAGGGTGGGGGCTTCTCGCTATGCCGGTTGGGCTTCGCGACGGACCAGCCCGGCCCGTAGAACGTTCAGGGCGCCCACCGTGTCCGCATGCGCGTGGTGGCCGCACGAGACGCAGTGGAACTTCTCCTGGGTGGGCCGGTTCTCCTTGACGGTGTGCCCGCACCGAGGGCACCGCCGGGAGGTGTTGCGGGGGTCCACCGCCATCACTTCCCGTCCGGCGCATTCTGCCTTGGCGGTGAGGATCGTCAGGAACACCCCCCATCCGGCATCAGCGATCGAACGGTTCAGCCCGGCCTTCGCGGCGGCCCCGTTGGGCAGGAAGCCGCCCGGCGTGGCGGGGTCCGGCTTCGGAGCCGGGGCCTTGCTCATGTTGCGGACCCTGAGGTCTTCGTGCGCGATGAAGTCGTGTTCGCGTACGAGGCCGAGCGCGGTCTTGTGCGCGTGGTCCAGGCGCTGACAGCGGACCTTGCGGTGCAGCCGGGCCACCACCTCTACGGCCTTGCGGCGACGCTTGCTGCCGCGCTTGCACCGGGCGAGGGCCCGCTGCGCGGCATCGAGCCTGGCGGCGGCCTTCGCCCCGTGACGGGGGTTGGGCACGAACTCGCCGCCCGAGTCGGCCAGGAAGTTCGTTATCCCCATGTCGATGCCGACCACGGAACCGGTCCGGGGAAGCGGCTCAGGCGCGGTCTGCTCGGCGGTCAGGATGACGAACCAGCGCCGCCCTTCACGCTTGACGCTGACCGTCTTGACCTTGCCGACCACCGGCCGGTGCCGGTGCACCTTGACGTGCCCGACGCCCTGGAGGCGGACGCGGGTGACGGGATCATGCGGAGTCGAGTCCCAGCGGCAGCCGTCACCGTCCTTCGGGAAATCCACGGTGTCGAACCGCTTGCCCGAACGAAAACGCGGATACCCCGGCGCCTCTGCGGCCTTCACCCGCCGGAAGAACGCCGCGAACGCCTTGTCCAGCCGCCGCAACGTCGCCTGCTGAGAAGAGAACGACCAACGGCCCTGACGCTCCAGGTCGAAGGCCCGGATCTCCTTGAGCTGCGCGGACTGCTGCCCGTACCGAACCGTCGTCCTCGAGCCGTGCCGATAGGCGTCCCGGCGTTCTTGCAACGCGCCGTTGTAGAGCGAGCAGTGATCACGCAGCATCTCGGCGAGCGCGCCCTGCTGGCCCACGGTGGGCCGCATCAGGAACTTGTACGCACGAATCATCCGGCCCACCCCCCTTCGGCTGTCGTGATCAACATAGTGCAGGCCACTGACAACGCAGCGAACTCCGGCGCTTCGCGCCTCCGGGCCGAGGATGCGTTTCCCTCCCCGGCTGAAGCCGGGGATACCCACGCAAGATCACGGATGGAGCAGCCTCTCCTCCTTCCGGGCCGAACGGACCCGACGCGCAACGTTCTTGACGCAGCTGTCATCGCGGCCCGACCCCGGTATCAACGCACACCGAGGTCCCTTGGGAGCAGATGCGCCACGCCCTGGCGGCAGGGCGGCGTGGCGTCGCCGATCGGCGACGGTTCAAGACAGGCAGCCAGCGGAGGGAGATGCCGAGGGAGTTCGGCGCCTGGTCGACTGTCCACAACCGCTTCCGGCAGCGGCGGGACGCCGGTGTCTTCGAAGCCCTTCTCGATGGCGTGATCGCGGAAGCTGCAAAGCGGGGTGAGGTCGGCTTGTTCCTGGTCAGCGTTCCCGCTCTGACGCCTCGACCGAAGGTGGTGACGGCCCCCACGAGCCCGCAAAAGCCCTCGGCGGACCAGATCGTCCGAGGTCTCTACGACCAGCTCGGCGGCAGGCGGCCTGGAACGACCCACATCCGTGACGCCCTGAAGGCCGCGGGTCTCCCGTGCTCTGACGGGACTTACCGGGAAGCGCGCCAGCGCGTGGAGGCGAAGGAGGGTATCGGCTCGATCTTCCAAGGCGCCTGGTGGCCCGGACGCTGGGGCTCACCCCGTCCGATGCAACCTGTCGACGGTATACCTCCGATGATTTCAGCTCATGCTCGCCGCAAGCACCCTTGACAGGCTTCATTAGGCACCCTCAAGATCCATAGAACCGATGTTTGAGTGTTCAGTCGGATGCCAGGAGATCTCACTCGCACACGGCTGCTGAAGCAGCGGAAGGACAGTGACGATGCACCCCCAAGTCACCAGATTGACCAGAAGTTTGAAGGCGGCGTTCGCGACAGCCGCCCTCGTGGCCGGTTGTGCTCTGGCCGCTGGCAGCCCGGCCCAGGCCAATCCAGCCCCGAAGCCCATCGATGCCTACCCCGCAGCGATCCCGCTGAGCACCGACACGAACACCGCCAACTGGGAGAAGCTCCAGTTCGGCATGTTCGTGCACTGGGGCATGTTCTCCTCCTACGGTGGCTACTACAACGGGGCGCAGCAGACCATCGGCTACCCGGAGCAGATCAAGGCGTGGATGAACATCCCGACCTCCGACTACCTGGCCAACGCGCACCAGTTCACCGCCGACAAGTTCGACGCCGCCCAGTGGTGCGCCACCGCCAAGGCGGCGGGTGCAAAGTACTTGGTGCTCACGTCGAAGCACCACGACGGCTTCGCCATGTGGGACACCGCGACCACCGACTACAACGTCGTCGCTCAGACACCGTTCGGCCGTGATCCGATCAAGGAGCTGAGCACCGCCTGTCGCGCTCAGGGCATGGGCTTCGGTCTGTACTACTCCATCATCGACTGGACGTTGCAGACCCCCGAGCCGTACCAGAACCTCAACCCGATTCCCGACTCGATGATGCCGTACATCAAGTCGCAGCTGACCGAGTTGCTGACGAAGTACGGGCAGCTCGACGAACTGTGGTTCGACATGGGCAAGCCGACCGCCGCACAGAGCGCGGAGATGGCGGCGACGGTGCACCGGTTGCAGCCACAGACCATGGTCAACTCCCGGGTCTGGAACAACAAGGGCGACTTCGAGGTCGGCGGCGACAACTCGGTGCCGACCAAGCAGCTGCAGGCGCCGTGGCAGTCTGCCTACTCGATCTTCCCGAAGTGCTGGGGCTACTGCACCTGGCCGAGCGCCGATCGCTCCGACGCCTCCAAGACGTCCAAGACCACCCAGCAGGTCAGGTCCCTGTTCACCGTGACATCGGGCGGCGGCAACTACCTGTTGAACGTCGGACCGCAGGGCAACGGTGCCATCGACGACTTCCAGGCCGGTGTGATGGCCGGAATCGGCGCCTGGAATGCACGCCACCCCAACGCCGTCGAGGGTGCCCGGCCGACGCTCTACGGCCGGATGTCCTGGGGCGACAGCACGATCAAGGGCAACGCGGTCTACCTCGGCGTGAGCAGCTGGCCGAACGGCGGTGGCGACATCAGGCTGCCCGGTATGGCCAGCACGATCCTCGACGTCACGGTGGACGGCACGGCTGACCAACTGCCCTACCGGATGGACGGCAACGATCTGGTGATCACGCTGCCGGCTCAGCCGACCGATGCCGACCTGCCGGTCATCAAGGTGCACACGGACGGTGCGCCGCTCGTGCGGCCGGCCGGCACCGCCGTCAGCGCGGACCGGCACTTCACGATCGACGCCGGTTCTCTGACCAGCCGGCTCTCACCCATCAACGGCGGCCGCGATGCGTCCTCCGTGACCGGGTGGCTGGCCGGCCAGGACGGCAACAGCGGTTGGAACGCGGCCAGGGTCACCGTGTCCGGCACGTTCAAGGCGGACACGAAGTACCGGATCACCCTCGGTGAGACGTCCGTGGTAGCCACTGGAGCGCAGCTGACTGCCGGAGCGGTGGACGGCCTTCGGTACCGATCGCAGCGGATCACGCCGATCACGATCGCGCTGGCCGACCCCGACTACTTCGCTGATCCGTTGGGGGCGACCGTCACGAACATCACTGTCGACGGCTACCGCGAGAACTCCTGAGCGTCCGATCCCGGTGCCGGCTTCCCTCACGAGCCGGGACCGGGGTCCTCGCTCCGGCTCGTGAGCGCCGCGGGCGGTGGGGGGCACCGCGTCCTGACCCACCGCACCGACGCGGCCGGCCGGCGCGGTGCCGCTCCGACCGGCCGGCGAGTCAGGGCCGGGCTGCCGGTCAGCGGCTCGCGTACGGCAGCAGCGCCATCTCGCGGGCGTTCTTGACGGCGGCGGCGAGGGCGCGCTGCTGCCGGGCGGTCACGCGGGTGATGCGTCGGTTGCGGATCTTGCCGCGGTCGGAGATGAACTTACGGAGCAGGTCGGTGTCCTTGTAGTCGATGTACGTGATATCGGCCGCGTCGAGCGGGTTGGGGCGGGCCTTGGCGGGCTTGCGGGGGTCGGGTCGTCGGGCCATGGGTGTCTCCTTCGTACAAGAGGTTCGTGTGCGTGGCCGCGTTCAAGCGGCGTCGAGGAGGGTGTCGAAGGCCGGGGGCAGCCGTTTCCAGGCCTCGCGCCCCGAGGCGTACTCCGTGTCGGTGAGCAGGCAGGAGTCGAGGAGGCGTTCCAGGCCGTCCCGGTCCAGGCCGGGGGACGTGAAGACGAGATGCTGGCAGCAGTCGCCGTGCTCGGGGTGCCAGTCGAGGGCGGCCGCCGCCCGGCGCACGGGCGGGACCAACTCCCAGGCGGCATCGGGCAATGACGCCAACCAGGGGCCGGCGTTCTCCACGGACAGCGCTCCGCCGGCCGCGTCCCAGGCGAGCAGCGTGTCGGGGCGGTCAGCGAGCCAGAACCGGCCGCGGCTGCGGGCGGCGGCGCAGCACAGGTCCTCGAGCGCCTGGTAGAGGCGTTCGGGGTGGAAGGGCCGGTGGCGGCGCCAGACAAGGGTGGTGACGCCTGCTTCGTCGGCGTCCTGGGGCAGCAGCGCGCAGGCGGGGTGCTGGGCGGCTGCGGCGGCCTCGACGTCGAAGCCGGCGAGCGCCGCCCGGGCGAGGTCGAGGGAGGCGGCGGGCATACGCCGGGCGGTGGGGTGCAGTTGGGCGAGGAGCGCGCGGTCCTCGTCGTCGGCGTCCGCGCTGTCGACGACGGCGAGGACGGGGGCGTACTCCAGCTGGCGAGCCCAGGTGTCGCCGATGGTCCTCCGGTCGGTGGGGGCGGCGGCGAGGCCGGCCTCGGCGAGGTCGTCGCCGTTTCCGAGGTACGGCAGTACGAGCGCGGGGTCGACGGCGGTGATCACGCTCGTCACGGTCAGCCGGTCGCCGCCGTGTGCGGCGATGACCTCCGCCATGGCCTTCGGTTCGACGGAGTCCCACAGTTCAACGACGGCGAGCCGGGTGGTGCCGTCGCCGGCCAGCCGTTCCAGTTCCGGGACGAGGTCCTCGCGCAGCGCACAGCAGGCGCAGTCGTTGACGAGGGGCGTCTCTCCTCGGGACAGGACGCCGTCGGCGTCGCGGACCGTGCGCCGCACGGTTCCGGCGGAGGCGCCGGTCAGGTCGTGGTGCAGGGCCACGCTTCCCGGCACCGCCAGCAGGAGTCGCTCGACGGCCTCCTTGCGAGCCTCGGTATGGAGCCCGGCGACGACCGCGACGGGCAGCTGGTACGCGTGGTTCACCGGCGGGCTCCGTAACGGCGCTCGAAGCGTTCGACGCGGCCGGCGGTGTCGAGGACGCGTGCGGTGCCCGTATAGAAGGGATGGCTCGCGGAGGAGATCTCCACGTCGACAACGGGGTAAGTGTTGCCGTCCTCCCAGTCGACGGTCTTGACGCTGGTCATCGTCGAGCGGGTGAGGAAGGCGGTGCCGGAGGCGGAGTCGCGGAAGACGACGGGCCCGTAGGCGGGGTGGATGCCGGGCTTCATGGCAGGGACCTTTCGGATGCGGCGGGGGTCAGCGTTCTTCGCGGAAGTCCACGTGGCGGCCGACCACGGGGTCGTACTTGCGGAGCACCAGGCGGTCGGGGTCGTTGCGGCGGCTCTTTCGGGTGACATAGGTGAACCCGGTGCCCGCCGTGGAGCGGAGCTTGATGACCGGGCGGATCTCGTTGCGTGCCATGGGGCTAGTATATGACAACGATTTTCATCGCCAATAACGCCCCCCGATCGAGAGAGGCACCCGCACCCATGTCCGCTCACTGCCAACTGACCGGCACCAAGCCGGGATTCGGTAACCACATCTCCCATTCACACCGGCGCACCTCGCGCCGCTTCGACCCGAACATCCAGCGCAAGCGCTACTGGCTGCCCAGCGAGGGGCGGTACGTCCGCCTGACGCTGAGCGCCAGGGCGATCAGGACCGTGGACACGATCGGCGTCGAGGCCACCGTGGCCCGAATCCGCGCACGCGGAGGGAAGGTCTGATGGCGAAGAGCAGCAAGATCGCGAAGAACGAGCAGCGCAAGGCGGTCGTCGCGCGGTACGCCACCCGCCGCGCCGAGCTCAAGGCGATCATCCGCCGACCGTCGTCCACCGCGGCCGAACGGGAGGCTGCTCTCGCGGAGTTGCGCCGCCAGCCGCGCGACGCCAGCGCCACCCGCGTACGCAACCGCGACAGCGTGGACGGCCGACCCCGGGGCTACCTCCGGAAGTTCGGACTCTCCCGGGTCCGGACCCGCCGGCAGGCCCATGCGGGATTCCTGCCCGGAGTGACCAAGTCCTCCTGGTAGGCACCACGCCGCCGCACGACGGATGCGGGCGGGCGCCATGACCACGGAGCCCGCCCGCACACCCCTCCTCTAATTCGCTTCACCACTCCCCCGTCAGCACCCCACCAAGGAGCCCCCATGGCCGTCCCCAAGCGCAGGATGTCCCGCAGCAACACCCGTCACCGCCGCGCCCAGTGGAAGGCGACCACCCCCCAGTTGGTGGCCGTCACCGTCGGCGGCGTCGTCCACCAGGTCCCGCAGCGGCTGGTGAAGGCGTACGAGCGCGGCCTCATCCACCCCGAGGGCTGAACCCGTCACCTCGCACGACCGCCTGCCGGTGACCGTTCTGTCTCGTTTCCCCGGTGACCCCGCCCGCCTCGACACCATGGTCACCGTCGTCGACGCCGCGAACTTCCTGCGCGAACTCGAAGGCCGGCGCCGTCGCCCGCTTCGAACCCTCGACGCCCGCGCGTGTGGCCGACGACACGCGAGGCGGCCAGCGCGCGCACGACCTGCAAGTGGTCCTCGATGGCATCGACTTCAGCGATTTCGCCCTTCCCTGAGCACGGGTACGGGCCGGTGCCCGTCGTGGAACTCGGCGAGCAGCTCTGGCGGGGCCGGCGGCGGCAGTCGTCGTGGCTCGCCGTCAGGCCCGAAGCCCGCATCGCTGACGCGCGCCTCGATATGACGGCGTGACGGATAGCCGACACGGGCGCAAACCGCCACGTTGGACCATCCCTATGCGATCTGCGTATCTGTCAAGATGCCACGACCGATGACATGCGCACGGACATCTGACATGCCTACGTCAATAATAGGGAGACTCATGCATCCCATAACGCGTATGGCCTTGGGCGCGGCGACCGCCGCCGTCCTGGCCGTTACCGCGGTCGCGCCTTCGGGGGCGAGCACCCTGTCTGACGGTGCCTCGGGGAAAAGGCCCATCATTGGCAGCGAGAAGAGCACGGCACAGGGTGGCAAGCAGGCGACGGTCACGCTCGTGACCGGCGACAAGGTCACCGTCACCGACCTCGGCCAGGGCAGGAAGACGGTCAGCGTGGACCGCCCGAAGGGGGCCACCGGAGCAGTCCGCACCGAAACGGCGAACGGCCAGATCACCGTCATCCCGGACGAGGCGCTGCCGTATCTGCGCGCCGGCGTCCTCGACGCGCGGCTGTTCGATGTGAGCGAGCTGATACGCCAGGGCTTCGCCGACGGTGACAAGGGCGCTGCGGACGGGCTGCCGCTGATCGTCACCTACGGCAAGAGCGCGCGGAAGGCGCCGAGTGTGCCGCGGGGCGCCGAGAAGGTGCGGTCCTTGCCCAGCGTCGGCGGTTCCGCGGTTCGTGCCGGCCAGGAGGGTGACTTCTGGCGTGCGGTGGCCTCGGATGCCGCCAAGCCTGCCGTGCGCGCGGCGGCTTCGGGCGGCGCCCGCTTCGCCGACGGCATCGAGAAGATCTGGCTCGACGGGCAGGTCAAGTCCGACATGGCCGAGTCCAACGCGCAGATCGGCACGCCGCAGGCCTGGGAGTCCGGACTCACCGGCAAGGGCGTGACGGTCGCCGTGCTGGACACCGGCGTCGACGCCGGGCACCCGGATCTCACGGGACGCGTCTCCCAGTCGAAGAGCTTCATCGAGGGGCAGGAGGTCGCCGACCGCAAGGGACACGGCACCCATGTCACCTCCACCATCGGCGGTACCGGAGCCGCGTCGGACGGCAAGGAGAAGGGGGTCGCCCCGGACGCCACGCTCGCGGTCGGCAAGGTGCTCAGCGACGCGGGTTTCGGCAGCGAGTCGCAGATCATCGCCGGGATGGAGTGGGCCGCCCGGGACGTGCACGCCAAGATCATCTCGATGAGCCTCGGCTCATCGGAGGGCAGCGACGGCACCGACCCGATGGCACAGGCCGTGAACACGCTCTCCAAGGAGACCGGCGCCCTCTTCGTCATCGCCGCCGGAAACTCCGGCGCCCCCGGCACGATCGGCTCGCCCGGCGCCGCCGACTCCGCGCTCACCGTCGGCGCCGTCGACTCCGCCGACCGAGCCGCGTCCTTCACCAGCCAGGGCCCCCGCACCGGCGACAACGCCCTCAAGCCCGACGTGTCCGCGCCCGGCGTGAGCATCCTCGCCGCCCGCTCCCAGCTGATCAGCGGCAGCGGCTACTACACCTCGCTGAGCGGTACGTCGATGGCGACGCCGCATGTCGCGGGCGTCGCCACGCTGCTCGCCCAGCAGCACCCCGACTGGACCGGCGCGCAGCTCAAGGACGCGCTGATGTCGACCTCGAAGCAGCTCGGCGCCTCCGCGTACGCACTGGGCGCGGGCCGGGTCTCCGTGCCCGCCGCGATCAACGCGCGGATCACCGCGACCGGCAGCGCCGACCTCGGCTTCTACAGCTGGCCCTACGCCGACAACAAGCCGGTGACCAAGACGCTCACCTACTCCAACTCCTCCAACCAGCCGGTCGAGCTGAGCCTGGCCGCGCAGGGCGCTCCCGACGGCGTCGTCTCGCTCGCCGACACGTCGCTGACCGTGCCCGCGCACGGCACCGCGTCCACCACGGTGACCGGTGACGGCGCGAAGGCCGCCGTCGGCAACACCAGCGGACAGATCGTGGCGAGCACCGACGGTGCCCCCGTCGCGCACACCGCCTTCGGTCTGGTGAAGGAGAACGAGCGGTACACGCTCACCGTCCACGTCAAGGACCGCGACGGCGCCGCGACCGCCGCACGCCTCGTGCTGCAGCAACTCGCCAAGGGCAGCGACCCGTTGCCGGCGTATGTCGGCGACTCCGGCACCCTGAAGCTGCGGCTGAAGCCGGGCACGTACAGCCTGACGTCCTTCCTCGACGTGCGCGGCAGCCACGGCGCCGACTCGCTCGGCCTCGGCTTCCTCGCCGCCCCGCAGATCACCCTCGACCAGGACCGCGAGGTCACCCTGGACGGGCGGCAGCTGAAGGAGATCAGCGCCAAGGTCGACCAGCGCACCGAGACCCGGCAGCTGCTCATGGAGTACAGCCGCAAGGCGAACGGCGCCGACCTGCTCGGCGCGGTCCAGGTGCCCCCGACCTACGACAGCGTCTTCGCCGCCCCCACAGACAACGTCACCGACGGCACCTTCGAGTACCGCACGGTCTGGCGGCTCGGCAAGCCGCTCCTGGAGGTCGAGGCGGGCGACAGTCCGCTGGACGATGCCACCGTCCAGTCCGGCAGCACCCTCACCGACAGCCGCAGCACCGTGCCGGTCGTCGACGCGGGCAGCGGGGCACCGGCCGACTACGCGGGCAAGGACGTGCGCGGCAAGGCCGTCGTCGTCCGCGCCACCGGCGCGATCTCGCCCATCGAGCTGGCTCAGGCGGCCCAGGACGCGGGCGCCAAGGCCCTGTTCGTCACCGACGACAAGCCGGGCCGGCTGATGGCCTTCTTCGGCAACGCCGACCGCACCGACCGGTCGCTGCTCATCGCCACGGTCAACGCCGCGGACGGTGCCCGGCTGCTGGCCTCGGCCAAGTCCGGCGAGCGCGTCAAACTCACGAGCACCCGCAACACGCCCTACGTCTACGACCTGTCCGACGGTCACCCCGGCGCCATCCCGGGCAATCTGACGTACACCCCGAAGAAGAGCGAACTCGCCCGGCTGGACGACAAGTTCCACGCGGTGAAGCCCGCCCCGGGCGGTGAGTTCCGCTTCTCCATCACCGACACCTTCCGTATCGGCGTCGGTTTCCTGGAGCGCATCGACTACCCGGCCGAGCGCACCGCATACGTCTCCACCGGCCCCGGCGAGAAGTGGCACGAGTCCGTGATCACCGTGCCCCGTGCCATCGAGGAGCGCAGCGGCCTGGTCACCTACCGGGGCGGCACGCGCAGTGAGGTCGACTGGTTCAAGCCGGTCTGGCATCCCTGGCTCGGGACCGGGCTCGGCTGGGGCCAGCAGCGGGCCGGGAACGACCTCCAGTTCAACACCCCCGGCTGGGGCGACTCCGGACCCGACCACACTGGATTCGGCGACGTGTGGAATGACATGTCCATCAAGCAGACCACCGAGGTCTACGTCGACGGGGTGCGCGTCGACCGGCGCACCGGCTCGGCCGGGTATGCGCGGAACGCCGATCCGGCCGAGCACACCTACAAGGTCGTCACCGACACCGCGCTCGACCCCGCGCGCTGGAAACTGTCCACGAAGGGCCACTCCGAGTGGACCTTCAAGTCCGCCGCGACGCCCGCCGACAAGTGGACGTTCCTGCCGCTGCTCAACCTCGGCTTCGACGTCGACACCGACCTCGCGGGCAACGTCCGCGCCGGGCAGCGCCTGCCCGTCGGGATCTACTCCGAGTACGTCAAGGGCGCGCCGGACACCGGGACCATCGGCGACGGCACCCTCCAGGTGTCGTACGACGACGGCCAGACCTGGACGTCCGTCGGCCTGGACCGCGACGGGAACAAGGCCGCCTGGCACGGCACCCTGAAGGTGCCCGCCGACGCTCAGTACATCTCGCTGCGCGCAACCGCCGGCGACGACCGGGGCGGAAAGGTCACTCAGGAGATCATCCGGGCGGTCGGCGTGAAGTGACACGCCCCGGCCACTGGAGCCATGGGGTGAGCCGTACGCGGCGCGATCCCGTGTGACAGGACGGCGCCGTCTCCCGTGGGACCCGGGAGACGGCGCCGCTCGTGCGAGTCAGCCCGTCGGTTCGACAATGCCCGGGACGACGTGTTCGCGGGCGGCGTCCTGGAACGGATCCCGGCCGCGCCGTCCGCGCTCGGGCACGTGGTTCCGACGCCCCGGTAGCGGGTGACCGCGCCGGACGCGGACCTGTCAGGCGGGGCGGCCGGGTGCCCGGTCGAAGTCGTCATTGCTCATGCGCAGGAGTGCCCAGCCGGCCCCGGCGAAGCCGACCGCGGCGACGAGCAGTCCGACGCCGGACGCGACATGCCCCGGCATGAAGGGGTGGGTGAAGCCGCCCAGTGCCAGGGCGATGCCCGCCCAGGCCGGCGCGGCGCCGCTGCGCCACAGGGCGAGACCGAGCAGCAGCAACCCGAGGACGATGCCGACGATGAACAGCAGGCCGCCCGTCAGGGCCAACGGGTCCTCCTCCAGGGCCTTCTGAAGCGCGGCCACGGTCGTCACGTCGAGGCCGTTCTTCGCCGTCATGTACGCAAGCAGGTCGCCGCCCTGGTTCAGAGGGAAACCGGCCAGTTGACCGAGGAGCGCGAGGAGCGCTCCGGCGGTGGTGAGCCGGGGCGCGCCCCGGCGGGACACCCAGATCACGGCGAACGTCGCCGGAATCAGCAGGACCAGGAACGGGACACCGAGGTACTGGATGGCGCGGGCCTGGTCGAGGTGGCCGGTGTAGGCCGTCACGGTGTCCTCGAACGACGAGCCCCCGTCGACGGGGCTGAGGATGTAGCTGAGCCCCATGCCGGTCATCGGCAGCGGGGCGACGACGGCGAGCAGGACGCGCCAGAACCCTCGTACGTCTTTCAGCGGCTTGGGCTGCTGCGGCGAGGCCGCCCTGGTCGGCTGAGTGCCGGTGTCGGACTGCATGGTGGAACCTCCGTTCCCGTTGGAGAGGTGAGGGTGGGTCAGCTCGTCTGCGGCGTCTTCGCCGTCCGGCCCACGGCGTACGCGAGGGCCAGGCCGGTGCCGGCGGCGCTGAGAACAAGGCCGATGACGGCGCCGTCCCGGCTCCGGACGAGGGCGACGACCGCGCCGATCAGGTTGAGCGCGCCGACGGTGAGTACGGCGGGCGTGGCCCAGGCGGCGGAGCGGAGCAGAGCGATCGCGGCGACGATGCCGACGGCGCCGAGCAGACTGATCAGCCAGGCGGCCGGGGCCGGGATGCCGTTGCCTCCGTCGTCGAGCGCGATCGGAAGGTTGAGCAGCGACATGGCGAGGGTCGCGATGGCGGCACAGCAGCGGATGGTCCTCATGGCGGCCTCCTGGATACGGCGATTGCCGGATCAGCGTCGGGCGCACCGGGACCCCCGGCCCAGGGCTCGCCTTCCCGAGTTCGCGGGGTCGCGTCCGGCGCGGGATGCCCCGATTCCCGGGTGGGCCGGGAAGGTTTCCCGGAAACTCGGGAAACGCGGCCGTTGCTGCCGCCGGACGCGGATCGGGATACTCGCCGTATCGACACTCCGCGCGGACACCGGACCCCGGACGGCAGCCGATGGGCCGCCGCGACGCTGGCGGCCGTCCTCGTCGGGGTGGGCTTCCTGCTGTGGTGGGTGACCGCGGGGCACCCGATGCCGGACTCCGGCGGGTACCTGGCCTGGGTGGAGCCGCTGGTCACGATGATCGCGTACGGGGTGACGGGGGCCCTGCTCATCGACCGCCGTCCGGACCTGCCGTTCGGGTGGCTGCTCGCCGGGGCGGCCGTGCTGGTCGTCGTGCAGGTGCTGGCCCTGCCGCCGGCGTACGCGGCCGTCCTGGACGGCGACCGCGGCGTCCCGGCGCGCTGGGGGCTGACCGCCGGGACCTTCGCGTTCGCGCCGGTCGCCGCGCAGGGTCTGATCAACCTCCGGTTCCCGTCCGGGCGGCCGGCCGGCCGGTGGAGCGCGGTCCTCGAGAAGGTGATCATCACCTGCACCGCGCTGGTCATGGTGGGCGGACTGCTCGGGGGCACGACCCTGCGGGATGTCGGGGGCGGCGTGAGCGGGCTCGCCCACCCGCTCACCGGCGGGAGCACGGTCGGCCGGATCGCCGACGCGGCGACTTTCCTGGCGCCCGTGGTGGTGCTGCTCGGGCTGATCGCGGGCATCGGCGTCGTGGTCCGGTTCGCCAGGGCCGAGGGCGTCGCCCGCCAGCAGCTGAAGTGGCGGGCGGTCGGCGTGATCGTGGCGCTGGCGCTGTTCCCGCTCGCCGTGACCGAGCAACTGCCGTCGCTGACGAACAGCGTGGACGCGGTCGTGTTCGTCCTGACTCTGGCCCTTCCGGTGCTGCGCTACCGGCTGTGGTCCATCGACACGATCCTGCGCCGTTCCCTGGTCTACGGCGCGATCACCGCCGCCCTGATCATCGGCTTCGCCGTGCTGACGGGGCTGGCCACCCGCGTGGTCTCCCGGCAGGTCGCGGCCCCCGTCGCCGCGGCGGCCGTGGCACTGTCCTTCGTCCCGCTGCGCGACCGCACGCAACACCTGGTGGACCGCCTCTTCTACGGCGGCCGTCAGGATCCGTACCGCACGCTGCGGGACCTCGGGCAGCGGCTCAACTCCGTCCCGGGCGGCGACGCGCTGGGCTCGTTCGGCCACGCGATGGCATCCGCGTTGCGGCTGCCGTACGTGTCCGTCGAGCGCGCCGACGGAACCCCGGTCGCGTCCTACGGGACACCGGTGGAGCCGCTGGAGCGCCGGCCTCTGCTGTACGAAGGCCAGATCGAGGGCTACCTGGTCGCGTCGGCCCGGCGCGGCGAGGAGGGCTTCGACGACCGCGACCGCGGCCTGCTGTCCGACATCGCCGGTCAGCTCGGTCTGGCGCTGCACACCCGGACCCTGACCGCCGAGCTGGTGCGGTCGCAGCAACGCCTGGTCGCCGCGCGGGAGGAGGAGCGGCGGCGGCTGCGCCGTGAACTGCACGACGGCCTCGGTCCGGTGCTCACCGCCATCGGCCTCACCCTGGACGCGGCCCGCGCACGGCTGGAGACCGACCCGCCCGCGGCCGACAACCACATCGCCGAGGCCCGCGAGGCCGCCGCCCAGGCGCTGGCGGACCTGCGGAAGGTGGTGCACGGGTTGCGTCCGCCCAGCCTGGACGACCTCGGGCTCGTCGGAGCCCTGCGCTCACAGGCCGACCGGCTCACGGCGGGCTCGCCACTGCGGGTCACCATCGAGGCGGGCGAACTGTCCGACCTGCCGGCCGCGGTCGAGGTCGCCGCCTACCGCACCGCCGTCGAGGCGATCACGAACGCGGTGCGCCACAGCGACGGGAGGCAGTGCCGCGTACGCCTGGACGCCTCCGTGCGGGAGCTGGTGCTGCGGGTGGGCGACGACGGTACGTCCGCCGGTCCGTGGCTGCCCGGCGTCGGCGTGACCGCGATGCGCGAACGCACCGCGGAACTGGGCGGACGCTGTCAGGCCGGCCCCAGTCCCGACGGCGGCTCCGTCACCGCCTGGTTCCCGATCCCGGAGAGGCCATGATCCGTGTGCTGCTCGCCGACGACCATCCCCTGGTACGCCAGGGGATGCGAGCGGTTCTCGACACCGTCGACGACATCGAGGTGGCCGGTGAGACCGGGGACGGTCTCGAAGCCGTCCGCCGGGCCGTCGAGCTGCTGCCCGACGTCATCGTGATGGACCTGCAACTGCCCGGGCTCCACGGCATCGAGGCCACCCGGCAGATCCGGACCCGGGTGCCGGACGCGGCCGTGCTGGTCCTGACGATGTTCGAGGACGACGCGACGGTCTTCGCAGCCGTCCAGGCCGGCGCGCTCGGCTATCTCGTCAAAGGGGCCGACGGAGCGGACATCGTCGCCGCCATCCACGCCGCCGCGGCCGGGCAGCCGGTCTTCGGCGCGGCACTGGCGGGCCGGCTGCGGACCTGGTTCGCCTCGCCACCACCACAGGACGGCCCGTTCCCGGAACTCACCGCACGTGAGCGGGACATCCTCGACCACCTCGCGGCCGGTCTTTCCAACACCGAGATCGGCCGGCGCCTGCATCTGTCCGGCAAGACCGTGGCGAACAACGTCTCGGCGATCCTCGCCAAGCTGCATCTCACCCAGCGCAGCCAGGCCATCGTCCGGGCACGCGACGCCGGTCTGGGCCGGCCGCACTGAGAACTCCCCTCTTTTTCCGCTCCGGTTCAGCTCTGCCCCGCGGCGCTCGCCCCGCGCCAACGGATGTGTCCCATTGAGCCGCAGGTTCACCACGGCCGGCTCGGCCCCGCTCGGCAAGGCGGTCAGCACCCGCAGCCCGCCGCCGGCTCGACGCCCTCGGACAGAAGCCGGGGCCACCGCCGCGCTGAAGTTCAACGCCTCACCGATGGCGGTGGGCGTGCCGTAGCGCTCTGCCCGGCGTGGGTCCGTCCCCGCCCTGGGATGAACCATCAGGATCATCAGTTACACGAGGAACAACCGACAACATGTCGTTCCTCTCGGCTTGGAGGAGCTTCCCATGACTGCAGAACTGGACGGATCCACCGCTCTTGTCACCGGCGCCACCGCCGGCATCGGCCGGGCCATCGCCCTTCGCCTGGCAGCGTTGGGGGCCTCGGTCATCGTCCACGGGCGGGACGAGCAGCGAGGTGCTGAGACCGTCAAAGAGATCGCTGCCGCAGGCGGGAAGGCCCGGTTCGTTGCTGCGGATCTGAGCAGCTCTGAAGATGTCCTGCGTCTTGCCGCTGAAGCAGGTGAGGTGGACATTCTGATCAACAACGCCGGTATCTACCGGTTCGCCAGTACGCCGGACACCACCGCCGAGATGTTCGACGCTCAGATGGCCGTCAACTCACGCGCGCCGATGCTCCTGGTCGGTGCCCTCGCCCCGGGAATGGCTGCACGGGGGCGAGGCGCCATCGTGAGTGTGAGCACAGCGGCGGCTACCACGCCGGTGCGGGAAACGGGCGCTTACGGGGCCTCCAAAGCTGCCCTCGAACTTCTCACACGAGTATGGGCTGACGAGTTCGGCGCCCAGGGCGTCCGCGTGAACGCCGTGGCCCCGGGCCCTGTCCATACCCCCGGGACGGAGGAGATGGGAGATGAAACCCTCCAGGTAATCGGGCGAACCACCGTACTGGGGCGGGTCGCAGACCCTGAAGAAATCGCGGAAGCGGTTGTGTTCCTCGTCTCCTCCCGCGCCAGCTACATCACCGGCACGGTTCTCGAGGTACGCGGCGGACAGCTCGCGATCGGGTGACTCCGGGCTGGGCCACGATGGGCATGCCGAACCTGACACCCATGCCCATGATGTCCATGGACTGGTCGGCGGGCACGACGGGAGAGGTCCACACCACGAGCAGCGGCTCGATACCGCTGGTAGCGGGCAGGAACGGGAAGTTCGGTCAAGGCACCTCCTGTCCCCGGGCGCCGTACAGCCGTAGCCCCCCATACCACCACTGAGCCTGGTCGGCCTTGACCACGAGATCGCCCTGCGTGCCGTTGATCTCCCGATGAAACGCGGTGGCACGGGACGTCCCACCGCGGAGGTGCATCGCGGCCACGGCGCCCGACTCCAGCACACCAGTGACGGCGATCTGGTGCGACGGCATTCTCACAGAGCGCGCAGGCCCCGGTCGGCGAAGGCGATCAGCCACTCGAAGCTCTCGTCGATGTCGGCGCTCCACTGGAAGCCTC
>NZ_JBLVKW010000105.1:0-20637 GCF_048270745.1 Streptomyces sp. NPDC056231 | reverse complement strand
ACCTGGCGCCGTGGCGCCCGCCGGTCGGCATTACGCCCCGCCTGAGCGATGCCGAACTGGTCACCCTCGCCACGATGCAGGCCATACTCGGCTACGGCGCTGTCACGTTGTTGGATGTGTGGGTGTCTGCGGGTGTGTCGGGGCATGGTGGGCTTGCGGTCCGGGCCTGTGTTCAGGCCGTGGTGGGCTTGCCGACAGCGCCGGTGATCTGGTCCCAGATGGCGAAGCGGATGGTCATCTCGGCTCGGTGGTCGGGGGCGGTCATCAGGTCATCAGGTGGCGGTGGGGTCGGAAGTGGGGTGAGATGCCGCTGAACGCGGACAGGAACCGCTGGGCCGCGCCGACACTGCGGAAGCCCTTCATCGCACGTTCGCGCTGGCGGGTGGGCTGGTGGCTGTTCTCGGCCCGGTTGTTCAGGCCCCTGTGGGAGCGGTGTTCGACCGAGGGCATGACCTCGCGGTGGGCCGCGCCGTAGGAGCGGAGCTTGTCCGTGACAATCACTCGCGGCACCGAGCTCGTCTTCTTCATCAGCCTGCGGAAGAAGCGCCGGGCGGCGGCCTTGTCCCGGCGGCTCTGCACGAGGATGTCGAGCACGTTGCCGTCCTGGTCGACGGCCCGCCACAGGTACTTCCGCTCCCCGTTGACCTTGATGAACACCTCGTCCAGATGCCATTTGTCCCCGGGTCGGGGCCGGCAGCGGCGCAGTCTGTCGGCGTAGGCCTGCCCGAACTTCCGGCACCACCGCCGGACCGTTTCGTAGGAGACGACGACGCCGTGCTGGAGCATCAGCTCCTCCACCTCACGGAAGCTGAGCGGGAAGCGGAAATACAGCTACACGCAGTGGGAGATCACCTCGACCGGGTATCGGTGCCCCTTGTACGACGGCGACGCGCTCCCCACCGACGATCCCCTCCACCATGATCAACCCGAGGATCCTCCCACGCCATCCGCCAACGTGACAGTGCCTGTAGCCGTGCTTGGCGCCCTGCTTGGCGGCCCCGTAGACCTGCTTGACCTTGGAGTCGATGTCCAGGAAGGCAATCTGGTCGCGTCGGACAGCAGGCGGCAGCGCCGGTCAAGGTTGCAAGTGAACGCCCCAGCGGCGGAATCTAGTTGGCGTACACGCCCCAGGTGAAAGCACGCAGGAACGACCCCAGAGTCGAGGGGGCACACATCCCGGCGAAGGCCCTGCCCGTCGCACCGTGCCGCACCACGTCGGCCTGCAGCTCACGTCGAGCGGATACGGGTCGTTGATCCTCGTCAGCCGTTCGTCCTGGTCGTATCGGAAGGTCAGGCCCTCGGCCGGGGCTTCGACCGCACCCGAGATTCTTCTCGGACCGCCGGGCGGCGCGGCGGCGCCGGGAGACCGCAGCCCTCACCCTCGTACCGGCATCGAGCACGATCGCGCCCGCGATCAGCAGCCAGCCGCCGACCACCGGCCCCGGGTCGAACCATTCCAGGAGGGGCAGTTCGGGGCGGGCGAAGATGAGGAAAAGCCCCAGGAGCGCGATGCCGAACAGGCTCCCGATACCCTCCGGGCTCGTGTAACGGAGGCGGCCGCACACGGTCGCCTCCCGTGGCCGGCCGCGGCTCGTCGTGCGATTGTTCAGGATGCGGTCGCGGACAGGGGCCTGCCCAGCAGGAAGGCCCGCAGCAGCGCGGTAGAGAGACGCGGCCGGCCGCGGGAGATGGCGTGACGGGCGTCTTTGAGGGTCACGAGCTGGGAGTCCGGGAGGGTGCGCCGGTACTCGTCGGTGACCGCGGGTTTGATGAAGTCGCACTCGCCCCGCAGGATGAGCGAAGGGACGTGCGCCGTGCGCAGGTTCGGCCGGGGATCGGGGATCCGCTCGAAGTCGTCGCGGAGGATCTGGTTGCTGTGGAAGCCCTGGGGGTTGTGGTGTGCCGCGGTGGGCGGCGCGCCCTGGCACGAGGTGCTGCCCTTGCCCGTCAGAGCCACCTCGTGCATCCAGTGATCGGCCTCGCGGTCCCCGACCAGGGCGTGCGCGGCACCAGGGTTGACGTCCAGCAGCAGGCTCGCGGCGAGCATCCAGGGCGTGCTGTTCAGCCTCTCGAGCCGGGCCTCCTGGGCCGGGGTGAGCCGGTTCCAGGGTTCACCGGCCGTGGAACCGGGATACTCGCGGCCCCACAGCGCACCCGGCGAGGTGAACACCGCCTTGGCCACGTGCTGACTGTGGGCCGCCAGGTACTGGGCCGCGAGCGACCCTCCCCACGACTGGCCGACGATGCCGATCCGGTCCGTGCCGAGCGTACGGCGGATCGCGTCGAGGTCTGCGACCTGGCGGGCGACCGTGTATCCGGTGACGTCCCGCAGCCTGGTGGAGCGGCCCGCTCCGAGCTGGTCGTAGGAATAGACAACGCCGCGAGGTGCGTGCGCCGGCTCCGCGACGCCGCAAAGCCTACTGCCGGGCACTCTTATGACAACACCGTTGACGCGTAACGCCCGAGCCGCTTCCATGGCGCCCATCTCACGTTCCCTCGTGTTCTGGAGGACCCGTATGACCACGGCCGATCTGGTCTTCACGCGCGGCCCCGTCTTCACCGCCGATCCGGCCCGCTCCCGGGCCACCTCACTCGCTGTTGTCGGCGACCGGATCGCCGCCGTCGGCCACGACGACGTGCGCGAGCTCATCGGCCCCGGCACCGAAGTCGTCGACCTCACCGGGAAGTTGCTGCTCCCCGGCTTCCAGGACGCCCACATCCACGCGGTGTACGCCGGGGTGGAGCTGGCCGAGTGCGATCTGACCGGCACCGTCGGCGTCGAGGAGTACCTGGCCCGGATCCGGACCTACGCGGACGCCCACCCCGACCACGCGTGGATCACCGGCGGCGGGTGGTCGATGGAGAGCTTCGACGGCGGACTGCCCACCCGGCAGCTCCTCGACTCCGTGGTCCCGGACCGCCCGGTCCTGCTGGCGAACCGCGACCACCACGGCGCCTGGGCCAATACCCGGGCGCTCGAACTGGCCGGGATCACTGCCGCCACCCCCGACCCCGTCGACGGCCGCATCGAACGCGAGCCGGACGGTTCGGCCAGCGGGATGCTCCAGGAAGGCGCCACGGCGCTGGTCTCCCGGCTGGCACCGGCGAGCACTCCTGCGGACCGGCTCGCGGGTCTCCTGCGCGCGCAGGAGCTGCTGCACTCCCTCGGCATCACCGGCTGGCAGGACGCCCTGCTCGGTGTGTTCAATGGCAAGGCCGATCCGTCGGACGCCTATCTGGCCGCCGCCCGCGACGGCTCGCTCACCGCCCGGGTCACCGGCGCGCTGTGGTGGGACCGCGAGCGTGGCGCCGAGCAGATCGACGAACTGGTCGCGCTGCGCGAGAAGTTGAGCCACGGACGGTTTCGGGCCGGCTCGGTGAAGATCATGCAGGACGGCATCGCCGAGAACTTCACCGCCGCGATGACCTCCCCGTACCTCGACGGCTGCGGCTGCGCCACCGCCAACAGCGGTCTGAGCTTCGTCGATCCGCACGCCCTGCGCGGCCATGTCACCCGGCTCGACGCCCTCGACTTCCAGGTCCACTTCCACGCGCTCGGCGACCGGGCCGTCCGCGAGGCACTCGACGCGATAGAGGCCGCGATCGAGGCCAACGGCCGGCGCGGCAACCGCCACCACCTGGCCCACCTCCAGGTCGTCCACCCCGACGACATCAGGCGCTTCGCCCAGCTGGGCGCCATCGCCAACATCCAGCCGCTGTGGGCCGCCCACGAACCCCAGATGGATGAGCTGACCATCCCCTTCCTCGGGCCCGAACGCGCCGCCTGGCAGTACCCGTTCGGCGACCTGCTGCGCGCGGGCGCCACCTTCGCCGCGGGCAGCGACTGGCCGGTCAGCAGCCCGGACCCGATCGAGGGCATCCACGTGGCGGTCAACCGGAGGGAGCCCGGGGCCACCGACGACCGGGTCTTCTTCCCCGAACAGCGCCTGGACCTGGCGACGGCCGTCGCCGCGTACACGGCCGGCACCGCGCATGTGAACGGCTTGGACGACGCCGGCAGCCTGCTCCCCGGCAACCTGGCCGACCTGGTGGTCCTGGACCGCGACATCTTCACCGCGCCGCCCGAGGAGATCGCCGAGGCACGGGTCCTGCGGACGTATGTCGGGGGCTCGCTCGTGCACTGCGCCTGAGCGAGGCGCCCGAACCGCGCTCAGTCCGCCCGGGCCGTGCCCGTACGCAGCGAGGAAGCCCGTACCTCGAGCCGGGTCGGCACCAGCACCCCGGCCGAGGGGCCGCCTCCCTGCTCCAGTGCGGCGACGAGGAGTTGGATCCCGGCCTCCGCGACCTCCTGGGGTCCCAGGCTCAGCGTCGTCATCGGAGGCCGGGTGTGGGTGGCCGTCGTGTCCTCGCTGACGCACACCACGAGCAGGTCGCCGGGTACGTCGTATCCGTGGCGCCGCGCCGCCTCCAGGACGAGGGGCGGGCTCGCCTCGGCCACGACGAACAGCGCGTCGGGCCGGTCGGCCCCGGTCAGGGCCTCCTCAACGGCTCGTACGACCGGTCCGTTGCCGGCCTCGGCGGCGAACACGACCTGCTCGGGCACTCCGTGCTCGGCACACCAGTCGCGGTAGGCGGCGACCGCTCTCGCGTGGAACCGCGTCGTGCTGTCGGGCACCACGAGCGCGGGCCGGCGGGCGCCCTCCGCCTCGAGGTGGTCGAGCGTCTCCCGCACGGCCGCCACGGCGTCGACGTCCACCCAGTGTGCCCCCGGCCGCCCCTCGGCGGAGCGGTCGGTGAACACCGGGATCCGGGCGGCGATCAGGTCGTCGATGATCCGGTCGTCGCCGACCGGGTCGGCGACGATCATCGCGTCGAGCGGCAGCTCCGCCCACTCGCTGTGCAGCGAACCCGCGGGCAGCAGCACCAGCGCATAGCCGCGCTTGAGTGCCGCCGCCGCCGTGGCGCTCGTCAGCTGGGCGAAGTAAGGCGACTCGAAGAACGTCCAGGGGGCGCCGGCGAATTCGCCCACCACGTATCCGATCAACCTGGCCCGTCCCGCACGAAGTTGGCGCGCGGTGGCGTTGGGCCGGTAGCCCATCCTCCGCGCGGTCTCCCTGGCCGCCTCCCGTACGGCCGGGGAGAGCCGCCCCGTGCCGTTGAGGGCCGCCGAGACGGTGGTCTTGGACAGCCCCGCTTCGCGGGCCACGTCGACGAGCCGGACGCGCGGCGGGGTGGGCGGCGAGGCAGGTCCGCCACGCCTTGGAACAGCATTCGTCATGGGGCTGATGGTGCCACCCTCGCGACCTCGGCAAAACCGTTCCCGCAAAGCCTTGTGCGGGAACGTTCCCGCATCAATACTCGCTCCATCCCTCAGCGCCCGTCACTACACCCGTAAAGGGGTGGGTCTCCATGCGCATGCCCAAAGCCATCGCGCTGCTCGTCTGTACCGTCGCCGTCGCGACCACCGCCACCGCCTGCTCCGGCGCCACCACTTCTCGGTCCTCCGGGAAGGGCACCGGCCCCGCCTACCGGGTCACCCCGACCTCGCCGCCGGCGAAGGGCCGCCTGGACTCGTTCACGTGGTCCCTCTATGCCGAGCCCTACACGCTCGACTACGCCCTGGCATACGACTACCCGCCGAACACCGTGCTCGCGAACGTGTGCGAGCAGCTGCTGCGGGTCACTCCCGACATGAAGATCGAACCCGGCCTCGCGGTCAAGTACGGCCAGCCGAATCCCAAGACGCTCGTGTACACGCTGCGTTCGGGGGTGAAGTTCCACGACGGAACGACCATGACCGCGGACGACGTGGTCGCCTCCCTCAAGCGCCACATGAACCCGGCCACCGGATCCCCCTGGGCGTCGGCGTTCAAGAACGTGGACACCATCAAGAAGACCGGCCCCCTGGAGGTGACGATCCGGCTGAGCAACCCCGACATCCTCTTCAACGAACTCATGGCCGCCTCCCCCGGCACGGTCGAGAGCGCCGCCTTCCTGGCCAAGGCCGGCAAGGACTACGGCGGCCCCAAGGGCAAGGTCGACTGCACCGGCCCGTACGCCCTCGCCGGCTGGGCCCAGGGCGACTCCATCACCCTCAAGAAGCATGCCGCCTACTGGGACACGTCACTGGCCGCGAAAACGGACAAGGTGACATTCACCTTCATCGAGGACCCGGCCGCGCGGTCCAACGCCTTCCTCTCGGGCACGGCCGACGGCGGGTACATGGTGCCGTCGTCCTCGCTCGCGCAGCTGCGCTCCAGCGGCAAGGGAACCGTGCTGTTCGGCCCCAACACCGCCGTGGCGGACCTCGCTGTCCTCGACTTCAAGGGCACCCTCGGGGACCTCAAGGTCCGCAGGGCCCTGTCCATGGCGCTCGACCGGAAGAACATCATCAAGGCCGCCGCCGGCGGCATCGGCATCCCCGCCAAGGCCCCCGCCGCGCGCGGCGCATGGGCACTGGCCCCGGAGAAGACCGCCGGCTACTTCGACGCCCTTCCCGAGCCGGTGTACGACCTGGCGGCCGCGAAGAAGCTCGTCGCCGAAGCCGGCGCCAAGAGCCGGAAGGTCACCATCGCCACGAGCTCGCTCGCGCCGGAGATCAGTGTCGTCGCCAACGCCGTCCAGGCGGCCGGCCGGCAGATCGGCCTCGACGTCCGGCTGAAGGCCGTCAGCCCCGACGCGTACAGCAGCATCTTCGTCGACCCCAACGCGCGCCGCGGACTCGACCTGGTCATCACCAACGGATACGACAACACCCCCGACCCGCTGGAGTTCTACCAGTACCTGCGCACCGGCGACTTCGGGAACTACGGCCACTGGTCCGACGCCGCGTACGACGCCGCGTTCGACCGGGCCAACGCTGAGCCCGACCCAGCCGCCCGGGCGGACCTGACCGCCGAGCTCCAGCGGATCGCGATGGACCAGCTCCCGATCATCCCGCTGTACGAGGCGCCGTTCTCGGTCTTCCTCGGCAACCGGATCACCGGCGCCCCCACCGGCATCGCGCAGCTGTACTACCCGTGGGCCGCGACGATCGGGGCCGCGAAGCCATGACCCGCTACCTCGTCGGACGGTTCCTCGGCCTGGTGACGGTGCTGTTCGTGACCTCGCTCGTGGTCTTCGGCACGGTCCACCTGGCCCCCGGCGACCCGGTGTCCTTCCTGCTCCACGGCCGCCCCGCGACGCCGGAGACCACGGCGGCGCTACGCGCCCAGTACCACCTGGACGACCCGCTGCCCGCGCAATACGCGAAGTGGCTCGGCGCTGTACTGCAGGGCGACTTCGGCCGGTCCGCCCAGTTCCACCAGGACGTCGGGAGCCTCATCGCCTCCCGGCTTCCGGGCACCGCCCTACTGGTCGGATACGCGGCCCTGCTGGTCGCCGTCCTCGGGGTGGCGGGCGGCGTCCTCGCCGCGCTGCGCCCCGGCGCGTTGGACCGCGTTGTGCTTCTCGGCACGGGTGTGGCCACGGCGACGCCCTCATTCGTCAGCGCCATGGCGCTGGTCTCACTTTTCTCCGTCCAACTGGGCTGGTTCCCGGGGCCGGGCGGCACCCCGGAGGGCTTCACGGACCGGCTGTACCACCTGACGCTGCCGGCCTTCGCGCTGGCGCTGACCTTCGCCGGTCTGCTCGCCCGGGTGACCCGCTCGGCCATGCTCGACGAACTGCGGCGCGAACACGTCGAGGTGGCGCGCGCCCGCGGCGTCGCACGGCGGGCCGTGGTCCGCCGGCACGTGCTGCGCAACGCGCTCGGCCCCGTCGTCACTGTCGGCGGCACCATGCTCGCGGGTCTGCTCATCAGCACCTCGATCGTCGAGACCGCCTTCGACGTGTCCGGAATCGGCTCCCTGCTCGTGCAGTCGGTGACGGCCAAGGACTTCGCCGTCGTCCAGGCGATCACGCTGCTCAGCGTGGCGGCCTTCGTCGTGGTGAACCTCGCCGTCGACCTGGTCGCCCCGCTCATCGACCCCCGGTTGTCCCTCCACGGGGAAGGCTCCTCATGACCACCACCGCACCTCCCCCGGCCGCCGCACCCGGTGCGCTGCGCCGCCGCCCCGGTCTGGGCGGCCTCCAAGTCCTCGGCCAGGGGCCGCTGTTCACGGCGGCCGTCGCGGTCCTGTTCGTGCTCGTCCTGGTCGCCGTCCTGGCCCCCGTCCTCGCACCGTACGATCCCGAGTCGCTCGACCTCTCGGCGAGCCTGGTCGGGACCACGGGAGACCACCTGCTGGGCACGGACCAGTCAGGCCGGGACATCCTGTCCAGGCTGATCGACGGAGCGCGTACCGGTCTGCTCGGACCGCTGCTCGTCGTCGGCGTCTCCACCCTCCTCGGCACCCTGCTCGGCGTGGTCGCCGCCTGGCGGGGCGGCTGGGCGGACGCGGTCGTGTCCCGGTCGATGGACATGGTGTTCGCGATCCCGGGGCTGCTCCTGGCGATCCTCCTGGTGGCCGTCGTCGGCTCCGGCATGACGGCACCGGTGATCGCGATGGCCGTGGCCTACACCCCGTACGTGGGACGGCTGGTGCGCGGCATCGCGCACCAGGAGAAGGCCCGCCCGTACATCGAGTCGTACCGGGTGCAGGGCTGGTCGGGCTGGACGATCTGCCTGCGGCACCTGCTGCCCAACATCGCTCCGACGGTCTTCGCACAGTCCGCGATGAACTTCGGGTACGCCCTGATGGACCTGGCGGCTCTCTCCTTCCTCGGCTTCGGTGTGCAGCCGCCCACCGCCGACTGGGGCGCCATGATCAACGAGGGTCAATCGGCCCTCCAGCAGGGGGCGATGCTGCCCGCCCTCGCGCCGTCGGCGTGCATCGTCCTCGCGGTGGTGGCGTTCGGCATCGTCGGCGAGGGACTCGCCGACCGGATCGCGAAGCGGGAACGGTGAGCGCCATGACCGAAACCAGCACTCCGGTGCGTGGCACCGGGGACAACCCCGTGCTCGAGATGCACGGCCTCGGCGTACGACTGCCGGACGGGCAGGCTGCCCGGCCGATCCTGGACGAGGTCAGCCTCCGGGTCCTCCCCGGGGAGACGGTCGGGCTGGTCGGCGAGTCCGGCTCGGGCAAATCGGTGGCCTGCCGCAGCGTTCTCGGGCTGCTGCCCGAAGGAGCGCGGACCAGCGGAGAAGTACGCGTCGCCGGCCGTGACGTGCTGAGCATGAGCCGTACGGAACTGGCCGCGCTCCGGACCCGGCAGGTGACCATGGTCTTCCAGGACCCGCGCGCCTCCCTCAATCCGCTGCGCCGCGTCGGCGACTTCCTCACCGAAGGGCTGCGCGCGGCCGGCAACCCTGCCGCCGTGGCCACCGCACGGGCCGAGGAACTCCTCGACGCCGTGGGCATCCGCGATCCGCGGGGCGCGCTCCGCCGCTATCCGCACCAGTTCTCCGGCGGAATGCTCCAGCGGGTGGTCATCGCCGCGGCTGTGGCTGCCGAGCCCGCCCTGCTGGTCGCCGACGAGCCGACCACCGCCCTGGATGTCACGACCCAGGCGGAGATCATCGCGATCCTCACCCGACTGCGGGCCGAGCAGGGCACCGGGCTTCTCTTCGTCACCCACGACCTCGAACTGGCCTCGGCCATCTGCGACCGCGTGTACGTGATGTACGCGGGCCGGATCGTCGAGACCCGGGGCACCGACGAGCTGTTCGACCGGCCCCGCCATCCGTACACGGCGGGACTCCTCGCCTGCACCCCGCGCATCGAACCGGGCGCACCGGCCCCGCGGCCCATCCCCGGCCGCCCCGTCTCCCTCGCCGAGGCACCTCCGGGGTGTGCCTTCACGGCCCGCTGCGCCCACGCACAACCGCGCTGCTCCGAGGAGCCTCCTGTACTGGCGCAGTACGGCGACGGACTCGCCGCGTGCCACCGCGCCGACGAAGGGATCACGCTGTGACCGGCACGACAAAGGGGCTCGTGGTCGACGGCCTGTGCAAGCGTTACGGGGACCATGCGGCGGTCGACGACGTGTCGTTCACCCTGGCACCGGGGGCTTCGCTGGCAATCGTCGGCGAGTCCGGCAGCGGGAAGACGACGACCGTACGGATGCTGGTGGGCCTGGCACGGCCGGACGGCGGCACCGTCCGCCTGGACGGCCGGGACCACTCCGCCCGCGCCCGGAGCCGAGCCGAACGGCTCGCGCGCGCCCGCGAGATGCAGATGGTCTTCCAGGATCCGTATCTCTCGCTGGACCCACGGGTGACGGTCTCCGACTGCGTCGACGAGGTGCTGCGCCTTCACAACCGGCTGGACGCAGCCGCCCGTCGCTCGCGGGTCGCCGAACTCCTGGACCAGGTGGGCCTCGGCGAACGGGAGGCCGGGGCCCTGCCCCGGCGGCTCTCCGGCGGACAGCGCCAGCGCGTCGCCATCGCCCGAGCCCTGGCGGTCGAACCCCGCGTCCTCATCCTCGACGAGGCGGTCGCGGCGCTCGACGTGTCCATCCAGGCACAGATCCTCGACCTGCTCGCCACGATCCGGCGCGAGTCGGGCATCGGCTACCTCTTCGTCACCCACGACCTCGCCGTGGTCCGGCACATCGCCGACGACGTCCTGGTGCTCAGGTCGGGCCGAGTCGTCGAGGCGGGCCCGACGCATCGCGTGCTGGACACCCCGGAGCATCCGTATACCCGTCTGCTCCTCGACTCCGTACCGCGTCGCGGCTGGGACCCGAGCCTGGCGACGGCCGGCCGCCGCGCCCTCGACTGACGCACACCGCGGCCTGACCGCCGCCTCGCGGCGGTCAGAGGGAAGCGCACTGAGTGAGGGCAGCAGCGAGACTTCCAGGGCGTGCTTCGAAAGTGACGCCGCCCGGCAGGCGGGACTTTCGAAACACGCCCTGGCAGCTGGTGCTCTCGCGCTTGGCCGTCAGGATGGCTGGACTTGGTCGAAGAGGGCGAGGGCTTCGGCGGGGTCCGGGCTCACCAGGCGTTCCAGACCGGCCATCGTGATCTTCGCCCACCTGCCGGCCCGTGCCCACATCTGTTCCTCGAAGGCGCGGACGGCCTCGTCCAGATCTCCAGGGCCGGTGGCGATGGACTCGGCGAGTTCGGCGCCTTCCAGCATTGCGAGGTTCGCGCCCGCCCCCAATGGGGGCATCAAATGGGCGGCGTCGCCCAGTAACGTCACCCCGAAGACGTGGGTCCAGGTGTGGGACACGGGCAGGACGTAGAGGGGGCGGTGGACGAAAGCGGTGCCGTGGCGGAGGAGGTCGAGGACGGGAGAGGCCCAGCCGTCGAACAGAGCCAGCAGACTCGATCGCACGGCCTCGACGTCGGCCAGGTCCAGGTTCGTGTGCCAGTCCAGGGGCGCGCGGAACTGGGCGTACACCTTGACGTGGCCGCCGCTGTTGCGCTGGGCGACAAGAGCTCGGTTCACGCCGTAGACGGCCACGGAACCGTCGCCGATCAACCGGGCGAGGTCGGGGTGGCGGGTGTCGACGTCGTCCAGGGAGGTCTCGACCAAGGTGACGCCGGTGTAGTGCGGCGTCACCGACGAGACTGCCGGGCGGATCCGGGACCAGGCGCCGTCCGCGCCGACTACGAGGTCGAACGTCTCCTGTCGTCCGTCCGCGAAATGGACCAGTACGCCGTCCCGGGTCCCCGGCACCACCTGCGTCACGCCCCGCCCCCACCGGACGTCGAGAGGGCCGAGCAGCAGGTCGCGGAGTTGCCCGCGGTCGATCTCGGGATTGGCCCGGTCACCTGGACGGGGTCGCCAGTCGCGCAGGACGGTCCCGTCCGCGTCCAGGATCCGCATGGCCTGCCCCTCGGGACGAGACAGCGCCTGGAACTCCGCCAGCAGCCCCGCCTTGTCCAGCGCGAGCTGGCCCAGCCCTTCGTGCAGGTCCAGCGTGCCGCCCGGGGGGCGTGCGTCGGGGGAGGGATCGCGTTCGAGGACGGCGACGGGGTAATCATGGCGGTGCAGGACGCGGGCGAACGTAAGGCCGGCGGGGCCGCTCCCGACCACGGCGATGCGGTGTCTCATGTCGATGCACTGTATGCCCTCGGCGAGCGCATTCCACAACACCGGGCGTAGAGCGGCGTAGACCAGAGTTTCACTCTCAACTCCTTGGTGGGCCGGGCCGGACAGCCTGGGTTGCCCGGCGTGATCCGGCCGTGTGCGCCGGCCGTCTCGTACTCGGTGTACCGGCCTGCGGCGCCGCGGTGCTCAGTCGTCATGCAGCCCTCATCTCCCACGCGCGGTCGGCGCCGAGATCGTGCTCATGATCCTCGCTGTCGCTGTCGCGTTCGATGTCGACATGGCGACCCCTGCCAGGGGCGTGTGGCAGCATTCGGCCTCGTACGCGCAGGTGCACGCGTAAGACGACTCATTGCCAGGCGTGTTCGCCCGCCGTTCCCTCGCACTTTGCCCAAATGCCAGTCCCAAGGCTCCCGTTGTTGTGGATCAGGGCCATACGATGCGCTGGCGAAGCGCGCGCCGCGCACAGGAAGACGGGGAGGCGCGATGTCCGGAAGACCGCATGACGGCATATCCGACGCCATGCCGGGCGGAGCATGGGGCACGCTTCCCCGCGCTGTGGAGCTTTACCACCTGAGGCTGGACGGAAGCATCGGGCTGGCTGACCGCGAGGGCGTCCGCGAGCTGGGACCCGAGCGGGAGTTTCTCCGCTTCATCGATGACGGGCAGTTCGCCCACTATCTGGTGGGCGACGCGGCGACCTCCCCCGAGCGTCCCTCGAACGCCACGGTAAAACTCGGTGTCGTGGGGCCGCGCAGCGCCTTCACCCCGCATGCCCACGGCGGTGAGCACTTCGTCCTCAGCCTCGGCCACGCGGCGTGCGGCCTCTACGACGCGGACCGCGATCTGGTTACCGAAGTCCCTCTGACTCCCGGGATGTTGATACGGATTCCGGAGATGATGCCCCACTCCTTCGCGAACAGGGGTACCGATCCGCTGACGATCCTTGCGGCCAACACCGGTTACGGGATCGACCACGAGGACTACGCGATCACCGCCGGGGAGGCCGAGCGCCGCGCCGCGGGCGACACCTCGGCAGCCGGCCAGGTGACCGTAGCCGCCGCCACCGACTATCGCGCCCTTGCCGCCGCCCTGCGCGACATCGAGCGCCATCAGCAGGACCGCGGCATCGCCTCCATCACCGTCCGCGAGCGCCTGGCCGCACGACTGCGCCGTGTGGCGACCGCACTGGAGGTCCGCCGGTGATCTGTCCGCACTGCCAGAAGAACCTCCTCCGCAAGGAACGCCCCAACAACACCTGCTCGCACTGCAGGCGCACGTATGCGCTCGACCCCAAGACCAACTCCCTCGGCCTCAGCGACCTGCGGGTGCGCAGGATCGTCGACAAGGTGACGGAGGGGGGCGGGATCGCGGTGACGTCGGACCAGTTGTGGTACGCGCTCTCGCGCAGGCACCTCAAAAAGGGCACGTTCGCGCCGGGGTGTGCGGGTACTTCACTCTTCGCTGGCTTGATCGTCGGCGTCTTCGGCATCGTCACCGGGAACCTGTACGTGGCCCTCGTCTCGGGCGCCCTGCTGCTCGTCTCCGCGGGCTTCGCGCTCGCACGAGCCGCCGGTGCGGGCCGGGGTTTCCCGGTCATGAGCCGTGCGGAGTTCCGTTCGGAGGTGCTCGCGCCCTGGCGGAAGGTGTACGGCGGGCTGCCGCCCCGGGTGGTCGACGACGCCCCTCCCGTTCCCTCTCAGGCCAGGATTCGTACGCCTTCCGGCGTTGAGCCCGGGGCCGTACTCCTGTGCCCCGACCGCTCCATCACGGCCTTCCTCAACGCCGATGGCCTGCCCGCCCGTTACGGTATCGCGCTCGCCGAGGATCTCGACGCGGTCCGCCCCCTGCCCACGCGGGGCCCGGTGATCGTGCTCCACGACGCGGACGCACAGGGGGAGCTTCTTGTCCGGCGCGTCCGCGCGAATCTGGGGCAACGCACGGTGATCGACGCCGGGTTGCCGCTGCGCACCGTCCGCGGTCTGGCTCACGCTGTGCCCTACCGCGACAAAGAGGGGAAGCCCGACAGGGAGACCATGGCGCTCCTCACCGAGTTGGGCGAGTTCACCGAGGCGGAGCTGAAGTGGCTGGGAAAGGGTTGGCGCTTCCCGCTCGTCGGCATGCCCCCCGCCCGGCTGCTCGCCGCGGTCACCAGGGTCGCCGAACAGGTCACGCTGAGCGTCGATCCGGAACGGCGTCGCGCCGCGTCCGTGGGGTTCATGACCTGGCCGGGCTCAGGGGCTCAGAACCACGCGGGTGAGCGGTGATCTGCCCCCGCTGCGCCGCCTCGCTGACGGGCAAGCAGCGCACAGGAAGAATATGCGCGCACTGCGGGAAGCGCTTCGCGCTCGACCCCGCGGTGCACGGCAAGGGCATGCACGACATCCGGATCCGGGTCATCGCGGAACGCGCCACCGACCACGGCCGCCTGAAGATCACCCTCACCCAGCTCTGGTACCTGTCCCGCAGCCGTGACTACGCCTCGGCCGGGCGGGATCCGAAGGGTGTGCCGGCGAAGATCCGCTGGCTCGTGGCCCTGCCGGTGGCCGCCGCCCTCGTCGCGTGCGCCGTCCTGACCTGCGGACTGCTCGCGATCCTCGCCGGCGCTGCCGCGTGCGCCGCCCTCGTCGTCGTGTCGTCGATGCGGCACCACCCCGGTCAGTTGCCCCATGGGCAGATCGTCCCTGCCGAACGAACCTTCCGTGCCCTGATGAACGGCTCCTGGTCGGCGGTGTACGGCGGCCTGCCGGAAGGCGTCGTCGACGACGCGGACCCCATGCCCCAGCCGCGCGGGGCGAACCGTTCCGGTGAGTCGGTTCCGATGTCCCGGCCCAAGGCCGCGATCCTCTGCACGGACCGCGCGGTCACCCTCTTCCTCACGGCCAACGGCATCCCCGACCGTCTGGAGGCCGTCCTCGTGGAGGTCGCCGACGCCGTCGGACCCGGGGGGCGCCCCACCGTCCTGGCGGCGGCGCTCAGCGCGCTCGCGCAGTATCGCAGCGGGCTCCCGGTGGTCGTCCTGCACGACGCCGATCCGCAGGGCGTGCTGTTGGCGCCGCTCATCTGCGGCGCACAGCCCGACCGTGTCGTGGTGGACGCGGGCCTCCCCGTCTCCGCGGCCAGGGGCAAACAGGGCGTCGTGCGGCTCGCCCGGCACGATCCGCTCGCCGACGCGGAACAGCTCCGCACGGTCGCAGGTCTGCCCGAGGCCGACGCGCAGTGGCTCGGCGAGGGCTTCTGGAGTCCGCTCGCCGCCGTGCCGCCGCGCGTCCTCGAGTCGATCGTCGTCCGGGCGGTGGAACGGGCGCTGGCCGCCCCGCGGCCCACCCCCCGTGAGGCCCTCACCCACGGCTTCCTCACCTGGCCGCAGGCGCCACGGACCCCGAGGACCTCGCGGGCGTCCGGCACCGGCACGTACAACAAGAAGGGCACCAGCTCCGCATGACGCCGCGACGCCTCCAGGCTCCCGGAATCGGGACCTCCATGGCCCGGGACCCCCGTACCGGCCGCGGGCCGGGCGCCCGGCTCCTCGACCGCGCGATCACCAGAGCCGCCGCGCGCGCCGCGGGCCCGGGCGGCATCAAATTCACGGAACGGCAGCTCTATTACGAGACCTGCCGTGTCCTGAGCCCGGCCGCGCCGCTGCTCCCCCGCATCCCGCGCACCCCGGCTCCTCCCCTGCGGCTGCCCACGTTCACGCGTGCGCTGGAGGCACGGGGCCGGGAGACCGTGGACGGCCTGCTCCCGCCGGTCGGGTCCGCGCCTTCACGGCCTCTGTCCGCCCCCGATGCCACCGAACCCGACCTCTACGCCTACGGGCTCCCCCGCCTTCTCGTCTGCCAGGACCGCTCGATCACCCGGATGCTGCTCGCCAACCATGTGCACCTGGAGGCGGCCTGTCCCCTCCTCGCGGCGCCCGACACCCTGCCTCTCGACCCGCTCCTCGTCGCGGCCCTGGAGCGGGCCGAGGGCGCGACGGTCCACGTGCTGCACGACGCGAGCCCGGAGGGCATCGGGCTCCCGGCGCGGGTCAGGGCCGCTCTCGGCCCCGTCCCCGGCGTGCGGGTCGCGTCGATCGGGCTCGTGCCCCGGCATGCGGCAACGCTGCGCCTTCCCACCGGCCGCGGCCCGGCACCGGCTCCGCCGCTGGAGCCCTGGCCGCCCGGGCTGCGGCCCGAGGAGGCCGCATGGCTGGCGGGGGGACGGTTCACGCAGGTCGCGGCCGTGTCCCCGCCCCGCCTGGTGCGTACGGTGCTGCGCCTCACGCGGGGACCGCGACCGCCCCGGAATTCCATGTGGTCCGAACTGCGCGGGCTGCGCACCACGGGATTCCTGACCTGGCCCGCCTCGTGATCCGCCGCGTCACCCGTCCGTGAACCGCGGGGTGACCCGTCCCGGCGATCCCCTCTTCCCGCGGCCACGACCGCCCCACAGACCCGAGGAACGCACACGATGATCCGACCTCAAGAGATCGGCTACTCCGACGAGCTGCTCGCCGACGGCAGCGTCCACCGGCGTTACGAGGACGGCCGGGAGGAGTGGCGCCACCGCGAGAGCTCCTCCCGTCACCTCGTGCGCTGGCACGACAACCGGAATGCCTCCGGCACCGACGAACTCCTCGGCAACCACATCATCAAGCGGGTCCTCGCCGACGGCACGGTGACATACGCCCGGGACATCGGATACGGCCGCACCTTGTGGGACCGCGGCGAGACGGTGATGGTCAACCGGACGTCGTTCGGCGGCAGGATGGGCGGCATGCTCACGGGCCTGGGCGTAGCAGGCCTCGCCATCACCGCCGCCCAGCTGCCGCCGCTGAGCATGAGCTCGGAAGAGGAGGAGGAGCTCCGCCGGCAGCAGGCGCAGAGCCAGTCCTCGTCCTCGGGCGACTCGGGCGGGGGCGATGATTCCGGTGGCGGCGGGACGGACGACTGGGACGCGGGCTGGGACGACGGCGGGGACACCTGGAGCGACGACGACTTCGGCTGAGCCGGCCGCGTCGGCACCACCGGAAGCCGTAGGAGTGGCGGCAACAGTACGGAACACGGAACACCGAGGAGAGGAGCCGTCCATGGCACGCTTCTGCGCCTGCCTGTCCCCGACCACCCGGCAGGCCCGGGCCCATGTCGAGGCGATGGGTGCGGCCGGGTCCGGCCGGGCGTCCGTGGACGTCCCTGGAACCGCCCTGGGACTGATCACGGACGAACCCGGCCGTGCCGACGGCCCGTTCACGGCATTCGGCGTGACGGCGGTGGGTGAGGTCACCCTCCACAACCGCCCGGCCCTCCTGACCGCGCTGCACGCCGAGGGGCACCCCGTACCTGCCCGCTGCTCCGACGGTGAACTGCTGCTGCGCTGCTGGGCACGGCTCGGCGACACGGGAGTGGCGCTGGCCGAAGGCATGTTCGTGCTGGCCGTACTGGACGGCACGGACCTGATCCTGATCCGCGACCACGTGGGCGCCCGGACGCTCTTCTACGCCCGCGCCGAAGGAGCCTGGGCGGCCTCGACCTCGCTGAGGGCGCTGCGGCGCTGGCCCGCGCTCGGCACCTCGATGAATCTGTCCGCGGTCCGTTCGTTCCTCACCTTCGCCTATCTGCCGGGCGAGGAGACGCTCCTGACAGGCGTGCGGGAAGTCCTGCCCGGACGGGTGCTGCGGCTGGCGGAGGACGGATCGGTCACCGAGACGGTGCACTGGGAGCCGCATGAGCACATCGAGGATCCGGTGCCGCAGGATCCGACGGACCATGTCCTGGCCCTGCGGGCGCTCCTGGAGCAGGCGGCGGCCGACAGGCTCCCGGAGGCGGAGCCGGCAGCGGTCCTTCTCTCCGGCGGGATCGACAGCTCCCTCGTCACCGCGCTGGCGACGAAGCTCCACAGTCATCCGGTACACACGTACTCGATCAGCTTCGGCGACGAACTCCCCAACGAGCTGGGCTACTCGGGCCTGGTGGCCGCCCACTGCCACACCCGCCACCGGGTCCTGAACGTGTCGGGGAAGACGGTCGCCTCACGGCTCGCGGAGGCGGCTGCGCTCCTGGACAGCCCGGTGGGCGATCCGTTGACGGTCCCGAACCTGTTGCTCGCGGAGACCGTGGCCGCGGACGGCGCGTCGGTGGTGCTCAATGGCGAGGGCGGCGACCCCGTGTTCGGCGGCCCGAAAAACCTCCCGATGCTGGTGCAGGAGATGCACCGTGAACCGGGGGCGCCCTGGGACGAGGACCGGGCGACGGCGTATCTGCGCTCGTACCGCAAGTGCTGGACGGACCTCCCCACGCTACTGACCCCGCAGACGCTGGACGCACTGCGGGAAGCCCCGCGCCCCCAGCGGTTCGTGGAGCCGTATCTGGCACCGGGCATCGACAGCCCGCACCGCATGGGCCACCTCCTCAACCAGCTCCTGCACTGCAATCTGCGGACCAAAGGCGCACACCACATCCTGACCAAGGTGGAGCGCCTGACGGCGTCGCAGGGCATCGAGGGCCGGTCACCGCTCTTCGACCGCCGGGTCGTCGACCACGCGTTCGCAACGCCGCCGACGTACAAACTCCGTGGCTCCGCGGAGAAGTGGATCCTCAAGGAGGCCGTGCGCGACCTCCTCCCCGGCACGGTCGTCGACCGCCCGAAGAGCGGGATGCGGGTGCCCGTGCAGCAGTGGCTGACGGGTCCGCTGCGCGACCTCGGAAACGATCTGCTGCTGAGCCGGCAATCGGCCCACCGAGGCCTGTTCCGCCCGGACACGATCCGCGCCTGGATGAAGGGCGAGGGCACGCTCCTGCCCCGTCACGGCGGCAAGCTGTGGCTGGTGCTGACACTGGAACTGTGGCTGCGGTCATACGCGTTGTGAGAATCGAGCAGCAGGAAGCGACCAGCGGGAAGCAACGATGACCACTGAACTCACCGACCCTCGCACGGGGCGTCCCCGCGGCACCGCTCCCGTCTCCCGCGAGCCCGAGGTGGCTGCGGCCGTGGCAGCGGCCCGTACGGCGCTCGGCACATGGAGCGCCCTCACCCCCAGGGACCGGGCGCGACGCCTGGACCGGCTGGCGACGCTGATCGAGGACAGCGCGGCAGAGTACGCGGCTCGTGAGCGGGCCGGTACTGGCAAGCCGGATGCGGAGACGGCGGGCGAGATCGAGCAGGTGGCGGATCTGTTCCGCTTCTACGCGACGGCCGCACGGACCCGGACGGCCCCGGCTGCGGGCCGGCTGGTGACCGGGCATGAGAGCTGGGTGCGCTGGGAGCCGATGGGCGTGGTCGGGGTGATCGTCCCCTGGAACTACCCGCTGATGATGGCGGCCTGGCGCTGCGCCCCGGGACTCGCCGCGGGCAACACGGTGGTGGTGAAGCCGGCGGAGACCACCCCGGACACGCTGGAACTGCTGGCGGAGCACGCCGCGCGGACCCTGGGCGAGGGCGTGCTCCAGTCCCTTCCGGGAGACCGGCGGACGGGCCGGCTGCTGGTCGAGTCCCCGGTGGACATGGTCGCGTTCACGGGCAGCGGGCGAGCGGGCCTGGATGTGGCGGCGCGCGCGGGGACGCGCCGGATCAGCCTGGAGCTGGGCGGCAATGCCCCGGCCGTCGTTCTCCCGGACGCCCCGGCGGACACGTATGCGTCGCTGGCGGAAGCGGCCACGTACAACGCGGGCCAGAGCTGCGCGGCGCCGGCCCGGGTCATCACGCTCACGGAGAACTACGAGTCGACGGTTGCCCGCCTGACGGAGGCGATGGGGGCCCGGCTGGCGGGCCGTGACTTCGGCCCGCTGAACAACCCGGACCAGGTGGCGCGTTACGACGCCCTGGTCGCCTCCTCGTCTGCGAAGCGGCTGCTGGCGGCGGACATCGCCACCCCGCCCGGTGAGGAGCACGGCCACTGGCGCGCGGCCCTTGTCCTGGCGGATCTCCCGCACGACGACCCGACGGTCACCGAGGAAGTCTTCGGCCCGCTCCTCACAGTCCAGCACGCGGACACCGTGGAGGCGGCCCTGGGCCTGGCAAACAGTGTTCCCCAGGCCCTGGCGGCCAGTGTCTGGACGAACGACCTCGGCACGGGGCTTGAGCTCGCGGCCCGCCTCGACGCGGGCGAGGCCTGGCTCAACTGCCATCTGGTGCAGACGGCGGAGCTGCCGCACGGCGGGCGTGGCTCGTCCGGCCACGGTACGGACTTGAGCACGCTGGCGCTCCAGGAGTACCAACGGCCCAAGACGGTGACGGTGCGGCTGATGCCCGGCCTGCGCGAGAGCTGAGGCAGACGGCCACCGGACGACCTCGATTTCCTGCCCGGGGTGTCCGGATATCGGGCGCCGCTCTCCGGAACATGTGGTACCGGCCCGTTTCGCGGGTGTCTGTCTGGGATTACTTTGTCCGGATTTCGATCAACCAGGCCCGGTCAATGTTGTCAAACCGAGAGCCTTTAAGTGTGGTTTACAGCCCGTGCGTACTTAATAGTTGGCTCCATTGAGCTCGGGTCAATGGGTCACGCACTACGGGAAGTGCCGACTCACGAACACACTCGAGGCGCTGAAACGATCACCGTCAGGGGTGTCGGTGTATCACGCCAGTGCCTTTCTTGTAGTCACAAGTGGACTCATGAGGAGGAAATTCATGCGTGGTGCCAAGAGCGCCAAGTGGGTCGCGGGAGCGGCCATCATCGCCCTGGCTGCGACCGCCTGTGGTGGCGGCAGTGACAGCGGCAAGG
>NZ_JBLVKW010000104.1:0-21036 GCF_048270745.1 Streptomyces sp. NPDC056231 | reverse complement strand
GGGGGGGCCCCCCCCCCCCCCACCCCGCCCACGGGGACGCCGTGAGGGTTACGGCGCCCCGAAGGTCAGCACCAGCTGCGGGGTGTTCTCCGCGGCCGACGCCTCACTGGACCACAACCACAGCGCGTCCGCCCCGGTGCTCGTGAGCGCCAGGTCGTAGCTGCCCCCCAGAGCGGGAGAGAGCGCCGAGGTGTCGAGCGTCGCCGAGTAGACCGTCGACAGGTCGGTGGCCCCGCTGAGGGTGCCGACCGAGGTCGAGGACAGGGCGGGCTTGGAGGCGAAGGTGGTCCCCGCCTCCGTCCAGCTTCCGGTCACCGGCCGTATGGCGAAGTCGTCCGTGCTGCCCGCACTGCTCAGCGTGGTCGTCTTCACCGTGAGCCGCGCGCTCTTGAGCACGGTCCCGGCCGGGGGCGCAGGCAGATCGAAGCGCAGATACGTCTCGTACGCCGCGCTGCCGCGCACCGCCAGCGAGGTGGAGGTGCCGTAGTTGGTGCTCGCGGCACCGGCGTTGACGTACGTGTCGTCCGTGGCGCGGACGGTCTGCACGCTGTCGGCCGGGGCCGTGGCCAGGGTGTAGTGGCTCTGCACCTGGGCCGCGCTCAGCACCGACGGGTAGATCGCGGTCTCGTCGATCTGCCCGGCGAAGTAGTTGCTGGACGGCTGGTTCGGCCAGCCGTTGAGGTTGTCGCCGCCGACGTGCCAGTAGCCGCTGTAGGCCTGGCTGTTGGACTCGGTGAGCGTGCCGATCTGGGTGCCGTCCACGTACAGCGCCATCCCGGAGGAGCCCTGGGTGGCGACGACGTGGTGCCAGGCGCCGTTGTTGTAGCTGTTGGGCGTGGTGATGGTGCGGGCCGTGCCCGTCCACACGCCGAAGACCAGCCGGCCGTCGTTGCGCATGTAGACGTGCTTGTCGTAATTACCGCTGGCCCGCGTGGTGTTGTCGCCGAACCCGACGAGCTTGCCGCCACTGGTCGTGGTCGTCTTGAACCAGGTCTCGATCGAGTACTGACCCGGCACCGTGGTGCGCTTGTCGCTGTAGACGATCTGGTCGCTGCCGTTGAAACCGATGGCGGTGGACGGACCGGTCACGGCGGCCGGAGTCTGGCGCAGCGAGGGCCCGTTGACGTGGATGCCGCTCTGATCGCCGGGCGAGGTGTCGCCGACGAACGGAGTGGCGGACTCGTCATAGCGCCAGTACAGGTTCGCGCCGTCGCCGAGCACCTTCGCCGGGTACTTATGGGCGGAGGTCGGCACTGTCACCGAGGCAGTGGCGGACAGCGCGGAGGCGTTGCCCGCCCCGTCGGTCGCGGTCACCCGGTAGCTGTAAGTGGAGCCTGCCGTGACGTTGGTGTCGGTGAACGACAGCTGCGGACGCGACCACTCCACGGAGTCGCCGTCGACCGTGTACACCGGCGTGGAACCGCCGTTGCGGTACACCTTGTACGTCAGCTTGGTGTCGTCCGTGTCGCTGCTGGCACGCCAGCGGACGTGCGCCTCGGTCGGCTTGACCGACTCCGCGCCGACCGACGGCACCGTCGGCGCGCCGACGTCCGGGGTTGCCGCGAAGTGCGTCAGGCCCTGGGCCGCCGAGCCGTTGACGGTGGTGAACTCGCCGCCGACCCACATGTACTTGTTGTCGGACGTCTCGGAGACCGCCATGGCGCGCGGGCCGATGCCCTCGCCGAGACCGTCGTTGGTGTCCGGGAACCAGCCCAGCTTGTTGGTGCCGGAGGTCGGCTCCGCGAGCAGGTGGCGACGGCGCCCGTCGGGGTACTCCCCGACGCTGGAGCAGTCGTGCGCGTGCGAGGCGCTGTACACCACGTTCTGGTACGACTTGACGGCCTGGGTGGCTCCCAGGCAGGTGTCGCGCCAGCGCTGGTTCAGCGTGGACAGGTCCAGCGCGATGCGGCCGTCGAAGACGCCGCCGCCGGTGCCCTCGTTGCCGGTGTAGAAGCCGGTGGCGTCCGTGTCGAGCGCCTTGACCACCGAGTTGTTCTCGATGAACCCCGGGTAGGTGCGGACGTTGGCGCCCGTAGCGGAGTCGACGACGGCCAGGGCGTGCGAGTTCGCGCCGTTGACGGTGAAGAAGTCACCGCCGAGGATCACGTTGTTGCCGTCCGGGGTGACCGCGACGGCCCGTCCGGGCGCGTCGACGTCCGCCTGGAAGGGCTTGACGGCGCCGCTGGTGGCGTCCACCGCCGCGTACCGCGCGTGCGCGCTGCCGCCGACCGAGGAGAAGTCGCCACCCAGGTACACGGTGTCGTTGGTGACCGCGAGCGTCCGCACAGTGGCGGAGACGCTCGGGTGGAAGTTCGCCTTGGGCGTGCAGGCGGCGATGTCGATCGCGGCGAGGCTGCTGACCGGCGTGCCGTTGACCGCGCCGAAGTAGCCGCCCGCGTACAGCGTCTTCTTGTCCGGCGACACGGCGAGCGCGCGCACCGTCGCGCTGCCGCTGCCGATCGTGAAGGACAGGTTGCAGGACGTCGGGTTGCCGGTCGCCGCGTTCAGCGCGACGAAGTTCACCGCGTTCTGCGTGGTCCCGCTGCCCCCCTCGGGCGGACGCACCTGCGAGAAGGTGCCGCCGGCGAAGACCGTGCCGCCCGCCTCCGCCAGCGCCCACACGATGCCGTTGGTCTGCCAGGTCGGCAGGTCGTCGGCGGTGAAGGCGACGGGCGGGGTCAGCGCGGCGGCCGGCTGCGGCAGGGCCACCAGGCCCAGGCCCGCCGCGGTGGACAGGACGAGGGCGGCGCTGAGCCCTCTGGATCTTTGCATGAACCCCCCGGCTTCCGGGCCCGGTGGAGGGCCCTCTGCCTCATCGAGCCCGCCAGTGCTCCTCGGATCCGAACGGGCCGCTCGAACATGTTTGTTTCGCGAACCATACGAGTACATGACACGCAATGGAACGCACTTGACTCATCTAGTAGGAAATTTCAATGTGTTCACCCCGACCCTGTGCGTCCCGGACGTCTGTGTCGGGAATGTGCAGGCCATCACGGCCGCACCCGGCGTCAGCGGTCTATGCGCACCGCAGCACCCGCGAGCTGGTCCTCCACCTGCCGCACATCGGCGTCGACCATGATTCGCGCGAGCTCGTCCACCAGGACGGTGGGTCTCCAGCCCAGCGTCTCGCGTGCCTTGGACGCGTTCCCTATCAGTGCGTCGACCTCGCTCGGCCGTTCGTACTTGGGGTCGTAGCGCACGTGCTTGCTCCAGTCGAGGTCGGCGTGGGCGAACGCGGTCTCCACGAACTGCCGGACGCTGGCCGGGACTCCGGTGGCGACCACGTAGTCCGTCGGCTCGTCGTGCTGGAGCATCCGCCACATCGCCTCGACGTAGTCGGGCGCGTACCCCCAGTCGCGGACCGCGTCCAGGTTGCCGAGGTAGAGACGGTCCTGGAGGCCGGCCTTGATCCGCGCGACGGCTCGGGTGATCTTGCGGGTCACGAAGGTCTCGCCGCGGCGCGGCGACTCGTGGTTGAACAGGATGCCGTTGACCGCGAACATCCCGTATGCCTCACGGTAGTTGACCGTGGTCCAGTACCCGAAGACCTTCGCGGCGCCGTACGGGCTGCGCGGGTGGAAGGGGGTGTCCTCGTTCTGCGGGGGCGGCGTGGAGCCGAACATCTCGGAGGACGAGGCCTGGTAGATGCGGGTCTCCACCCCGCTCGCCCGGATGGCCTCCAGCAGGCGCAGCGCACCGAGGCCGGTCACGTCACCGGTGTAGAGCGGCGCGTCGAAGGAGACTCGCACATGGGACTGGGCGCCCAGGTTGTATACCTCGTCCGGCTGTATGTCGTGCAGCAGGTTCACCAGCGCCACCCCGTCGGAGAGGTCGGCGTGATGCAGCACGAAGTGCCGCTCGGCCTCTTGGGGCCCCTGGTAGATGTGGTCGATGCGCTCGGTGTTGAAACTGGACGACCGCCGCAGCAGGCCGTGTACCCGATATCCCTTCGACAGCAGCAACTCCGCCAGGTACGAGCCGTCCTGTCCGGTCACGCCGGTGATCAGTGCGGTCTTGGTCATGCGGTGTTCCCCTCCCCGCCGGACCCGTCACCGGGACGGATCCGGCCCGTACGCCCGCCGAGTGCGGGTTGTATGTCGTGAACTACGGGAAATGTCGGAAAAGTTGATGGTCCGGGCGTTCTGATCACAGCTCCTCGCACGATCCGCCCCATGACCGCATCGCTGCTGCCCGGACGTGCCCGTGTCTTCGTCGCCGGCCACCGTGGCCTGGTGGGCTCCGCCGTGGCTCGCCGGCTCGCCGCCGACGGGCACGAGGTGCTCACCCGTACCCGCGCCGAACTGGATCTGCGTGACGCCGCGCGCACCGCGGCCGAACTCGCCGCCCTGCGCCCCGACGCGGCCGTGCTTGCCGCCGCGAAGGTCGGCGGGATCACGGCCAACAGTACTCAGCCGGTGCAGTCCCTGGAGGAAAACCTCCAGATCGAGCTCAGCGTGATAGCCGGGGCCCGAGCCGCCGGGGTGGGCCGCCTGCTCTTCCTGGGCTCGTCGTGCATCTACCCCAAGCACGCCGCCCAGCCGATCTCCGAGGACGCACTGCTGACCGGTCCGCTGGAGCCCACCAACGAGGCATACGCCCTCGCGAAGATCGCGGGCATCATCCAGGTGCAGTCGTACCGGCGTCAGTACGGCGCGTCGTACATCAGCGCCATGCCGACCAATCTCTACGGCCCCGGTGACAACCTCGACCTGGAGACGTCGCACGTCATGCCCGCCCTGCTCCGCCGCTTCCACGAGGCGGTGGCCGAGGGGCGGGAGGAGGTCGTCCTGTGGGGCAGCGGCACCCCGCGCCGGGAGTTCCTGCACGTGGATGATCTCGCCGCCGCCTGCGCCGTGCGGCTGCGCTCCTACGACGGCGACGAGCCGGTCAACGTCGGCTGCGGCAGCGACCTCACCATCCGTGAGCCCGCCGGGGCCACCGGGCTTTCCGGCCGTATCGCCTGGGACGCGAAGCGGCCCGACGGCACCCCGCGCAAGCTGCTCGACATCTCCCGGATCGCGCGGCTCGGCCGGAAGCCGGCGATCCCGCTGCGCGACGGCGTCGCCGCCACCTACGCCCACTGGCGCGGCGAGCTCGACGGCTGACGGGCCCCGCTCGTGTACGGGCCTCGGCGTGCGGCGCGCGCCGAGGCACTGTGCGGCCACGGGCGGCGCTCTCAGTACGCTCCGCGGCCGTCGACGACGGCGCGGAACGTGCGGGCCACGACATCGACATCACTGGTGAACGACCAGTTGTCGACATAGCTGAGATCGAGCTGGACGGTCTCGTCCCAGGTCAGTTCGGAGCGTCCGCTGATCTGCCACAGCCCGGTCATGCCCGGCCGTACGGTCAGCCGCCGCCACTCGACGGACGTGTAGTGCGCCACTTCTTCCGCCAGTGGCGGCCGCGGGCCCACCAGGGACATGTCACCCTTGAGGACGTTGACCAGTTGGGGCAGTTCGTCGAGCGACGTACGGCGCAGCCAGCGACCGACCCGGGTGACCCGGGGATCGCGGCGCATCTTGAACATCAGGCCGTCGTTCTCGTTCTCATGGGCCAGGGCGGCCTTCTGGCGGTCGGCGCCTGCCCGCATGGTGCGGAACTTCCACATCACGAAGGGGCGTCCGGCCCGGCCGATGCGCTCGTGAAGATAGAGGACCGGTCCGGGCGAGGACAGTTTCACAGCGGCCGAGACCAGCAGCAGCAGCGGTGCCAGCACAAGCAGGCCCAACAGGGCGGTGCAGCGGTCCAGGACCCCCTTGAGCAGAGGCTGCATGCCCTCCCGCACCGGCGGGGCCACGCGCAGCAGCGACATCCCGCCGGCAGACCCGGTTTCCAGACGTTTGACGGACACCTCCACCAGGCCGGGCGCGACGAACAACTCGATATCGGCGTCGTGCAGGCCCCAGGAGAGGCGGCGCAGCCGTTCCCCGGACAGTGCGGTGCCGGGGACGACGAGCGCCAGGTCGGCGCGGAGCCGGTGCACCGCGCTGATGACCAGACTGGCGTCCTCCGTGGGGGACTCCGGGGCGGTGGCGGCGAGCCGTTCCCCGGTCCGGACCCCTGACGCGAACGGGCCCCGTCCCGTGGGAACGGCGCCCACCGCCACGTACGGATGGTCGGTGCGCGCGGCGAGATGTGCGGTGACCTCGTCAACAGCGGTGGGCTCACCCACCACCAGGACCTTGATCACCGCCTGCGCCCTGCGGCGCACCGCCGTGAGATGCCGATGTACCGCCTTGCGGCACACCAAGGTCAGCGGCAGGGCGGGCAGCAGCGCGGCCAGGCACAGCGGCGCGCGCAGCTGTATCCCGGCCGCGGCGTGTCCCGCGGCGAGTACCCCCAGCAGGATGAACCAGTCGTGGAGCACCGGCAGCGTGCCCCGGCTCTCTCCGATGGCGCGTGCCGCATAGCGCGAGCGGAACAACTGGACCCCCGCCCAGGCGAATCCCGCAACGATGCCGCTCGGCACCGCCCACGGCTGGTGGGCGGCGGAGAGCACCAGAGCGACTGGCACCCCGGCACCGACGAGGTCGGTGATCAGGGAAGCCGGAAGATACCAACGGGACTTGCGTCCCATCCACGGTGAGGAGCGCGCCCGCGAGCGCGCCTTGCGCGATCTGTCGGATTCAGCGGCCTGAACATCCCACATGTACCCCCCCAGGCACCTTTCGCTCCACGAGCGCTTCATGTCGCGAACATCTATTCGTCGAACATGAGGCACGATGGTGAACAATACGGCAAACTTGTGCTCGCATGGGAGCGTTTACGTGAACGCCGCTGAGAAGTGCCGATCGTACGAAATCCCGCGCGGGGTCCTCTGGTTGGTCCGGCGGGGTCGATGGACCGACGGAAAGTGATACGAACGTCGAACGTACTGGCTACAGTGTGCGCCCGGTGCGGAAGGGGCCGTACCGCGTCGATGTGGGGGGTTGTGTGGTGGGGCACAAGAACACGGCCGAGGCCGAAGCCACCGGTCGGGACGACGTGGCAGAACGCGAGAAAGGGGCGGGCAGCGCCGGTCCGGCGGGGCCGGACCCGGTCACCGACGTCCACGATTCCTCAACGGGTCCTTCACAAATTGAGGTTGACGCTTCCGGAGTTGCGCCGACTCGACCCCCGCGCCGCAGGAGCCGTGCGCGTCGGGTGCTCCTCGGGGCGTTCGCGCTGCTCGCGGTGGGGCTGCTCATGGTGGGCGGGGTCACCTGGTGGGCCGTCGAGCACTACACGGGGAAGGTCGACCGTCTCTCCGGTGTCTTCCCGACACGGGTCCCCGCGGCGGCACAGCCGGCGCCTTCCCGCGGCGGGCAGACCTTTCTCCTTGTCGGCGTCGACAGCCGCTCCGAGCTGCCGACCACGGGCCGTGACGCCAAAGCCCCCGAGTGGAAGTACGGGGCCCAGCGCAGTGACACGATGATGCTGGTCCACCTCCCCGCGGACCATTCCGGCGCTTACGTCGTCTCGCTGCCGCGCGATGCGTGGGTGGACATCCCGGGACACGGCAAGGCCAAGCTCAACGCCGCCTTCTCCTGGGGCGGGCCGCCACTGCTCATCGACACCGTGCAGCGGCTGACGAAGGTGCGCGTCGACCATCTTGCCGTCATCGACTGGGACGGCTTCAAGAAGCTCACCGACTCCGTGGGTGGAGTGGACCTCGTCGTGAACGGCGCCAGCCGCCGGATGAACGGCACCCAAGCCCTAGCCTATGTGCGTGAGCGCCACCACCTCGCCCGCGGCGACTTCGACCGCACGCACCGTCAGCAGTACTTCCTGCGCACGCTGCTGGCGAAGGTCATGCGGCCCTCGACCTTCGCCAACCCCGTCAAGGCCGCCGAGGTGCTGGACGACCTCACCGCCGCCGTGAGTGTCGACGACCGGCTCGACGGCGGCGACCTGCGTGCCCTTTTGTGGGACAACAAGAAGGTCCGTCCGGGGAACATGGTGTTCATGAACGCTCCCGCCAGGGGAACCGGCACGATCTCCGGGCAGTCCGTGGTTCTCCTGGATCCCGGCGCCGGCCCCGAGTTGTGGCGAGCCATGCGCGAGGACGCCATCGATATCTACCTGCAGTCGCACGATGTCGACCGGCTCGGGGCCACGACCCCCTGACGGGACGTCGGCGATCGCTGGAGATGTCTGGCTGATGATGGTTTGCCGGACAACGGGAAACTCATGCAGTAGAGTTCGCACCATCGGCCCCCGCGGCGTCCGCGGAGGACACCCATGACGGATCATCCCGCTCGTCCGACGCACGGGCACCGAAGGTCGCCGGGCCGACGGCGTGCCGTGGTCGGTGCCCTGTTCGGCCTGCTGCTGATCGGACTGATCACCGGTGTCGGACTGGCCCGCGACCGCGAGGCCGCGCCCCGCGCAGCGCGGGCGAGCGCGGCGCTTCCCTTCGACCTGCCGGCCGCCGGTGTGTTGCGCGATAGCCCGCATCTGGTCTTCGCGCACTACTTCCCGCCGTATCCGCTCTCCCTCGACAACCAGCCTGCCGCGCACGACTACTACGCCCGTAACTACCTCACGCCGCAGGGCGAGAAGGGCAAGCACGCGGCCTACGGCGGACTGCTGCGCGACCGGCCCCTGCCTGTGCCGCCGTCCAGGGGCGACTGGCAACTCGCCAACCTCGAACGGGAGGTGAGAACCGCACGGGACGCCGGGCTCGACGGGTTCACCGTCGACATCCTCTCCCTCGACGGCACCAATCGTCAGCGCGTCGACCTGCTGCTGCGCGCGGCGCAGCGCGTCGACCCGGGCTTCCGGATCGTGCTGATGCCGGACATGACGTCCCTGCACACCGACCCGCGCACCCTCGCCGATCAGTTGGCCCGGCTCGCCGAGTCCCCGTCCGCATACCGGCTGGCCGACGGTCGCCTCGTGGTCTCCCCGTTCAAGGCCGAGGCCCAGGACCCCGCCTGGTGGAGCCAGGTCATCGTCCGGCTGCGCGACCACGGCATCGGCACCGCGCTCGTCCCGGTCTTCCTGGACTTCCGCGCCAACGCCGAGAGGTTCGCGCCGATCAGCCATGCCTTCTCGTCCTGGGGCAATCGGAGCTACACCCGCCAGGACAACGTTCCCGGCGACATCCGGCTCGCCCATTCCCTGGGAAAGAAATGGATGCAGGCCGTGTCCGTGCAGGACGCCCGGCCCAACCAGGGGGTCTACGACGAGGCGGGCAACACCGCCACCCTGCGGTCGACCTGGAACCACGCGATCTCCGACGGTGCGGACTGGGTGCAACTCACCACCTGGAACGACCACTCGGAAGGCAGCCAGTTCGCCCCCTCACTCCACAACGGCCACGCCTATCTGGATATCTCCTCGTACTACCTCACCCGCTTCAAGACCGGGGCCTGGCCGCGGATCGTCCGCGACACCGCGTACGTCACCTCCCGCGTCCAGTTCGCCGAGGCCGGCGGTGCCCCGCTCCAGCCCCGGCTGATGCGCCCGCGGCCGGGCACCGCGCCCCCGCGCGACCAGGTGGAAGTGCTCACCTTCCTGACCGCGCCCGCCACGGTCTCGGCCCGCGTGGGCACCGTGCCCCACACCTACCGTGCCCCCGCCGGCGCGTACGCCCAGGACCTGCCGCTGTCCCCCGGCCGCAGCGAGGCAGTGGTCCGCCGGGCGGGGGCCACCGTCGCCGCCGTCACCACCCGCTATCCGGCACGGCGGACGGTCACCGTGCAGGACCTTCAGTACTACGCGGTCTCCAGCGGCCGCCGGTGAACTCCCGGAAGCGTCCTGAGGTGCCTGTCGACCGGCCCTGTTCCACGGCATCCATGCCGCTCATGCGGGCCTGGGCGCGCGTTGGCGGTGCGAGTGGGCTGATGACGATGGTCTGCTGGCTACGCGGGTGAACCGTCCCAGTCCGGTGGAGACCAAAGCGAGCGCCCACCGTGTCCGTGCGCAACCTGGCATCGGGCTATGTGTCCCTGCGCATCAAGGCACACGGCACCGCCGGCAGCACGATCGAGCAGACCCTGACCAGGGCCTACGCGGTGTGCTGACCCTCATGACAGCCCCTTCCTGACCGCGCCCCTGGCACAAGGCCATGGCCTTGTGCCAGGGGCGCACCCTTCGCGGCAGCACGTCACTGCGCGGGCCGGCGAAACCCGCCGAACCACCACCGGAGACCTTCCCGCCCGTCCCCGGCCGGAACAACCCCTGGGAGATCAGGCCGTGCCGCTGTGCGTGATGCGGTCTCGCATCACGCACAGTCTGCGGGGCTCGTCTACGACCTCGTCGTACTGCCCGGTCAGCTTCCGGCGGCTACCAGGGCAGCGGCGGCCGTGCCGGAACTCACCTTCGTTCTCGCCCACTTGGGCAAGCCTCCCATCGCGTCCGGAGAACGGGAGCCGTGGTCCGCGCAGGTACGGGAGCTCGCTGCCGGGCCGAACACCGTGTGCAAGCTCTCCGGCATGGTGACCGAGGCTGACGGGCGGTCGTGGACCGTCGACGACCTCCGCCCCTACGCCGACACCGTGGTGGAGACGTTCGGACCCCGGCGCCTCATGTTCGGTTCTGACTGGCCCGTGTGCACTCTCGCCGCGACCTACGGCGACGTGGTCGATTCCACCGGCGCGCTCACAGCCACGCTCTCCGAGCCCGAACGATCGGCTGTCTGGTCCGGCACCGCCCGGCGCGTGTACCGGATGGCGGCCGAGCGCCCGGGCCTGTGACGGGAAACCGCAGTGGGACGAGAGCTCAGGTCTCCTCGAAATGACCGAGCTGGCGCTCCAGGCTGCGTGTCAGGTGCTCCGCCATCGCCTTGGCGGCGCGGTCGGCACTGCGGCGCAGTATGGAGCGCACCACGCGGTCGTGTTCCGCCAGAGTCGGCTCGCCCGCGCCCGGCACACTGCTGAGCCGGAAGATGTGCAGATGCGAGTGGAGCCGCTCCACCGCGTCGGCGAGCAGGGGTCGGTGCGCGGCCTGCGTGATTGCCTCATGGAAACTCTGGTCCAGGGCGGCGAAGTCGCGGTAGGACGCGTAGGGGCCGACAGGGCCCGGATGCGACTGCATGGCCTCCAGGATCTTCTCGATGTTGTCGAGCTGTGACTCGTCGGCGTTGAGCGCGGCGAGAGCGGCCGCGCGAGGTTCCAGGAGCAGCCGCATCTCGAACAGCTCCTCAACTCCCTGCCGGGTCAGCAACTCGGTGGCCCGATACCCGGAGAGGGAACGCTTCACGACCAGGCCGTCCGACTCCAGCCTGGCCAGTGCCTCCCGTACCGGCGTCGGCGAGACATCGAGGGTGCGTGAGAGTGTCTCGATGCCCACGCGGGCGCCTGGGGCGATCTCATGGTCCATGATCATCGCCGTGATGTTCTCGTAGACGCTGTCGGACAGGACCTGGCGTGCAGGAGGAGGAGACTGCTCCGCCCCCCTCGCAGCCGCCCCGGAATCGGACGGGTCGTGTGCCGACATCCGGTCTCCTCTGCTCGGGGTGTGGCGTGCATTCGTAGTCTAGTCAGGTGGGGGGTTACCGGCGGATCGCTGGACGGGCCCCGGTGCGACTGTGGGCCCTGTGGCAGGGTGCGGATTAGGTTGGTACGGAAAAGTCTTCGGCAGCCGGACTCGTGATGGGGGCGAGCATGACCATGCAAAAAGGAGCCAATGTTCCAGTGGCGGCCCAGGCCGTGCGGGTCGAACTGGGGTGGCGTACCGCCCCGGGGACACCGGACGTGGATGCATCGGCGCTCCTTCTCGTGTCGGGAAAGGTGCGCAGCGACGCGGACTTCGTCTTTTACAACCAGCCGGTGCATGGCTCCGGCGCGGTGCGTCATGAGGGCAAACGCAACGCCGCCGGCGGTGTCACGGACAGCCTTGCGGTGGATCTGGCGCGGGTGGAGCCCGTCATCGACCGCATCGTTCTGGCCGCCTCCGCGGACGGTGGCAGCTTCGCGCAGGTGCCAGCCCTGTACATACGGATCACGGACATGTCGAACGGCTCGGAGATCGCGCGCTTCGACAGTGCGGACGCGACGGTGGAGACCGCGTTCATCCTCGGTGAGCTCTACCGTCGGCAGGGCGCCTGGAAATTCCGCGCCGTGGGTCAGGGATACAGCAGCGGCCTCGAAGGTCTCGCCACGGACTTCGGCATTTCCGTCGACGAGCCCCAGCAACCCCAACAGCCTCAGCGATCGCACCAGCCTCCTCAATCTCAACAACCCCAAGGGGCAGCACGAGTTGACTTGCCGCCACCGCCCCGGTTCCCCCCGCACGCCCAGCCCCCGGCTGCCGCTCCGGTGGCACCCCCGGCGCCCCCGGTCGCGCCGCCTGCACCGCCATCCCCCCAGCCCGTCCGGCTCTCCAAGGTGACGCTCACCAAGGACGCGCCGTCCGTCTCCCTCGCCAAGCAAGGCGGCACGTCAGGAGTCATGCGCGTCAATCTCAACTGGCAAGTGCGCAAACAGTTCAAGAGCTGGGGCAGCAAACTCGGCAGGGCCGTCGCCAACCACGCGGATCTCGATCTTGATCTCTGCGCCCTCTACGAACTGACCGACGGCAGGAAGGGAGTTGTGCAGGCGCTCGGAAACGCCTTCGGCGCTCTCGGGCAGCCCCCTTATATCCATCTCGACGGGGACGACCGCACCGGCGCCGTCTCCACCGGCGAGAACCTGACCATCAACCTCGACCACAGGGACCGGCTCCGCCGAGTCCTGATCTTCGTCACCATCTATGAAGGCGCCCGGAGTTTCGCCGATCTGCACGCGACGGTCACCCTGCAGCCGCAGAACGGCGCCCCGATCGACTTCTCACTCGACGAATGCACCGTTCCCTCCACCGTCTGCGCACTCGCACTCATCACCAACAACGGGGGAGACCTCACCGTGCAGCGCGAAGCCCGCTATCTCGTACCCGAACGCGGAGTGAGTCCGCAGCGCACCATCGACTACGCCTATGGGTGGGGGATGAGCTGGACGCCCGGCCGTAAATGACCCCCGGTCCGTCCGGAGCCCGCCCCTGCGGACGGACCAGTGTTCCCTCCGTTCATCGGTCCGGTGCGGCCTCGGGACGGGCGTAGGTGCGTCCCTTCCAGGCCGCGCCGCGGCCGCGGTGGTGCTGCACCGCCGAGTCCACCGTCATCAGCAGATACAGCACGGCGGTGAACGGCAGCAACGGCGCGAGCCACATCGACTGCCGGTAGTAACCGAGCATCGGCATGTACGTCCCCGCCATCACCGCCCACGCCGCGCCACCTGCCCATGCCGCCGGCCGATCGCCGCCCAGCAGCCCTGCCGCCAGTGTGACCGGCGGGGCGAGATAGACGAGCGCGAGACCCAGCACCGTACCGATGAGCAGAACCGGGCTGTGCCGCAACTGTGCGTACGCGCTGCGGGAGACCATCCGCCACAGATCCGCGAGCCGGGGATACGGCCGCACACTGTCCACCCGCTCCGCGAGCCCCAGCCAGATCCGCCCGCCGCTGCGCTTCACCGCACGCGCCAGCGACACGTCGTCGATGACCGCCTGCCGGATGGACTCCGGAACCCGCGCCCGCTCGGCGGCCCCGGTCCGCAGCAGAACACAGCCGCCCGCCGCGGCCGCGGTCCGTGCCTTCGCCCGGTTCACCCACCGGAACGGATAGAGCTGCGCGAAGAAGTACACGAACGCCGGCACGACAAGGCGTTCCCAGGCGCTCGCCACCCGCAGCCGGGCCATCTGCGAGACCAGATCGAACCCGCCGGAACATGCGGCGGCGACCAGCTCCCGCAGACTGTCCGGCTCATGCGCGATGTCCGCGTCCGTGAGCAGCAGAAATTCCGGCGCCGGCTTTCGGGCCCGCGCGAGTGCGATCCCGTGCCGTACGGCCCAGAGCTTGCCCGTCCAGCCGGACTCCGGCTCCCCGGGAGAGACCACCGTCACCGGCAGCCCGCCGTACCGCACGGACAGCGCACGGGCGAGATCACCGGTGCCGTCCTTGCTGCAGTCGTCGACCAGGAAGATCTCCGCTGCCCCCGGATAGTCCTGCGCCTGCAGCGACGGCAGGCTCACCGGCAGCATGTCGGCTTCGTCACGCGCGGGCACGACGATCGCGACCGACGGCCAGCGGTCCGGTCCCGCGCGCCGAGGCAGCCGCTGGTCGGTCCGCCAGAAGAACCCCTGTCCCAGCAGCAGCCACACCCACGCGGCCAGCGAACCCACGGCGATCCAGGCAACGGCGCTCATTCGCCGCAGTCTGCCCCACTCCGGCGAGACCGCAAGGGCGGTCGACTATGGTGACCGGGTGAAGATCGCGCTCATGGACTCAGGAATCGGCCTGCTCCCGGCGGCCGCCGCGGTACGTCGGCTGAGGCCCGACGCCGATCTGGTGCTCTCCTCCGACCCCGACGGCATGCCGTGGGGTCCGCGGACACCGCAGGACCTGACCGCGCACGCGCTGGCCGTGGCCCGCGCGGCCGCCGCCCACCGGCCCGACGCGCTGATCGTCGCCTGCAACACCGCCTCCGTACACGCCCTGCCGACGCTCCGTGCCGCGCTGGAACCCGCGCTCCCCGTCATCGGTACCGTCCCCGCGATCAAGCCGGCCGCGTCCGGCGGCGGACCCGTCGCCATCTGGGCGACCCCCGCCACGACGGGCAGTCCCTACCAGCGCGGACTCATCCGCGAATTCGCCGGCTCTGTCGACGTCACCGAGGTCGCCTGTCCTGGTCTCGCCGACGCCGTGCAGAACGCGGACGAAGCGGCGATCGACCGTGCCGTCGCCGCAGCCGCCGCGCTCACTCCACCGGGCGTACGGGCCGTCGTTCTCGGCTGCACCCACTACGAACTGGTCGCCGAACGGATCCGTGCCGCCGTCCAGCAGCCCGGCCTGCCGCCCGTAGCACTGCACGGCTCCGCCGGGGCCGTCGCCGCCCAGGCACTGCGCCGGATCGGGGTCGCGCCCGCGCCGTCGGCCGAGCCGGCCTCCTCCCTCACCGTGCTCCTGAGCGGCCGTGACGCCGAGCTGCCGGAAGCCGCCCTGACCTACGCCGAGGGGCGGCTGCTGGCAGCCGTCAGCTCCGCCCACTGAGCCGTCGCCGACTGGGTGAGGGCCGTTGGGCCCATCCCGGATGCCCGGATTCTGAGTACCCTGCTGGCATGAGGGACCACCCCCGGAATCCGAGCGGGACCGGCGCCGAGGCGGCCCCCGCCGTCTGGACCGGCCGGGCCACCAACAAGGCGCAGTGGGTGCTCGCCGCAGCCGGCGCGGCGTGCCTGGCACTGGGTGTCGACCTCGCCGTGACCTCCAACTGGACCTCTGGCATCGCGCCTTTGCTGATGTCGGTGATCGGCTGCGTGGCGGCCGGACTGCTCATGCTGTTCGGGACGCTCGCCTTTGTGAACGTGGCCGTGCGGGTCGACGGAGACGCCCTGGAAGTGCGCTGCGGCCACATGGGCCTGCCGCGCCGACGGATCCTGCTCACCCACGTGGTCGGGGCGGAGTTCGTCCCCCGAGTCACCCCCCGCCACTGGGGTGGCTGGGGCTACCGCTGGCGCCCCGAGCAGGGGATGGCCGTGGTGGTCCGCAGGGGAGAGGGCCTGGTGCTCAAGCTCGGCGACGGCAGGACGTTCACCGTGACGGTGGACGATGCGGAAGAGGGCGTACGGTTCATCCGCGAACGGCTCCAGCTGCCGGCGGCCGACGCGGCTGCCGGGGGCTGAACGGTCAGCAGTGCCGCACCCGTCAGAAGGGGGTGCGGCCGGCCTGTGGACGGCGTCCGGCCGTGGTCCCCGTCCCGTACGCGGCACGGTCCGCATCCTCGTCACTCTCCGTACGGGATGTGCCCGACGTGCCGTCCCCGATCGGCTGCCGGGCCGAGGCCAGCCCCGCGAGCAGCCCCACGCCCGCCGTCACCGGCGTGAAGCTCAGCGCGTTTCCGACACTCGCCAGCGCCGCCAATGCGGTGAGCGCGGCACCAGCCGTCAGTACGACCGCCGTGGCGCGGGGTGAGCGCCACAGTACGTACAGCAGCCAGCCGAATGCCGCCCCCAGCAGCGCCACCCCCACGATCCCCTGCTCGGCCGCCTGCTGCAGCGGCGCCGAGTGGGGTTTCCCGTCCGACCGCACGGTCTGCTGGGCGGTGGGGCTGAGCTCGGCGAACCGGCCGGGTCCGACGCCCAGCAGCGGATACTCCTCGGCGAGATCCACCGCGTCCTGCCAGAGCAGCACCCGGTTCCGGGTGAGCTGCCCCTCCAGAGAGACCATCAGCCCGTCGGGCAGAGCATCCTCGGCCACCGCACACGACGCACCGACCACCAGCGCCGTGACCAGCGCCAGTCCGGTCAGGCCCAGCAGTCTGCGGCGCATCCTGACCGCGGCCAACGAACTGAGCAGCACCCCGAACGCCGTGACGAATCCAGCCACCGAGTGCATGGCCGACGCGGCACAGGCGGTGCCGAGCGCGAGCAATCGCAGCGTGAGACGCACCGGTGCCCGGCGGGCCGCCGCTGCCGCGCAGCAGGCGGCGCCCGCGGCCAGCACCAGCAGCGCGGCCGCCGCCCCGGTGTGACCGGGCGCGACATCGGCAGCGGCGGTGGCACCCGGCATACCACCGTGCGAGGCGAGCGCCAGGGCGAGGGCGGCGACGGCGGCGACCGCCGCGGTGGCCACCGGCAGCAGCGTGCCGCAGATCCGGCCGCAGACAAACCCTGCGGCGACGGCCAGCAGCGCCAGCAGCACACCCTCCGGCCTGGTCTCCCGCCCGGCCGCGCTGACCAAGGACCAGATCGCGCAGGCGGCGAGGATCACAGCTCCGGCCGCATCGGACGCGTTGCCGCCTTCCCGAGCCCCGTGCCGGCCCGCCCGTGCAGTCATCGTGTCCGACCCCCCGAACTGTGACCGTCCCGTCCACGACGGCCGGATCCGGCCGGTCGGTGGGGGACTGGCGCACACGGTAACGGCAGTGGTGCGGGTTTGTGGAGGAAATGCGCAGGAACGATCCGGCACGAAGCATTCCGAATGCATTCCGGTATCGCCCCGGGGCTGCCCCGCGCTCGCCTCACCACCGTAGACTCCGCCGGGTGAGCACCACCATCAGCCCCGTCGACGACCCGCAGTCCTCCGTCACTCAGCAGCGGGGGAGACGGTTCCTGCCGCGGCTCGCACGGCCGGCCGCAGCCGTGCTGTCGGGTGTGCTGCTGTATCTGAGCTTCCCGCCCCGACCGCTGTGGTGGCTGGTTCTCCCCGGTTTCGCACTGCTCGGCTGGGTTCTGCACAGCCGTCGGCTGCGCGCCGGATTCGGCCTCGGCCTGCTCGCCGGGCTCGGCTTCATGCTGCCGCTGCTGCACTGGACGGGCGAAGAGGTCGGTCCAGTGCCGTGGCTGGCGCTCGCCGCCGCCGAAGCGCTGTTCGTCGCCATGGGCTGCATCGGGGTCGCCGCCGTGTCCCGGCTCGCGTGGTGGCCGGTCTGGGCCGCCGCGGTCTGGGCCCTGGACGAGGCGGTCCGGGCCCGGGTGCCGTTCGGCGGGTTCCCCTGGGGCAAGATCGCCTTCGGGCAGGCCGACAGCGTGTTCCTGCCGCTCGCGGCGGTGGGCGGCACGCCGCTGCTCTCGTTCGCGGTGGTGCTGTGCGGCTTCGGACTGTTCGAAGCGGTGCGTTCCTTCCGCACGTACCGCAGCACCGGTCGAATTCCCCGCGCCGCGGTTTCCGCCGCGGCCGCGACCGTCCTCGTGCCCCTGGCCGGGGCGTTGGCCGCGCGCCCGCTCGTCGACGACTCGGCGGAGGACGGAACCGCGACCGTCGCCGCGATCCAGGGCAATGTGCCGCGCCTCGGACTCGACTTCAACGCCCAGCGCCGCGCCGTTCTTGACAACCACGCACGCCGCACCGAACAGCTCGCCCGCGAGGTGAAGGCGGGCAAGGTACCGCAGCCCGACTTCGTGCTGTGGCCCGAGAACTCCTCCGACCTCGACCCCTACCGCAATGCCGACGCGCGGATCGTCATCGACGAAGCGGTGAAGGCGATCAACGCCCCCACCGTGGTCGGCGCGGTCATCGAGCCCGACACCGGAAAGCTGCGCAACACCCTCATCCAGTGGGACCCGTCGGGCGGCCCCGTCGCCACGTACGACAAGCGCCACATCCAGCCGTTCGGCGAGTACATGCCGATGCGTTCCTTCGTACGCATCTTCAGCTCCGACGTCGACCGGGTGCAGCGCGACTTCGGACCGGGCAAGAAGGTCGGCGTGTTCGACCTCGCGGGCACCAAAGTGGGGCTCGTCACCTGCTACGAGGCCGCGTTCGACGACGCCGTACGGGACACGGTCGAACACGGCAGCCAGCTGATCGCGGTCCCCAGCAACAACGCCACCTTCGGGCGCAGCGAGATGACGTACCAGCAGCTGGCCATGAGCCGGGTGCGGGCCGTGGAACACAGCCGGTCCGTGGTCGTCCCCGTCACCAGCGGCGTCAGCGCGGTCATCCGCCCGGACGGGACGATCGCCCAGGAGACGAAGATGTTCACCCCGGACGCGCTGGTGGACAAGGTGCCGCTGCGCTCCTCGCTGACCCCCGCGACCCGGCTGGGCACGCTCCCCGAGGGGCTGCTCGTGCTGATCGCCGCAGCGGGACTGGGCTGGGCGACCGTCAGATCGGTACGGGCGCGCCGAGGGCGCTGAACGGTGGCACGGGCCACGTAGGGTCGGCGCATGGCCATTCCTGACTTCATCCGTGAAATCCGTGCCACTGCGGGCACACAGCTGCTCCTGCTGCCGGGCGTCAGCGCCGTGGTCTTCGACGACGAGGACAGGGTTCTGCTCGGCAGACGCGCCGACACCGGCAAGTGGGCGCTCATCGGCGGCATCTGCGAACCCGGGGAGCAGCCCGCCGCGACGGCGGTGCGCGAGGTGTACGAGGAGACCGCCGTGCACTGTGTGGCGGAGCGGGTGGTGCTCACCCAGGCGCTGAACCCCGTGCAGTACGCCAATGGCGACCGCTGCCAGTTCCTGGACATCACCTTCCGCTGCAGGGCGACCGGCGGTGAGGCCCGCGTCAATGACGACGAGTCCCTGGAGGTGGACTGGTTCCCGCTCGATGCCCTGCCGCCGCTGAACGATTTCGGTCTCTTCCGGATCAAGCAGTCCCTGACCGACGAACCGACCTGGTTCGAGCCGACGGTCCAGCCGTGACGCGGTAGTACACGCACCGTGGCCGGACGGGCCGGTTCCCCGCCCCGTCCGGCCACCGGAACTCAGGCGGTACGCGCATCGGCGGGCAGCACCGCGGCCCCGTCCGGCTCCGCCGTCGCCTCGATGTCCGTGAGATCCCGGTGGCGGGTCTCCTTGGCACACACGACCGCCAGCACGGTGATGAGCGCCGCGGCGATGACGTACAGCGAGATAGGCGTCGAGGTGTGGTAGTCCGCGAGCAGCGCGGTGGCGATGAGCGGCGCCGGAGCACCGGCCGCGACCGAGGAGAACTGCGCACCGATCGACGCACCCGAGTACCGCATCCGGGTCGCGAACATCTCCGAGAAGAAGGCCGCCTGCGGTGCGTACATCGCGCCGTGGAAGATGAGCCCGACGGTGACGGCGAGCAGCAGGCTGCCGAAGCTGCGGCTGTCGATCAGTGCGAAGAACGGGAACATCCACAGCCCCACACCGACCGCCCCGATCAGATAGACGGGCTTGCGGCCGATCCGGTCCGACAGCGCACCCCACATCGGGATGACCGTGAAGTGGATGGCGGAGGCGATGAGTACGGCGTTCAGCGCCGTCTGCTTGCTCAGGTCGGCGGCCGTCACCGCATAGACGAGGATGAACGCGGTGATCACGTAGTAGCTGATGTTCTCCGCCATCCTGGCGCCCATGGCGACGAGCACATCACGCCAGTGGTGCCGCAGCACGGCGACGAGCGGCATTTTCTCGGTGGCCGCGGCGGACGCCTTACGCTCCTCGGCCCTCGCCAACGCCTCCTTGAACACCGGCGATTCATCGACAGAGAGACGAATCCACAAGCCGACGGCCACCAGCAGACCGGAGAGCAGGAACGGGATACGCCAGCCCCACGCCCCAAAGGCCGCGTCCGACATCAGCGCGGTGAGGGCGGAGAGCACTCCGGTGGCGAGCAACTGCCCGGCCGGCGCCCCGGTCTGCGGCCAGGAGGCCCAGAACCCGCGCCGCTTTGCATCTCCGTGCTCCGACACCAGCAGTACGGCCCCGCCCCACTCACCACCGAGGGCGAAGCCCTGCACCAGACGCAGCACCGTGAGCAGTATCGGTGCGGCGACGCCGACGGTGGCGTGCGTGGGCAGCAGCCCGATGGCGAAGGTCGCACCTCCCATCAGCAGCAGACTCAGCACCAGCAGCTTCTTGCGGCCGAGCCGGTCGCCGTAGTGCCCGAAGACCAGGGCGCCGAGCGGCCGGGCGGCGAAGCCGACGGCGTAGGTGAGGAAGGAGAGGAGCGTTCCGACGAGCGGCTCGGAGTCTGGGAAGAACAGCTTGTTGAAGACCAGCGCGGCTGCTGACCCGTAGAGAAAGAAGTCGTACCACTCGATGGTGGTGCCGATGAGGCTCGCGGCGACGATGCGCCTGAGGTTCGAGGGTGGTGGAGGAGCGGTCGCGGGGGAGGACATCGGTACCACTTCCTGGTGTGTGACGGGGACGTTTGCGTGTCGCCACACCGTAGGAACGCGCAGGTCAGAGGCGTATGTGGTGGGACACCATAGTTCCGCGTGCCGGAGTGCGTGTGCCCACCATGGGGGTGCTGGGAACCTCTGCGAGGGCTTCGACGAGGCCACGAACGACGCTGTCCGAGTTGCATCATTCGGGCCCTGGACCGACGTGATCACCGAAGCCCTGCAACGGCTCGCGGCCCTGCCGAACCCCGGCTGACCAGCACCTTCCCGTCCCTACGAGCAGCACCACCCTGACCGGAGCCGTGGAACCCGGCCCACCCGACGCGACAGCCGGGCCTAACGGCCTTGGGAGCGATTGAGGTCGGGGCATGTTCGCCTGACGGGTCGGCTGGTGGGTGATCAGCAGGCGGCCTGCCGGGCGAGCACGAGTTCGGTGCCGGGCTTGCGTCGCGTGGGCCTGCGGGCGGAGCGGTCGGAG
>NZ_JBLVKW010000103.1:0-21136 GCF_048270745.1 Streptomyces sp. NPDC056231 | reverse complement strand
CTGCCCTTCACATGCCTGCGCAGGATGGCATTCTCGTGCCGCAGCACCAGCAGTTCGGCATCCTTGGCGGTGTCTCGACGCAGTAGGACCGCGGGGACGGACAACAGTGCGCGGACGGTGCGGTAGAGCAGGGACACGATCATCAGGGCAGCATTACAAGTCCCCACAGACGACCCTGGAGGCGGGTGCTGACCAGCAGCGATGATTTTACGAGCCCCACAGGATGCTCTACGAGACCTGCGCGCGGGCGGAGGAGATCCTCGGCGTCAACATCGAGGAGCTGGACCTGGCCGGGCGCCGGGCCCCGGCGAAAGCGAAGGGTGCCCGGCCGCGGACCCGGCGCCGGGGCGCCCCGCGCGAGGAGTTTCGTGCTGGAGACCGTGTTCTGGGACGCCGGCACCGCCCACCTGTTGCCCCGGCTGATCAAGGGCCGTACCCGGGGGCCGGTGTTCGTCACCCACCGCAAGCCGGGCCCCGGCAAGGTTCTCAGCTCCCGTGACGTCTGCCCGGACACCGGGCTGGTGCGGCTGTCGTACGGGCAGGCGCGTGCCCTGCTCGACGCCCACACTGCGGTCGGCGGGGCGCCGGGCACGGGCTGGGACCTTCACGAGTACCGGCATTCGGGCCTCACGCACCTCGGCGAGGCCGGGGCCAGCCTGCCGATGCTGATGGCGAAGTCCCGGCACAAGAAGCCGGAGAACGTACGGCGCTACTTCCACCCCTCGGCGGAGGCGATCGCCGAGGTCACCAGCCTGCTCGCCCCCGGCGACAGCAGGCGCTGAAGCGTGCCCGTCGGTGGCCTGCCAGGGCCCCGTGCGGGGAATCAGTGGCCCATCGATGTGAGCTTGTCTCGCAGCGTCTTCAATTCCTTCGAGACTGTGACATCAGGGATGCTCATGAGGCGGTCCACCAGAGCAGCGTTCTCATCCAAACAAGTGGGGATACTGATGTTCTCGATGACCCACGTGTCGCCATCGGGATAGAACTCAGCATCGCCCCCTGTGTCAACCACAGCGATGGGGCCGACAGTGGTCTTGGTCCCGTCGTGCTCGAAGACGATGTCTACCACCCCGTACCACGGGTTCTTCCATCCGTGGTTCTCCGGCCCCATGGTGAGGGTCAGGCGATCGAGCTTGTTGTCCTCGACCGTGAAGCTGATGTCCTTCGACTGCTCATAAGGCGTCTTCGGCAGCTCGTCGGGCAGGGGGAAGTCGTAATTCATGGAGATCGCCAGCTCGCCTCCGATCTGATGGCACCCCGTCAGTACTCCGGCCTCACGAACCCGCAGCGTAGCTTTGGTGATCAGAGACGGACCAGGGGCTCGGTTCTCAAACGTGATGTCCAGATGCGGGCCCCGCAGATCCGTGAGGGCCTCTTGTCCCTCATCGGTCTGCTCCTTGCCCTCGATGCCCTCCTTGATGTAGGCGGCGATCCTCGCGACCTTGAGATTGGGCTGGCGGGCCGCCTCTGACACACCCGTGCTTGCTTGTACATCTCCGCTCTTCGCCTGCGACTGCCCCGACTCGGAGGAGTCGTTGCCGTAATAGATCGCGAGAACGATGCCCACGACGGTGGCGACCAGGGTCAGCAGGCCGATGAGGTTGGGCTTGTGCCTCCATCTCGATTCCGGATCGCTGGCAGGTGCAGACGGCGTGCCGCTCGCCGAAGGCGCGGTCGGCGCCCCTGCCGAGGCCGACGGGGTGGCCGACGAACCGGCTGGCGTTGGTGCTGTCCCCGGCGGCGGCGTGGTGGAGGGAGTCGGAGGGGACTGTGGAGCCGGTGCGGGGGCCCCTGGTGCCCCCTGCGCGGCTTGTGCGGCAGCAGGGGGCTGAGCACCCGCTCCATTGGCCGCAGAGCTTCCGCTCGCATTTCCGCCGGTGGTGCCTGAAGAGTTCGGCATACGTAATCCCCCTAGCCACGTGGCCCAAGTCCCGCTGTGGAGAGCAAGGTTATCGAGGATCTCGTGTGCCGATCGGAAACCTCCGAGACCGCTGCTCCTTGGTGTTATTCGTCGTCGGTGGCGTCCTTGTCCCGCAGCGGGCGCAGCCTGCCGGACAGTTCAGGCAGCTGGAACGAGTACCGGCCGAGCATGTTGGTGTGGTGCCGAACGAACGGCGAGAGTCGGGCCACGTCCTCGTCACGGGCGTCGAAGCCGTCCGCCCGGAGCTGGTTCACCGCGGCGTCCATGTACCGCGTGTTGAACAGCACGAGGGCGTTGAGGACCAGGCCCAGGGCGCCGATCTGGTCTTCCATGCCGTCCTGGTAGCGCTGGTAGAGCTGCCCTGAGCGGCCGTGGAAGATCTTCCGGGCGAGGGAGTGGCGGCCCTCCTGGAGGTTCGCCTGGCTCTTGATCTGCCTGCGGTAGCCGGGCTCGTCGGCCAGGCGCAGGATGTGCAGGGTCTTGGCGATCCGTCCGTAGTGGGCGATCGCGTCGCCGAGCGGGGTGGGGCGGCCGTCGCGGGACAGCATCCGGATCACGTCGTACGCGCGCACGGCGCCGGTGTGGATGGAGCCGATGATCCGAAGGATGTCCTCCCAGTGGCGTTCGATCCTGGCGAGGTCGACCCGACCTCGGGCCGTGTCCTGGAAGGCGCCGTAGTCGGCGGTGCGGTCGATGCGCCACATCCTCTGGTTCGGCAGGTCAGCGAGCTGCGGCGCGTACGCGAACCCCGCCAAGGTGAGCAGCCCGAAGACAATGTCGCTGTACGAGGCGGTCGGTAACGATCATCTCCGGGCGTTTGCCGCCGTCGCGGTCGTAGAGGGCTGCCCGAAGTACTTCGGGTTCGGCCGCGCGTACACCGACGGCACGGGGACGACGAACCGCATGCCGTCCACGGAGGCGACCAGGCCGCCGCCCCACGCCTGCGCGAGCGGGATGGCTGCCTGGTAGTCGATCAGCGTGGCGTTCGCGGCCCGGTACGTCGACAGCTGCAGATACGTCTGGTCGACATGGGACAAGCGCCCGTACTTCAGCGCGTCCGCGGCCCCGATGACCGGGGTGTAGCCGACGTTGCAGCTGTGCGCGACCAGGAGCGCGGCGATCGTCACGTGTAGGTCCTTCAGCCGGGCCTCGCCGCCGGTGACCGAGGTGAACGCCTGGTCGGCGCCGGTCCAGGAGAACACCTCCAGCAGGGCCTCCGGCAGGTCGACACGGGGCAGCATCGCCTCCACTGCCTCGCGCAGCTGGCGAAGGGAGGCAGGTTCGGGCTCCGGCTCCAGGGCGGCGAAGTGCAGGCGGCCGTCGTCATCGAACACGATCTGGGAGTTCGCCGGCACCCGTGCGGCGACCTCGTGGTAGGTGCCGTCCAGCAGCGCGGCCCGCGTTGCCAGGTGCTCACCCGCCTCGGCGGGGAGGTTGAGCGAGGCGAGAACGGTTGGCTTGGCCTGCTCCCATGCGTCTCCGTCCAGCAGCTTCGCGCGGGGGTCGCCCCACTTGGAGGAGTTCTTTGCGAACACCTGCTTGCTCCGCAGCATCCGGTGCAGATGCTCCAACACGCAGAACGCGTACGCCTTCCAGTCGACCGTGCCCGGCTCCAGGTGCGGCGCGGAGAGCACCAGGCGCCGCCACGACCCGGTGAGCAGGCCGGTGTCGATCTCCGCCGGGCCGACCTTCTTGCGTCCCATCAGGTCCGGCAGCGACTTGAGCGCCTGCAGGACCGGCAGGCCCTCGGGCGTGGCGCCGAAGTCGACCACCGTCACCAGGAGCTTCAGGAACGGCCGCACGGTGCCGAACCGGGTGACCAGCTGGGCCCGCCATGCCTCGTCCGCGTCTGAGTCGAGCGGCGGGGTCAGCTCGAACAGCGCGGCGATCGCCGCCGCCAGCTCGTTCCGGGGCACCACCTGCTCGATCCGCTCCCGCATCGCCTCCAGCGTCTCCACCTCGGGCGGGCTGATCTCCCCGGTGTCAGTGTCGACCTGCTCGCTGGTGGTGTCGAACACGATCTGGAATGCGGCGGCCAGCTTCGCCGACGCCCTCTCCACGCGCGGCAGGGTCTTCAGCTTCTCCTTCGCCGTCTCCCGCTCCGCTCTGGCCAGGAGCTTCGTCGCGATCAGCACCTCCAGCAGGTCCAGGGCGTCATCGACCGCCCGGGACGTCAGGTAAACCGCAGTGGCCAGCAGCGTGGCCAGGCGCCGGGAGTCACCGTGCCGCCGCAGCAGCGACGCTTTGCCGTCGACCCCGTACCGTGACAGCTCCGCCAGCCGCCGCGGCGGTATCGCGGACACGTCCAGCTCGCCCATCCCGAAGGCCGCGATCTCCTCCGCGCGCTCCAGCGCCCACTTCATCTGCGGCCCGGAGATCCGCACCGGATCCCGGCGCAGCCGGTCCAGCTCCGACACCCGGGCGCCCGGCGGCACCGTCAGCAGGGAGTCCAGCACCGCACGCTGACCGGTGCTCAGCAGCCCGTAGAGGGTGTCCCACAGCCGCTGGTTCGCCGCCTCCCTCACCGCGGCCACCAGCCGGGCCAGCGTCGTTACCCCGGGCAGCAGCACCCGCCGCTCACGCAGCCACCCCGCCGCCGCGTCGAACAGGGCCTTCGGCCCCTCCCCGGTCGTCCAGGCCCGCGCGTCCACCCACGCCCGCAGCTCCGCCTCCGCCTCGGCGAACTCCGTGTACTCCAGGACCTGCCGCAGCTCACGGACATGGCCAAGCCGGGTGTTCTCCCGCTCGCCGTACGCCTTCCTGGTGGCCGACGCAGGTGAGCTCGCCGTGGATGCGCCGGTGGCCCCATCCAGGATTCTCGGCCGCCATGCGCAGGATCAGGGCTTTGACTGCGGGGGCCGTGGGCGGACGCCCGGGTCGCCGCCGTTGGGTGTAGTCCCACTTCTTCGCGACGAGTTTGCGGTGCCAGGCCAGCAGCGTGGCCGGGGTGACTGGGACGACCTGGACCCAGCGGCGACGCGGTATCCCGTGTGAGAGCGCGGCGAACCACAGGCGGTCGGCTGATTCGTAGCGCACGCGCGGGACCTGTCGGCGCAGGACCGCGTTCTCGTGCCGCAACACCAGCAGCTCCGCCTCCTTGGAGACGTCACGTCGGAGCAGCAACACGGGCAGCGACAGCAGACGACGGGTGACGGCGTACACCGTGGACAAGATCACGCATCACGATCCCAGGCAGGGAAGAGCCGCTGCTCAGGGACCTGGGCTTCAGGTTCCTCACGGCGAAGGACTTCAATGCCAGAGGATGGTTCGTGTTCTTGAGCCCCACAGGTGAGTCCAGCTGGCACTTGTTGGGTGAGACTGGGGACGGCCTCCGAGCCATCCGCAGTCCTGACCATGACGAAGGGACGGAAGAATCATGAGCCGCCTGACTGTGGCGATGCAGATCTCCATCGACGGCTACGTCGACAGCAGCCTGTCCGACGCCAACTGGCAATTGTGGAATTGGGGCCCCGACTGGCCGTGGAGCACGGACCTCCGCGCGGCCTTCAACGGCCTGCTCGCGAGTGCCTCGGGCATCCTACTGAGCCGGCCCATGGCGGACGAGGGTTACCTGGGGCACTGGGGCCGGATGGCGGAGCAGCATCCCGGCGACCCCGACTGGGAGTTCAGCCGGGCCATCGGCGCACTCCCCAAGTTTGTAGTGAGCCGGTCGGGCAGGCCCGAACTCGACTGGCCACGGACCACGGTGCTCAACGGCGAGCTGACCGACACCGTGGAACATGCGAAGCAACAGGCCGACGGAGACCTGGTCTGCTTTGGTGGCGCCGGCCTGGTCTCCTCCCTGCTGCGAGAGGACCTGGCCGACGAGCTCCGGCTGTTCACCAACCCCGGTTTCGCGGGCGCGGGAACCAGCGTCTTCGGGGCCCGGCTCGCCACGCGGAACTACCGGGCCGCCCACTCGGCCGCCTACGCCTGTGGCGTCGTGGAGACCCGCTGGGTCAGATAGACGCACCCGGGCGCACAGCGTTCACGCAGTTCCGGCCCCGCCCTTTCCGCAGCGGCGGGTTCCCCGAAGGCGGAGCGATCCCAGCGCACGCGAACCGCGGGGGTCCCGATCCGTCGGCGATGGGCGGTGAGGAGTCGGGCGAGGAACTCGACGATGTGGCGCGGGACGTCGTGGCAGCATAGGTGACCAACGTGAAGCCTCTGGTTGTCACAGACGATCTTGTGGTGAGAACCGTCCTACCAGGGGCTTCACGCTTCCGGAGCCGAGTGCACCCCGTCCGCTCCGCCCCATCTCCTCGGATCACCACTTCACAGAGATCATTTCACTGAGAAAACCTTACGGACGCAGCTCCTCCCGCGCGATCACCCGCCGGTCCAGCTCGATCTCCGCGGCCTCCAACACCCCGGCCAGCCGCGCGACTTCCTCCCGCAGCCCCTCCACCCGCACCCGGGCCGCTGTCTCCCGCTCCTCCAGCATTCCCAGCACCGACGCCATCGCGCACCCCTCGATCACGGAGCCGAAACAACCGGACCATCGGCGCACAGCACTGCGTCGGTCAGCTCGAAAAGCGCATCCGCACGGGAGTAGAGGCAGTCGTAGAACTCGACACGAAAGTGGGACAGCACGCTCAGCGCGGCGTCAGCGGGACCTGCAGAAGCCAGACTCTTCACAGCGGCCGTTCCTTCACGCGACGTTGCTCGACACCTCGAAGCGTGAAGAACGGCCGCCCTGCTGTCTCACGAAGGAGGCAAGATCAGCAGGTCAGGTGAACCGGCGAGGTTAAACAAAAAGCTTAGACACTCACCCGCCCATCTCGGAACCGTGAATGGCGTGTTCGATGTCGTGTCATGTCGTGGACGCAGCCAAGCCGAGATCCAACTCCTGTCTCCCCTGGGCGGTGTCCGCATTGTTCGGAGCTGCTGTGGGCTTCGTCGCCTGGTCGCTGACCGTCTGGGCGCGCGCGTACTGCGACGCGGGTTACGAGGCCGGCGGACGCTTCGAACTCAACTTCTTGCTGCCTCTGTTCGTGGGATCCGAAGCACTCGTTGGACTCGTGGCGCGGGCCATCGGCCGACGCCTGGTGCTTCACGCGGCAACGGCGGTCCGCGTTTCACTGCCGACGCTACTGGTGGTCGTTGCGACGGTGTGGCTGGCATGGTGGTTCTTCGCGACCCAAGGGACGCTGGATGGCTATCCCGGCGACTCTGGCCTCTGCCCCGTGAGTAACGTCCCGCCACAGTGGCCTGAGTGGATCCCCGTCTGATCAGCCACGACGGTGTTGTCAGGTTGAGCGGGGCCCTTCTCCGGTGACAGGATCATCCGTCCGGTCGGATCGCCTGGAGGGGCTGCTCGTGGACGCGCCGTCGTACCGGGGTTTCCGCTTCCCGCGGGAGGTCATCGCGCACTGCGTGTGGCTGTACCACCGCTTCGCCCTGAGCCTGCGCGACGTCGAGGAGCTGATGCTGGAGCGCGGCATCGAGGTCTCCCACGGGTGCTGTCACGTTGGCTGACGGAGTGAAATGATCTTCGGGTTGATCGTGCCTGGGGAGGGCTTGTCGTGTCGGTCGCGTCGCCGTCGTACAAGGGTCACCGGTACCCGGTAGAGGTCATCGCGCACTGCGTGTGGGTGTACTTCCGCTTCCCGCTCAGTTTCCGCGAGGTCGAGGAGCTCATGCTCCAGCGCGGCGTGATCGTCTCGTACGAGACGGTGCGCCGCTGGTGCCTGAAGTTCGGCCGGTCCTACGCCGACGGACTGCGCCGGCGCCGCCCCGCGGTCGGCGACAAGTGGCATCTCGACGAGGTCTTCGTCAAGATCAACGGCGAGCGGCAGTACCTGTGGCGGGCGGTCGACCAGTACGGGAACGTGCTGGACGTCTTGGTCCAGTCCCGCCGGGACGCGAAGGCCGCCAAGCGGTTCCTGGCCAAGCTGATGAAGAAGCAGTGCCGCGTGCCCCGGGTGCTGGTCACCGACAAGCTGAAGAGCTACCCGGTCGCCCACCGCGCGCTGATGAGCTCGGTCGAGCACCGCGCCCACAAGGGGCTGAACAACCGGGCCGAGAACTCCCACCAGCCCACCCGCCAGCGCGAACGCGCCATGAAGGGCTTCCGCTCGCCTGGATCCGCGCAACGGTTCCTGTCCGCGTTCAGCGGCATCAGCCCCCACTTCCGCGTCTGCCGCGACCTCCGGACAGCCGCCGAACACCGATTCGAGATGACCCTCCGCTTCACCATCTGGGACCACGTCACCGGCGGCATCGGCCTGCCCGCCGCGGCCTGAACCAGTCATCAAGACCGCACCCCGGAACACCCCGGCACAGCGTCAGATGCTCAAGCACCCGTTAACGTGACAACATCCTGACCAGTTCGACCGCATACACGCGGGTGGAGACCGACATGGTCGTGGAGTTGCTGGCCGGGTCGGGCCGACACGGGACCCTCACCGTGGTCCGACTGCGGTGAGGGTGCCACGCCCGACTGCCAACTAGGGAGCGGCCTCGTACTTCACAACCGTGTCGGAGCAGCCCTTGGCAAGCTTCTCGAGCGCGGCCCGCTCCTTGTCGTCCGCGGTGAGTTTCCAGCGGAGCTTCGTCGCGACCCAGTCGGCGCCGTAGGTGCACTGCGCGGAGGCGGCCGGCGGCAGCCACTCGGCCGGATCCCGGTCGGCTTTGGACCGGTTCGTCTTCGCAGTGACGGCAACCAAGGAGCGTTCAGCGTCGAGATCGTTGGCGTATTGCTCGCGGCGGTCGGCATCCCACTTCGAGGCACCGGAGTCCCACGCTTCAGCGAGCGGTACAACGTGGTCAATATCGAGCTTCGTGGCCGCGTTGACGGTGACTTCGTCGTAGTAGCTGAGCCACTCGCCGCCGGTCAGCGCGCACCACGGTCCCTGCTCCGGGGCCTTGACCGCTTCCGCGATCAGGACTTCCTTCCTGGTGTCGCAGCCGTCCTTGTCGGCGTCGACCCACAGGTGGAAGCTGTCGCGCTCGTATCCGGTGCGGTCCTCAGTCCCAGCGGGGAGCTTCGCTATGGCCTCGGCCAGGGGCAGGTCATTGCCACCTGCAGGTGCGCCGGGTGCTGCGGACGCCTTGCCCGACTGGGAGGCCAGGGCCGACGGCTTGGAGTCGGATCCTGAATCCGCTACGCCTGGATTGCACCCGACAAGTGACGCAATGAGAAGGACGGTAGCGATCGGGGCGATGGGAGCGAGGCGACGTGCTGTCACGGAAAGTACTCCAGCTGGTCAGCGGCTGATGCACCCTCATGATGACAGCAATCCAGCGGCTGATGACTAATGGTCAAATGTGCAGGTCGTAATAACCCGGGGTCGGTTCTTGCCCGGTCATGGCGCGCCCTGACTCAGGGCATGCCGACGGTCCGTGATCCGCGCATGCAGTCCTCCATCGGCAATGTGATGCGCCAAGGCCGAACGGCACCTCAGCGGTGATCAGCTACGTAGACCTTCTCGCCCAGCATGAGGGGCGCGTCGGCCGGCCCCTTGATGTAGGGGCCGCGCCAGATGAGGCGGTACTCCTGCGCGGACGGGTACCACTGACGCGACTGGGCAGGGAAAGCAGGTGCGGGCGTATCACCATCGGTGGCCCGTGCGCATGCACAAGGTGCATCCGCACGATCCCGCTATCAGGGTGGTGCGCCTGGCCCGGCAGGTCCCGGCGCAGCGCATCGCGGAGCGGCCTGGCGGCCTTGGTGGAGGCGGCGCGGGTACGTGAGGACTGGTTCTGCGCTGCGGGTGCGGTACGGGGACTGTGCGCGATGGGGGAGTTCGGGCGGGCCTGGACAGTGGTGGAGCCGTTCGCGGCCACCGGTTGGCAGCCGGGGGTGCGTGCGGGAACCGAGGTCCTGTTGCGGTGGGGCCGCGTCGACCAGGCGCTGGAGCTGGCGCATCCCCAGGGGCCGCGGGAGAACGCAGTCGACGCGTGGCGGGACTATGCCGAGGCGCTGGTCCGGGCCGTGCGGGTGGACGACGCGATCGGCGTACTGGGTCCGCACCTGCGCCGCAGGCGGGTGCTGGGGGCCCTGGTGGAGATGACCGGAGACCAGGAATGTGACGAGCGCGTGCTGCAGCTGCTGGCCCCGATCGCAGCGGAGTTCCGGCACGACCCGAAGCAGTACTACGACGACCTGTGGGACGTCCTGCCCGCACAGGCCCGGGTCCTGGAGCGGTCCGGCCGCGCGGACGAGGCAATCCGGCTGCTCGGCGCGGACGTGGCCGCACGCCGATACGGGCCGCAGAACAACGTCGAGTTCTATGCCGAGCTGCTGGCCCGACACGGTCGTATCGAGGAACTTCGCGACCTTGCCGATACCCAGAGGTACGCCGCCGTACGCCCGTACGTGACGGCCCTGGAGAACCTGGGCCGAGCCGGAGAAGCGGAGGCGTACCTGCGCGACCTCATCGCCGCCAAGCATCCGGGCTGGCACGAGAGCACGCTGATGGGGCTGCTCATCCGCCAGGGTCGGTTCGATGAAGCCGTCAAGTCAGTGGAGCACACGTTCGACGACCTCTACGACGAAAACCTTCTCCAGCCAACCCTGACCCTGCTCGCCGACCAGGGCCTACACGACAAGGCCCTTGAACTCACGGAAGGACGCAGCCCCGAGTTCCTCGCGGAGAACGAGGCATCCTGGCTCCGCTCCAACCGGTGGTGGCTGATGGGAGAGTCGGGACGCGCCCGAGAAGCGATCGCGGAGATCGAGGCACTGCCGGCCAGCGAGGTCGACGACCGCGAGATGACCATCGCCTGGCTGCTCGCCCAGGACGGCCGCGTCGAGGAGGCCATCGCCCTCCTGCGCCCGCTGCCCGGCAAGCGGGCCGCAACCGACCTGGCCGAACGGCTGATCCGGCAGAGCCGCTTCACCGAAGCCATCGCCGTCATCCCCGACGTGGCCGCCCAGCGGAAGGAGAAACAACGCCTCTGGACCTGACCGAACGCAGCGGCAGGAGGCCGCTGCGTCCGACGCCGCCTACGGGTGCGACAACCCACGAATGCGATCTCTCGATTCCGTGTCAGTACGCGACCTGCGCCTATACAGCCCGGTGACAGGACCGACACCCCTGATCTCTCATCTCATGACAGCGGTTCTTGCCCTGCTTTGGTTCTGGGACGTGCTGCAGGAGAAGGGTTGGTGCAGGAGCGGGCCCGACCAGGCTCAGGTAGGGAGGTCCATGGAAGCCGCGCCGGTAGTCCAGCGGGGCGAGCGCGGCGAGCCAGAAGTTCGCTTGCGCTTCAGTGTCGACACAGTCCAGCGTCACAACGATCTGCATGGCGGAACGGTAGGAGGCTTGGCCCACCCTGACGATCTATTTTTCGGCAGCACCCGAGGCGGTGCTGCGATCTCTCGATTTCGTGTCAGCACGCGACCTGCGCCTATACAGCCCGGTGACAGTACCGACACCACCGATCTCTCATCTCATGACAGTGGCAGCACCTCCGGCGAGCCCGACATATGACTCACTGACCAGTACGTCCAGGCAACACACGGGGAACCCGCCACTGTCACACCATTCACTGACACGAAACCGAGAGATCGCAGCTGGGCAAACACCCACCGGAACTTCGAAAGCAGGCACTCAGAGCGGCAGACCGGCCTCGGCCGCCCGGCGGAAGACGTCCCCACACGTGGGTAACCGTGTCGGCGCGCGTTCGGCGAGGACGAGCAGTGCATGCCGCAGTTCCGTGCTCAGCTGGGTGAGTCGATGGCTGGACTGGCCGCCCCTGTATATGTGCAGGCGGAAGACGTTGACGGCGTGTCCGTCACGTTCGTCGGCGAAGGTTTTCGGGAGCCCGGCGAGCAGTTCGTAGTCTCGCTTGCCGGTCGCCGCGTCGGCCACGGCTTTGAGGGACAGATCATCTAATTCTGTGGCGGACAATGAAGTGTCGACTGCGACAGCATGGGTCGCCAGAGCTGCGAAGAACTCGATCAGTCGCTCGCCCACCGTCGTGTCGATGCCCCAGGCCTGCAGGTTCTCGTGGCGACGAGCCTGCCGCCATGGCTCCTGGTCTACCAACGGCAGCACGACACGGCCCAGATGAGCGCAACGACGCCACAGCATGTCGTGGTCGGGGGGCACGGTCGATCCTCTCGACGGCGAGTGGAGGCCTGGAGCCGAGGACCAATTCGACGACCACCAGGCCCTCCAATTTCTCACTACGTGCAGGGCACGTACAGAACGTCGCTGTATACGGTGCCGCTGGCGTGGGAGCCGCTCGAGCTCACGAGGGTCCCGTACGTAGTGGTACGGAAGGCACGGCTCGGATCACCGGCGTGGTTCACGCAGGTTGCCGCTGCGGTCGACGACCGCAGCGGTGGCGCGCGGGCTTCCTCGAGGGCCGCCGCCCCGGCGCCTGCCTGGCCAGGGAGATCCAGCGAATCGAGCAGGGCACGGGCTGGGGCGTGCGGGACAGCAAGGACTGCTGCGCGGTCCTGCTGCTGAGTGACTCACGATGTACCGATCAGCAACCAACTGACCCGCATCATCACCAAAAACGTCAGCCCCAAATCGGCATCTCTGACATCGCTCGAACCACTCACCACGACCAGCTGAACAGCACAGACACCGCACCACCGAACTGACATCACGATGCCGAACCACCACCGGCAAAAGCCCGCAGATCATCACCCGCCGCGGCCGGAGTCGCAGGGCGGCGTCGTTCAGAGGATCTGTCCGGGTTGATACTGGTTCAGATAGCCGGTGTGGTTGTTGAGTTCGTCGACCGGGATCGAACGGAGGCAGTCGCGGCCTCCGGGTGATCACGAGGTGTCGAGTCCCTGATCACCGCGGCGGCTGATGCCGCCGACTTTGTTCCCGATGTGCGGTTCCCTACAGGGACATGCCGCAGTACAGGCGTCGTCGCGGCCCGGCGTCGCGGGCGAGTTCGCCGAGGCGTTCTAGGAAGTCGGCCAAGAGCCCTGGGTCCTGCCCGCCACCGTCCTCGGTGTGGGTCCATGCGGTGGCGGTTTCCAGCAGGCGCTCCGGGGTGGCCGCTGCGAGGGCGTCACGGAGGGTGTCCGTGAGCGAGACGAGCCAGGGCCCTTCGTGCTCGGGGTCGTTGAGCAGTTCGCAGAAGCGGGGGTCAGCTTCCACTTGCTCCTCGGATACTCCTGTCAGGTGGGCTTCGACGGTTCCGAGGAGCAGGTAGGGGTCTGCTCCTTTGAGGCCGAGCGTGCCGAATGGGTCGTCCATGCTGTCGTCTTCGAACAGCGCGAGGGCTTGCCTGTCGTCGGTGGCCGCGTAGTAGTCGTAGATGTTTCCCATGGCTGGATCGTGTCAGCCCGGGGGCGGTTCGTTGAGGGGGCTGTCGGATCGGATCAGGTGATGTCGAGGGTCGTCAGGGGTCGGGTGGCGTCGCGGCTGTGTTTGCGCAGGCCGGCGGCGATGTTGTTGTAGCCGGTGAGGCGGAGGGCGCCTATGGCCAGGTTGCGCAGCGTGGCCATGGCCCGGGGTGCGGTCCCGGTGCGCATGCGCGAGGCGTCCTCGGTGAAGGTGGTGTCGCGCACGTGGTGGATCTTGTTCTCGATGCCCCAGTGTTCGCGCACGTGGTGGGCGATCTCGGGAGCGTCGGCCTGGTGGGCGGCAAGGTCGGTGACCGCGTAGACGCGTTGCAGGGTGACCCTGTCGGTGGTGATGGTCCTGCGGCGGCGCACGATCTGCACGGCCTGGGCGGCATGGGTCCGCCGAGCAGGCCGCAGAGGTGCGCCGGTTCCAGGCGGAGCCGCTCCGGCTGAGCACCGAAGTGGCGACGCACCCGTTCTGGTCGACGCTCGACGATGGCGTGGTGGGGGCACGGATGGCGCTCAAGCACGTCCACGAAGCCGCGGGCGACCTTCTCCACCGTCCGGCTGCGGACCAAGGTCACCCGCGGGGCCGGCTCCCGCACCGCCGCCCTGGCCATGGTCTTCAAACTCGTCGAGTCCGCCCAGCAGCGGTGGCGGGCCGTGAACGCACCCCACCTCGTCGCTCTCGTCCGCGCCGGAGCCCGCTTCGAACGCGGGCAGATCGTCGAACGCCCCGAGGTGGTCGCGGCGTGAGCGCCCTCGCGGCCCGGGGCCTCAGCACCAGGCGGCTGGACCTGCTGCCGCTGCGCGTCGAGCACGCCGAGGAGATGGCCGTGGTGCTGTCCGATCCGGACCTGCACACCTTCACCGGCGGCACTCCCGACAACCCGCAAGCCCTGAGCTCGCGCTACCAGCGCATGACCGCAGGCTCTCCCGACCCGGCCGTGTCCTGGCTGAACTGGGTGATCCTGCTCCGTGACGAGTTCTGCCTGACGGGCACCGTCCAGGCGACGGTCAGCCCCTCCGACCACGGTCCCATCGCCGAGATCGCCTGGGTGGTGGGGACCCCATGGCAGGGAAAGGGCATCGCTACCGAAGCAGCCCGAGGACTCGTCGACTGCCTCAGCCGGCAGCCGGTGCACACCGTCATCGCCCACATCCACCCCGAACATCGGGCATCCGCCGCCGTCGCCACTGCCGCCGGGCTCACGCCCACCGACGAATGGCACGAAGGCGAGATCCGATGGCACCGGACCATCAGGCGATACCCGCCGCGGTAGCGGCGCTCGAAGCGGCCCGCCCTGACTGCTTCACCGCCTAGGAGATCACTGCGGCTGGATGCGCACTCAAGGTCCGTCGAGTGTCGACCCCGGCCGAGCACCCCGCTGCCGGAACTCCCATCGCCCTGCCACCGTGGCCGCGTGACCAGCAAGTCCAGTCACTACGCTCTCATCACATGACTAGCCCTTACCCGCCCTATGAACCTTACGACCGCGGGATGCTCGACACCGGCGACGGAAACCGCATCTACTGGGACGTCTCCGGGAACCCCGACGGCAAGCCCGCCGTGAACCTGCACGGCGGACCGGGCGCAGGCGGCGGCGCCAAGCCGATCAGCGCCTGGGACCCGGAGCGCTACCGCGTCATCCGGTTCGATCAACGCAACTGCGGTCGCAGCACGCCACATGCCGCCGATCCGGCCGCCGACATGAGCCTCAACACGACCGAGCACCTGCTGTCCGATATGGAGCTGCTGCGCGAGCACCTGGGCGTCGACCGGTGGCTGGTCAAGGGCGGCTCCTGGGGCGCGACGCTAGCCCTGGCCTACGCCCAGCGCCACCCGGAGCGCGTCACGGAGATGATCCTGATCAGCATGATGACATCCCGACGCTCGGAGCTCGACTGGCTGTACCGGGGCGCCGGACGATTCGCCCCCGAGGCCTGGCAGCGGTTCCGCGACGGCGTCCCGGTGGCGGACCGCGAAGGCGACCTGCTGTCCGCCTACGCGCGGCTGATGGAGAACCCGGATCCCGAGGTCCGGTCGAAAGCTGCGGCCGACTGGATGGCCTGGGAGGACACGGTCCTCACCGTCGAGCAGGACGGCACCGCGACCGACCACGGCAACCAGGCATCAGCCACGCAGCAGGCGTTCGTCAGGATCTGCGCGCACTACTTCAGCAACGCGGCATGGCTGCAGGAAGGCGTCCTGATCCAGGAAGCCGGGCGGCTGGCCGGGATCCCCGGCGTCATCATCCAGGGCCGTCAGGACCTGGGCTGCCCGCCGATGACGGCCTGGGAACTGGCGCAGGCCTGGCCGGACGCGCGCTTGGTCATCGTCGAGGACGCCGGACACACCGGCAGCCCGACCATGCAGGCCGAGATCCAGAAGGCAATCGAGCAATTCGCGGGCCGGAACTGACCCGAGCCACAGCCCCAGAACGCACCTTCAGTTTCACTCATCCACATGATTTGACAATTGCTCCGCCGCTCCCGCTCACTTCACAAGGACGAAGATGGCTGCGAGTGGACCGTAGGCAACCGCAAGCGCGCAGAGGAGCCGCTTCCACTCAAAGGACCAGTTGAGCAGGGCCTGCCCCTCGCTGGTGCTCCCCTGCGTCTGGAGCGCTTTGAGGTGGGCTTCCCGGAGCAGCCGAAACGCCCTTTGGTGGGTCGAATAGCCAGTGAAGGCTCCCAGCAGTGAACTACCGAACGCGACCGAACCAATCGGGCGGCCGTCTCTCAATTTGATGGTCAGGCCGTCGTGCACGGTCACTTCCTCGACATCGGTCCAAGCGACGGTCGACGTCACGAGAAAGTTCGTGATCGACACATGGTCGTCAGTGCTGCGGATGGCAGAGTCCCATCCAAGCGCCCAGAAGAAGACGGTCAGACCGGCGACCGCGAACGCCGCCGCTGGCTCCTCGTCCAGCGGACCTATGATCAAAACCGCACACACGTAGAACGCGATCCCCGCAGCGACGGGAAGCCACACGTACGCGGGTCGCCGAATCACCTGGGTCTGCATCCAGAACCACCCCCAAACAGCAGATCCTTTCCGCTGGTGGACGCTCGGTCAAGATCACGCAAGATGAGTCGGGCGGCGGCAATATCGAGGAGACGCCGCAGCACTACCCGCCGCGGCCACGCTGGCAGCCACCGACACACTCGCCCGCTGGCTACCCATTCCGCACCAGCTGCCCCTCGCGGTCGCATGGACCGGCACTACCGCCAGCGTTGCCATGACGGTCGCGACGCTCGCGCTCGCCACCACCCCGCACCTGCCTGATATGCCCTGCCGGGTTGATCGCGCAGGTCAGAAGGCACCGGACCCGCAACCACCCGGCCAGACGCCATCGCCGGCAGCCACACCGAACGCGGTGACGGACCACAGCCCGGCGCCGCCCGCCCCGACGAACACAGCGAAACAGTTCGCCAGCCCAAGCCGGAACCCGACCACGACGAAACCCCCTGAGCACCCGAACCAAGGCCGCATTTCGGACATATAATTTGAGGGATACGGGGTATCCGAGGAATCGCCGAGTACACCCGAAGGTTGCCGCAGGAATGTCCCGCACCGCCACGCAGACGGCCCCCGGCTCCCGGCCCGCGACATCGGCTGAGTGCCAGGGGCCGCCGCCCGCCGATCCTTTCCACAGAACAAACGTCCCACGAAACCCGCACAGTTCATCCGTGCCTGGGTGCAGGAGAACCGCACATCCGCTGGGTCTGCACACGGGACGCAGGTACCTGACCAGATGGCCGATGCCGAGCCGGCCGCCTGATCGTTGACCCCCACGCTGAAACCGTGATCACGAGAAGAGACGGCGAGTGGAACGGCGCACCCTCCCCCAGCCCTCGGATATCTACACCGCCGACCAGGCAGCGGTCGTGGTCACGTCCCAGATTTACGCCACGGCAGCGGAACTGGCCGAACACCTCCTGGTATTCCAGGAGCACCGGTACGCCGACCGGCCATAAGCGGTGCTGCACGCCGCCGAAGCGGAACTGTACCCGCGCACCATCTGGGCCAACTGGCTATGCGGCGAGCACCGGGTAAACCACCGGCGGCGCATCCTTGCGGAGTTCGCCGACGGCATCGCAACGGACGGCACCGTCGTGGAGAAGAGCTACCTCGGGTCCGTGAAAGTCCTCGGAGAAGGCGTTGATACGTCCCGATGTGACTCCGTGTACTTCGCGGACGTGCGCGGCTCCATGCCCGACCTGGTCCAGGCAGTGGGGCGGGCGCTGCGGATGCACCCGGGCGAGGGCAAGATGGCGTCCCTCGTGGTGCCCGTGCTGTTGGGGCCCGGCGAGACGGCGGACAACATGCTCACGTCCCGAGCATACGGCGGGCTGGCCAAGCTGTTGGAGGCACTCAGGGCGCACGACGCCCGGATCGTGGAGGCCCTCGCGGAGCGGCAGGCACCAAGCCGCTCTCCAAAGGTCCGCAAACGGGGGGATGAGAACGAGGAAACAGGCGCAGCACGGGAAGGCGTCAGCGGTGCCGCCAAGGCTCTACTGAAGTTCTCCACACCCCGCGACCCCGCCGCGCTGGCGGCGTTCATCAACCTCCGCGTCCTCAACCCCGAGCATGAGCACTGGCGCCGGGGCGTGGAGGCCGCCGTCATCTACGCCCGCGAGCACGGCGACCTGAAGGTGCCCTTCACCTACCGGGTGCCCGGCGGCGAGGACCAGGCGGCGGAGGCCGGGGGGTCGCCGGCCTCGCTCGCCAACTTCCCGCTCGGGCAGTGGATCGCCGACAACCGGCGCGCGCCGAGCAGCGGCGTGCCCAGGGCCTGCCCGTGGCGTCGGCGGCCGGGGCGCTGCCGGACGAGCGGCGCGAGCAGCTGGAGGAGATCGACCCGTCGTGGTGCCCGCTCTGGCCCGTGGAATGGCAGCGCGCCTTCCACCTCACCCGGCAACACCTCGCCGAGACCGGCCGCGAACTGCCCACCGAACCCGGCGCCGTGGTGCACCAGGGGGAGGACCTCGGGCGGTGGGTGCGTGCCCAGCGCTTCGGGTGGGACAAACTCACCGGCGTACAGCAGTGGATGTGCGAGCACATCCTGGGGATCGAACCCGCCGGCGAGGACGAGAAGCCGAAGCCGCGCCGCACGCAGGCCGACAAATGGGTGCTGATCCTGGCAGCGGCCGCCCAGTTCTACGAGCGCGAAGGGCACCTGCGCGTGCCCCGCAAACACGTCGAACGGATCGTCGGCGAGGACCAGGAGCAGCGCGAACTGCGGCTGGGGGCCTGGATCGGGAACCAACGCAGCCGGGCCGCGACGCTCTCATCGGAGAGGATGGAGCAGCTGTCGAGGATCGGGATGCGCTGGGCATGATTCAGTCCCTATGTCGAGCTTGTCTGGGGATCTTGCGCTGAGCTACGGGGTGCCCGGTCAGATGAGAACTCCCAGCTCGGGATTCTCGGTGCAGCTGACTTCTGCGAAATCCCGCATGGTGTCGGCGGTCACGTAATTCCCCACCAACAGCGCCACTTTCCCCGCCCAAACGTTCGAGCGGGTACGTGGTCGGCAGACCTGCTCGGCCAGGATCGCGTGGGACCGGGCCTCGATGTGGCAGTCCCGCCTGCCAGGGCGTTTCCTCCGGATTATCTGATCTCCACCTCGCCGCCGCTCTCTTCATCTGGTCGGCAAGGGGACCACAAGTAGGGGCCTAGGCTGCCCGCATGGCCTCGAACATGTCGTCCCCCGTGATCCTGCGCGGACGGGCGCGCTCTGCGGCCCGGCTGGAAGCGGGCGTCCTGGTCCTGGAGTTGGAAGGAGTGCGCCGCCGTATACCTGTGGCCGCGATCGAGCGGGTGGAGACCGTCGGCAGCAGGGGACGCAGGCTCGTCGTCGTCCTGACCGGCGGGGAGACGGCCGGGCCGACAACCTGGACGCTGACCTGCCGGAGCGCCCACGCGGTCCACGCGTTCGCGGAAGGGCTCCGGCGGGCCCTGCCGGTCCGGGACGACACCGAGCCCCAAACCGACGGCGCGCAGCTGGTGTCCGAGGAGCGGATGCCCAGGCCGGACCTGGATTGGCGTCGGCTCGCCCCGCGTATCGCCGGCGCCCTGTACGGGCTGGTGCTCGCCTGCATGGCGATCGCCGCGGCCTTCGGCTCCGACCGAATGTTCCTGGGCGCGCTGTGCTGGCTGTTCGGCTCCCTGGCCGTCCCCGTTCGGCACGGGGTCCGTGCCGGCTGGGAGCTCTGGCGTGAGGCGTGGGGGCTGCGCTGTCGCGGCATCCTCGTAGAGGGCACCTTGGTGGGCCGCTATTCGGTTCCGAGCGGCGAGAGTTCCATCCTGCAGTTCGAATACGAGTTCACCGACGCGCAGGGCGCGGTCCGTCGGCACAAGGGCGCGGACGGGGGCCCGGACCGGGTGGAGATCCTGTACGACCCGTTGGCCGATGATGCCTCGACGGTCGGCCGCGGCACCATCGCCATGCTCGTCTTCGGGGCGTTCGTGCTGCTCGTGTGCCTGGCGCTGTTCACGGCCGCGGTGGTCTCCGGACTGGCGGCGCTGTTCATCGCTCTGGGCGTGCTCTGACCGGACCGCCCCCGATCACAGACTGCCGTGGAGGTACATCTGCGTGCCTCCGCCGCGGATACCGGCGTCTCGGGCCTCCGGTACGAGCAGCTGCGAACCGTGTACGAGGAGACCGCCGCCGATCTCAGGCACGAACGTGGTGGACTGAAGCACGCCGTCTGGCGGTTCACGTCGCAGGCCATGTAACCCATCAAGCCGGCGACCCGCAGGGTTCAGATGCGGGGCCAGTCCTGGCCGACGGTCACCTCGAGTGCGATGCGATGCCATTGGGTCTCCCCGCCAGGCAGGGTGGCTTTATCGAGCAGTAGTGACGTCACTTGTCGATGGGCTTGGGAGGCGCCCCAATCCACGGGTAGGTGGTGTTGACCAGTTTGGGAGGCACCGGGGTTCTTGCCGGAGCGGCACCGGGATGCTGCTGGTGGTGAAAGGTGCTGGTCATGGTTCGGATGTTGAAGGTAGAGCTGAACGCGTCGATCGTCGGTCAGCTCACCTTCTATGGCACGGTCATCGAGACCGGCACCGACTCCTGCCGACTCGCCAGCACCCGTGCATGGGCGCAGGCCGAAGGCGCCGAAGCAAACTGAGAACAGGCACATGCGGACAAGAAGTGAGTGGGTGTCAGCGCACTATCCGGCCACGAAGAATCACTCGCTTTGGTCGCCCGAGGGTTTCTGGCTCTGCGGTTGGGTCCTGGTCATACGCGACAAGGTCGGCGTGCGCTCCGTCGATCAGGCCAGGCAGCCCGAGCCAGTCCCGTGCTGTCCACGAGGCGGCCCCGATTGCTTCTTCGGTCGGCATCCCCGCCCGCAGCAGCCATTGGGACTCCATGGCGACCGTGCCGCAGGGAAAGGTGTCGGTTCCGGCGAGGACGGTGACGCCCGCCTCGTGCGCCAGTCGAACGTTGTCAATCATCCCCTGCCAGCCCTCGAGCCAGTTCGAGCGCCGTGCGCTGGATTCTCGGCCCTGCCAGATCTCAGCACTCTCGGCAAACGCTGAGAGGGTCGGTACGTACGCGGTGCCTTGCCCGGCCATCAGGTCCAAGAGCGCCGGATCGAGGTGCATCCCGTGTTCGAGGCTGTCTGCCCCGGCCAGGACGGCATTCCGCGAGCCCTCGCCGGTCTGGCAGTGCACGGCAACTCGCCCACCGACGGAGTGCACCGCTTCCACGGTCGCCTTCAGCACATCCAGCGGGACGGCAGGCTCGTCCCACCGCCAGTCACCAATGACCTTGCACCAGCCCGACGCGGCTGTGGCCTCCTCAACTGCTGCCCTCGCCAGCTGGTCTTCACCGACATCCCGACCCACTCCAGGAAAGAAGCGACCGGGTGTTGCCAGCCACCGCCCCGCCGAACGTACCCGCGGCAGATCAGGCTCCCTGTCGACCCAGCCAGGCATCCGT